>DASUUN010000444.1:0-18170 GCA_036374055.1 Burkholderiales bacterium
TTCGAGCCCCGCGCGAGGTGGTAGTTGTCGAGCAGCCACTCGGCGGCCGGCGTAATGGCCCGCCCTTCGCCGACCGCGCCCGCGATCTCGCGATAGGCCTGGAGCAATACGGACTCGTTTTCCTTGAGGCGCACCGCGAGCGAGCGCCCTGTGATCGATCCCGCGGCGACACCTTGGGCCGCGGCCAGGCTTTCGGCATGCTGCTCGAGGCGCTCGATGCTGAAGAGCTCCTCGCGGATCGACTCCTCGCTATTCCACGGTACGGCCTGCGACGCGCGCCCGAAGGCGCGCAGAATGAATTTCAAAACCGGCCTTTCCTGCGGGAAGCTGCGAGGTAATCCTGGACCATGCCGGCGTGAACGCGAACCCGCCCGCGTGAATTCGACCCAGAAGGGCGGACATTATGACACTCGCGGGATCCGGGCGAGACTCGTCAGCAGCAGGCTTGGATGTAGGGGCCGGCGTTTATCGATCAGCCGCAGGGCGAGGTGTAGGTGTACGGGCCGGCGAGCCACCCACCCCGGGGCAGGGTCGCTGCGGGTTGCCGTTGGCAGATGTCGTTCTTCAACGCCGGCCAGTGCCGTCCTCGCCGCTCACCGGTAACCTGGGGGAGTCGGGATCGTCGACCGGCTGCTCGACGCTCGTGCGCTTCCTGCGCTCCTCGCCTTCGTAGGGCTGCTGCATGCGCCGCCGCTCGCGCTCGCTAGAGCAAAGCGTGTACCCGCTGTGTTGTTGCGCGCCTGCAACGCCCCCCAGTACACCAAATATTCGGGGCGCCCTTGTCCTACATCAATACAACGTCGAGCACTGCGAGCACTATGTTTTTGCTTAACACCGCGTCGTGGAGGGTCCAATGAAGCCTTATACCCCTGACTTCTCGCTAAAGGTGGAAGGAGTCAAAGGCCTTTGCCCTGCAGGCGAAGCATGGGCGAAGGAGCAAATTGCGAAGCAAACCACTCCGGTTTTCTCATGCGAAGGCCCGTGCATCCGGGGGGATATAGCCAGGCTTGCGGCCAATTACATCACGCAAGACCTGCCGTCGCTCGCGCGCGCGTGCCACGCCGAGACTTTCTTCGTGCCTCATTCAACGATGCTCCAGTGGATAAAGGGCGCGGAGAAGAGCGTCATGATCGATGGCTGCTTCCTGAAGTGCCACGGGCGGGTGCTGAAGGAATTGGTCGGGGAAGAACACATGATCCACATCGATGCGCTGCCGCTCTACAGGAAATACACCGACATCTTCCTTATGGATGACGTCCCCGAAGATGAACGGAAGGCCGTCGCACGGCAGGTCGCGGACAAGATCATCGCCAAGCTAAGCGAGGAAGGCGCATTACGGGCGAACTCTGTCTGAGATTATCAAATGTACTTCTTCTTCAGTCTGATTCCTGCCACGCTGGTGGTGATCCTCGGCTATTTCATTCTTTTCTCTTCCACCAAGACGCAAGGAGGCGTGAAAACATTTGGCCAGATATTGGCCGCCTGGGTGCTCATCCTTGCGGCGCTTTTACCCCTGGCAGGGGCCTATGCGACATACGCGGGTGTGCCTTCAATAGGAGAAATGATGCGGGGAATGCACTCGGGAAGTAATCCGTAACCGGAAAGGAGCACGTCATGAAGCGCAACGTCGGAACAGTGGATCGCGCGATCCGCATAGTCGCAGGGGTGGTCCTTCTCAGCCTCTTCTTCATTCTGGAGGGCAATGCCCGCTGGTGGGGGCTGGTTGGGCTGCTGCCGCTGGTCACAGGATTGGTCGGCTGGTGCGCGCTGTACATTCCGCTGGGAATCGATACATGCCACCCCAGGCATGCGGGGCCCGGAACGTCGTCTACCTGATCGGGCGGCGCTGGACATACGTCGGCACGATGTCCTCGACGGCCTGCGGCGCGATGCCGAGGTCGCGGAAGCCCGGGAGGGAGCCGCTGGCGAGGTTGTCGGCGCGCAGGAGGTCGACCTGGGCGGTGGTGAGCGGAGGGTTGGGTAGGAGCTCGAAGAAGCGGGCCTGGATCTCGGCGAGGGCGAAGGGGAGCGGGACCAGGGGGCGGCGTTTGTCGATCAGGCGCAGGGCGAGGCCGATCAGCTCGCGCAGGGTGTAGGTGTGGGGGCCGGCGAGCTCGAAGGTCTGGCCGGCGGTGTCTGGCCTGGCCAGGATGCGGGCGATGGCGTCGGCGACGTCTTCGACGTAGACGGGCTGCAGGCGGGCGCGGCCGCCGCCGATGAGCGGCACGGCGGGAAGGAGGCGCACCAGGTCGGCGAGGCCGGCGAACAGCGCGTCGCCGGGACCGAACATGGCGCTCGGGCGCACGATGGTGGCGCGCGGGAAGGCCTCGCGCACGGCGAGCTCGCCGCGGCCGCGGGCGCGGATGTAGGGCGAGCGGGATTGCGCGTCGGCGCCGATGCCGGAGACGAGCACGAGGCGCGCGACGCCCGCCCTGGCGGCCTCCTCGGCGAGGATGCGGGCGCCTTGCACGTGCACCGACTCGAAGGTGAGATCGCGCTTCTCGACGTAGGCGGAGACGGCGTTGACGACGGCGTCGGCGCCGGCGAGCGCGGCGGCGACCGATGGCCGGTCGCGCACGTCGGCGCGCACCGCGCCGGCTTCAGAAGAGGCTGAGCGCGTTGCGATGCGCAGCGTTGCCCCTTCGGCGGTGAGCCGCTGCACAAGACGCCGGCCGAGGAAGCCGGTGCCGCCGAAGACGCACACCATGCCCATGGCGCTGAGAGCCTAACATGGGGGTCAGCCGCGAGGGAGCGCGGCGTAGAGCGCGTTCCTGACTGCCAGGTCGCGCGGATCGCCGGTGAGGTTCGTGCCCATCCGGCTCGTCACGTACGCGTAGCCGATGCCGCTCTCGGGATCGGCAAAGCCGAAGGCGCCGCCGGCGCCCGGCGAGCCGAACGACGCCTCGGTGCCGAAGCGGAGGGACGGGCTCGGTTTCATGAAGCCCAGCGAGAACCGCACCTCGCCCTTCAGGCCGTCGTCGTAGAAGCCGCGCGTCGAAGGCCGGGCGGGCGCCGACAGCGCCTGCAAGGTCTCGGGACGCAACCCGAGCTCGCGTCCGCCGTTGGCGAAGGCGCCGTAGGCGCGGGCGATGGCGCGCGCCGTGCCGACGCCGCCGCCGGACGGGACTTCGAGATTGCGCGCATAGATGCGTTGCTCGTCCAGGGATATGCCGGCGCCGGGATTGGTGATCAGGGCGCGATAGATGTCCGAGCGGCGGTTCATCGCGGCAAGCGAAAGCCGGAGGGGAAAGCCGAGCAGCATCGCGACCCGGCCCGGGTTGGCAAGCGTCGCCAGCCTCGCGTTTGGAATCGACTCCGGCAGCCGGATGTAGAGATCGAGCCCGAGCGGGACGGCGATCTCGTCCTGGAAGAACTGGCCGAGGGTTCGATGCCGCGGATCGATTCGGCGCAGCAGCTCGCCCTGGTGGAAGCCGAGGGTGAGCGCATGGTAGGACTGGCGCGTTCCCGGCTCCCAGGCGGGCCTTTGGCGCGCGAGCACGGCCGCAAGCCGGTCGAGGTCGGCGACGGTGCTGCGGTCCACGGGCTCGTCGAACGCGAACAGGCCCGCCTGGTGCGCCAAGAGCTGCCGGACGGTGATTTTTTCCTTGCCCTGCTGCGCGAACTCCGGCCAGTACGTGCAGACGCGCTCCTCGTAGTCGAGCCGGCCGCGCGAGTGGGCGAGCGCCAGGGTCATTGCGGCAAGTCCCTTGGTCGCCGACCAGATGATGACCATGGTGTCCTGTTCCCACGGTTCGCCGGCCTTGTTGCGCACGCCGCCCCACAGGTCGACGACCTTCTCGCCGCGGTAGTACGCGCTGCAGGCACCGCCCAGCTCGTGCCGCCGCGAGAAATTCTCGGCGAACGCCGCGCGCACCGCCTCGAAGCCCGGGCGCACCTCGCCTTGAACGCGGATCGCGTTCTCTTTCCTCATCTGAAAAGCGAATTGAGCTCCTTGCCGGGGGCCGCATCGGCGAAGCCGTCGAACTTGCCTTGCTCGGCGAGGAGCCGGGCCGCGCGCATGAATCCGCCCCACGCCGCGCGCGCGAGCGCGCCGCCCACGCTGATGCGCCGCACCCCGAGCGCGGCGATCTCCTGCACCGTGAGCTTGCTCGCCGAGCCGACCAGCAGATTGACCGGCTTCGGCGCGACGGCGCTCACCACCGCCTTGATCTGCTCGGGGGTATGGATGCCCGGCGCGTAAAGGCAATCGGCGCCCGCCTGCGCGTAGGCCTTGAGCCGCGCGATGGTTTCCTCGAGGTCCGGCCGGCCGACGAGGAAGCATTCGGCGCGCCCGACGAGCAGCGCATCGCCCCCCGCCTTGTCGATCGCCGCGCGTGCGGCGCCTACCCGCTCGACGGCGGTGTCGAGGTCGTAGAGCGGCCTGGCCGCATCGCCGGTGGAATCCTCGATCGACAGTCCCGCCACGCCTGTCGCGCAGGCAAGGCGCACGCTTTCCGCTACGCCCGCCGCATCGGCGGCGAAGCCGCTTTCGAAATCGGCGTTCACCGGCAGCTCCGTCGCCGCCACCATTTCGTGCAGGTGCGCGAGCGCCACGTCGCGCGAGATGCCGCCATCGGGCCGTGCCTTGGACCAGGCAAAGCCCGAGCTGGTGGTCGCCAGCGCCTTGAAGCCGAGGCTCTGCAGGAAACGCGCGCTGCCCACGTCCCAGGGGTTCGGGATGACGAAGCACCCGCTCTGATGCAGGTCATGAAAGGCACGCCGCTTGGCGGCGACGATGGGGGTAATGTCGGTCATCGGCGGAGGCTCCGGGTCGGCGGGCGACGGGCGCTAGTATTGCACCGTGCACCTCCGGGCGGCGCGGCGCGCGGCTTGCGTGTCGAGCCGAAGTAGCCCTAAGCCGGCGCTACGCATTTGCGCTGCGCATGCGCCAGCAGCCGCGCCCAGCCCTCGTCGACCTCGCGCTGCAACGTCGCCACGTCGCGCTCGTCGAGGCCGCGGTAGCGGCGTTGGACCGCAAGGTAGTCGCGCACGGGGCGCGACTTGAACGGCCCGTTCAGCGTATAGCGCCATCCGTCCTCGACCTCGTAGAGCGGAAACACGCCGCTTTCCACCGCGAGCCGGGTCAGCGCGAGCCCCTGGTCCTCGGGCACGCCCCAGCCGTCGAGGCAGGGCACGAGCAGCGTGATGAGCCGGAAGCCGCGCATCGCTCTCGTCTTCTCCACCTTGCGCAGCAGGTCAGGGAGGAAGCCCGAGCTCGCCGTCGCCGCATAGGGAATGTCGTGAGCCGCCATGATGGCCGTGAGATTCTTCTTTTTCGTCGGCTTGCCGGCGGGTGTCGAGCCGGTGCGCGCGAAGTGCGGCGTCGACGAAGACTTCTGCGCCCCGGTGTTCATGTAGCCCTCGTTGTCGAAGCAGACGTAGAGGACGTTCTCGTTGCGCTCGGCGGCCGAGGACAGGCACTGGAAGCCGATGTCGTAGGTGCCGCCATCGCCGGCGAACACCACGACTTGCGTGTCCTTCTTGCCGCGCGCATCGAGCGCGCGCCGCAGGCCTGACGCGGACGCGGCGGAGGCGGCGAGCGGCGGCTGGTACACGGGGATGCGCAAGCCCGAGAGCGGCTGTGGCCCCGCCATGATGGCGAGGCACGACGGCGGGATCACCGCCACCGTGTTCGGGCCAAGCGCGGCGAGCACGTGGCGCAGCGAAAGCGCCTCTATGCAGCCCGGGCAAGCGGCGTGGCCGGAACACAGGAGGTCTTCACGCATCACGCCCATGCCGGCTCCAGGGAAGGAGCTTCCTGCAACGCCCGGTGCGCGAGCTCCACGATCTTCGAGGGCGGCACGTTCACGCCGCCGACGCCGGCGAGATAGCCCTGCACGCGCGGGGCGTGCGTCATGCCGTAGAGCGCGCCGCGCAATTCCTGGTGCAGCACGCCGCCGACGCCCGGCGAAAAGTTGCGGTCGAGCACCAGCACATCGCGCACGCCGGCAAGCGCCGCGCGCAGCTCGGCCGCGGGCAGCGGCCGGAAGAGGCGCACCTTGAGAAGGCCCGCGGCGACGCCCGCGTCGCGCAGCGCATCGACCGCTTCGCGCGCCGTGCCGCACATCGAGCCCAGGGTGACGATGGCGAGCGCCGCGCCGTCGCAGCGGTAGCGCTCCAGGATCCCCCAGCCGCGGCCCGTAAGCGCCTGCCATTCGCGGTCGGCGGCAAGCGCCGCCGCCGGCACGCGCGCCATGGCGGCATCCAGCTCGCGCCGGTGGCGGCAGTACATCTCCTGAGTGACGACGTTGCCCCAGGATTCACCGCGCGCGGGATCGAGACAGTGCTCGGGCGCGTAGGACGGCAGATACGCATCCGCCGTCGCCTGATCCGGCACGTGCACCGGCTCGAGCGCGTGCGACACGTAGAACGCATCGAGATTCAGCATCACCGGCAGGCTCGCCGCCTCTGCGATGCGGTAGGCCTGCAGCACCGTGTCGAGCGCTTCCTGGGCGCTTTCGACATAGAGCTGCACCCAGCCGGTGTCGCGCTGCGCCAGGCTGTCCGTCTGGTCCGGCCAGAAGGCCCACGGGCTCGCCACGGTGCGGTTGACGTTCGCCATGACGATCGGCGCGCGCGCCCCGGCGGCGTAGTGGAGGAGCTCGTGCATCAGCATCAGGCCCTGCGAGGCGGTGGCGGTGAACACGCGCGCCCCGGCGAGCGCCGCCGGGATGCAGGCGGCCATCACCGAATGCTCCGACTCCGGCGTGAGCATCTCGGCGGCGAGCTCGCCCGCCGCGTGGAACTCCGTGAGCAGCTCGAGCACCGGTGTCTGCGGCGTGATCGGGTAGACCGGCACCACCTGCGGCCGTGCGAGGCGCGCGCCCCACGCCACCGCGTGGTTACCCGTGAGCAGCGCTTTCATCGCAGCTCCTCGCGCAGCACTATCGAGCCCGTGGGGCACTCCCGCACGCAAAGGCCGCAGCCTTTGCAGTAATCCGCGGCGATCTCGTAGCCCGCTGCGACCCGCCGCACCGCCATGTCCGGGCAGTAAACGAAGCAGTTGTCGCAGTAGGTGCATTGGCCACAGGAGAAGCAGCGCGCCGCTTCCGCCGCGGCCTGCTCGGGGTGCTCGGCCGCCTGGCGCCCGCCGCCGATGCGCGCGGCGCGCGGGTGGTAGAAAGTGTTGATGGCGCTCGCCGGCACGGTGGGCTGCGCGCCCGGCAGCGCCGGCGGCTCGCCTTCCAGCCGGCGATGGATCTCGACGGCTGCGCGCTTTCCCATGCCGATCGCGTGGGTGACGAAGCGCTGTAGGCTCGCCGCATCGCCGCCGGCGAACACGCCTGCGCGGCTGGTGGCACCGCGCTCGTCCACCGCGATGAGCCCCGCTTCGATCTCGAGCACGCCCTCGAGCGGCGCGAGGCGCGGGTCCTGGCCGATGGCGAGGATTACGGCGTGAGCCTCGAGGGTGAACCCGCTCCCGGGGATCACGTCGGTCTTGCCGTCGTGGAAGCGCACGCGCACGCAATCCAGGCGCAGGCCCTCATCGTCCTGCGTCGCAGCGCGCACCATGACCCCGCCCACCAGCAGCACGCCCTCGGTCTTCGCCTCGATCACCTCTTCGCGCTGCGCCGGCATGTCCGCTTCACACTCCAGCGAGAGCACGCGCACGTCGTGCCCGGCGCGGCGGGCGCTGCGCGCGACATCCATCGCCGCGCTGCCGCCGCCGATCACCGCCACATAGCGGCCGAGCGCCGGCGTGTGTCCGGCATTCACTTGCGCGAGGTAGTCAGCGCCGTCGAGGATACGCACGCCGTCGGGCGGCAGCACGGCCAGGCGGCGCGGCGCGCGCGCGCCAAGCGCGAGGTACACCGCGTCGAACGTCTCGGCGAGGCGCGCGAAACGCGCCGCGGTCGTGAAGACGGCGCCCAGGCGAACGTCTATGCCCTGCTCGAGGATGCGGTCGATCTCGCCGTCGAGCACCTCGCGCGGCAGGCGGTAGTACGGGATGCCGTCGCGCAGAAGGCCGCCGAGCGCATTGCCCGCTTCGAAGAGCGTGACTGCATAGCCGCGGCGGCGCAGCTGGTAGGCCGCAGACAGGCCCGACGGCCCGCCGCCTACGATTGCTACGCGCGCCGTGCCAACGGGCGCTTCCGGGTAGCGCCAGCCCTCGGCGAGCGCCCGGTCGCCGATGTGGCGCTCGAGCGAGCAGATGGCAAGCGCACCGTCGTATTGGGCGCGGTTGCACGCGCTCTCGCAAGGCTGGTGGCAGACGCGACCCGCCACCGCGGGAAAGGGATTGTTCTCGACGAGCGTGAGCCAGGCACCGTACCAGTCGCCTGCCCGTGCCTGCGCCATCCAGCGCGCGACCTCCCCGCCCGCCGGGCAGGCCGCCTGGCACGGCGCGGGCCGCCTCAGGTAGGCGGGCAGCGCTGCGCGCCACGTGCCGGTCTTGATTGCGTCCGTGGTGCCGGTCGTCCAGGTAGTCGGCGGCAAGGCGCGCGTGTTCATGCGGCTGCCTTGCTGAGCTGCGCATCGATGCGGCTATAGCCGTCGACGCAGGCAGCGACGTTCTCGCGCGCCTGCCTCGGCGCCTCGGCCGCGATGGTCGCGGTGAGCTTGTCGAGTGCCGGCGCGCCCACCGCGCGGGCCAGCGCGCCGAGCAGCGCCGAATTCACCATGCGTCCGAGGTTGTTGCGCGCCGCCACCTCCAGCCCGTCCACCGGCAGGACGCATAAGCCGGGCAACGCCTGGGAGAAATGCGCGGGCGGCCGGCGCGAATTCACCACGATCAGCGTCTGCGGCGATGCGGCGGCAAGAAGGCGTCCTTCCAGCAAGCTCGCGTCGAAGCACAGCACCGCGCCGGCCCGCTCGATGTCGCAGCGCAGCCGGATGGGCGTGTCGTCCACGCGGATGAAGGCGCTCACCGGCGTCCCGCGCCGCGCCCCGCCGTAGGTCGCGAAGCTCTGCACCTCGCGCCCTTCGGCGAAGAATGCCCGGGCGAGCAGGCTCCCCGCGAGCTGCGCGCCCTGCCCGCCCCGCCCCTGGATGATGATCTCGAGCATGCGAGGCTTCGAGCATCCTCGCCTGGGCGCAGGCCGCTTTAAGATCGATCAAGAAAAGCGGGCAAGGCTGCCGCGGCGGCGCGCGCGTGCGGCACTACGTCGTATGAATAGAGGTGCTTGCGGAACTCGGCGTGCGCGGCGAGCTCGGCGTCGCGCACGGCCAGGTCGGCAACCATGGAATCCACCCGCAGGCCGTGCCGGCGGGCGCCGAGCTGCACCTCCGCGACTCTTTCGCGGCGCAGCCGCTCGTAGGCCCGCAGCGCGGCGGGCACGGCGCGGCTGTCCGCCTGCGAAAGGATCGTGGCGAGCGCCATGCCATCCTCGATCGACTGGTTGGCCCCCTGGCCGAGGTGCGGCAGCATCGGATGCGCCGCGTCGCCGAGCAGCGTCAGCCGCCCCTTGCTCCAGGTGGGCAGGGGCTCGCGGTCGTAGAGCGCCCAGCGGAAAGTCCTGTCGACCCGCTTCAGCACCTCGCCGATGCGCGGGTCCCAGCCCTCGAACTCGCGGCGCAGCACGTCGGGGTCGCCGGGCGCCGACCACGATTCGGTCATCTCCTTGTCGGTCGGCACGAAGCCGACATAGTTGACCATCTCGCCGTGGCGCACGGGAAAGACGAGGAAGTGCTTTTTCGGCCCGGCCCACATCTGCCAGCGGTCCATCGGCCAGTCCGGCAGGCGCTCGCGCGAGACCAGGCCGCGGTAGGAGATGGTGCCGTGGAAGACCGGCGTCGACGGCGGAAAGACGCAGGGCCGCAGCTCGGAGTGGATGCCGTCGGCGCCGACCACCACCTCGGCCTCGGCGGTGGCGCCGTTCGCGAACAAGACCCGTGCGAGCCCGGCGTTCTGCTCGAAGCCGACCGCGCGATGGCCGCAATGGACCACGCCGGCGGGAAGGGCTGCCGCGAGGAGGTCGACCAGGTCGGCGCGGTGCATGCCGAAGTTGGCGTTCCAGCCGGAGGCGTCGGTCACCTGGACCGGGGCGATCGGCGAGCCGTCATGGCGGAAGTAATGCGACTGCGGGCCGACGCGGGCGCCCCATTTCTCGACCGCCGGGCCAAGACCGACGCGCTGCATCTGGCGCACGGCGTTGGGCGTGAGGTACACCCCGGCGCCCACCTCGCCCAGCGCCGGCGCCTGCTCGTACACCGCTGCGTCCAGGCCGTGCGCGATCAGCGCCTTGGCGGCGAACAGGCCGCCGATGCCGCCGCCGACGATCACCACATGGGGTCGCGCGTTTGCCAAGCTATTCGGGCTCTGACCCCGATGTCGAAATCGGGGTCAGAGCCCGATTCCGGCTACGACAGCTTCAGGATCCAGTCCACCAGCTTCTTCACGTCGCCGTCGGGCACTGCCGGGTTGGGCGGCATCGGGATCTTGCCCCACACGCCCACGCCGCCCTTCTTCACCTTCTGCTCGAGCTGCGCGGCCACGTTCTGGCCCTTGTACTTCTTGGCGATCTCCTGGTAGGCCGGGCCGATCGCCTTCTTGTCGACCTGGTGGCAGGCGAGGCAGTTGTGCTTCTTCGCGAGCGCCTCGTCGGCCTGCGCCGGAAGCGCGATCGCGGTGCCGGCCAGCGCCAGCGCGAGGGTGAGTACCTTCATTTCGGCATAGCTCCTAGTAGACGTCATGCTGCGTATTGTAGATGTTGAACTTGCCGGTTGGCGTGATCAGACGCTTGTCCTTGATCACGTGCTTCAGCTTGAGCGTCTTGTCGTCGACGATGACGATGGCCGACTCCTGCTCCTTGCCGTTCCACACCGAGAACCAGACCTCGTTGCCCGCGCGGTTGAACTCGGGCTGCACCACGCGCCGCGGCCCGTCCTTGATCCCCGCCCACTCGGCGATCGGCAGGACCTTGAACGGCTTGGACAGGTCGCGAATGTCGAACACCGCCACCGACTGGCTGATCTTGGCGTCCGGATTGAGCGCCGTATCGACGTACAGGTTGGTCGACTTCGGGTGCGTCTTGATGAACAGATTGCCGCCGCCCTGGCCCTTCAGCGTGCGCACCACCTTCCACGCATTGCCCTTGTTCTTCTCGGGGTCGGTGCCGATCAGCGCGATGGTCTCGTCGCCCAGGTGCCCCGTGGCCCACACCGGGCCGAACTTCGGGTCGCGGAAGTTGGCGCCGCGCCCCGGGTGCGGGATCTTGCCGACGTCGATCAGCTTCTCCAGCTCGCCTTCCTTCGAATCCACCACGGCGATCTTGTTCGACTGGTTGGCCGCCACCAGGAAGTAGCGCTTGGTGGAGTCCCAGCCGCCGTCGTGCAGGAAGCGCGCCGCCGAGATCTCGGTGGTCTGCAGGTTGTCGAGATCCTTGTAGTTCACCATCAGGATCTTGCCGGTCTCCTTGACGTTGACCACGAACTCGGGCTTCGCGTGGCTCGCCACGATGGCGGCGACGCGCGGCTCGGGGTGGTATTCCTGCTCCCCCACCGTCATGCCGCGGGTGCCCTGGATCTTGAGCGGCTCGAGCGTGTCGCCCTTCATGATCACGTACTGCGGCGGCCAGTAGGTGCCGGCGATGGCGTAGCGGTCCTCGTAGCCCTTGTACTTCGAGGTCTCGACCGAGCGCGCCTCGAGCCCGACCTTGATCTCGGCGACGTTGTCGGGCTTGGCCATCCACAGGTCGATCAGGTTGATCTTGGCGTCGCGCCCGATGACGTAGAGATAGCGACCCGAGTTCGAGGTGCGCGAGATGTGCACCGCGTAGCCGGTCTTCACGATGTTGACGATCTGCTTGGTGTCGCCGTCGATCAGCGCCACCTCGCCCGAGTCGCGCAGCGTGACCGAGAACAGGTTGGCCAGGTTGACCTTGTTCTCCTTCTTCTTCGGCCGCTTCGCCGGATCCACCAGCACCTTCCAGGACGACTTCATCTCCTTCATGCCGTATTCCGGCGGCGTCGGCGGCTCGTGCTGCAGGAAGCGCGCCATGATGTCCACGTCCTTCTCGGACAGCTCGCCGGAAGTCCCCCAGTTGGGCATGCCCGCGGGCGAGCCGTAGTTGATGAACACCTTGAGGTAGTCGCTGCCGCGCGGCTGGGTGATGTCGGGGGTGAGCGGCTTGCCGGTGGCGCCTTTCCTCAGCACGCCGTGGCAGCCGGCGCAGCGCTCGAAGTAGATCTGCTTGGCGCGGTCGAACTCGGCCGCGGTCATGGGCGGCGCCTTCGGGCTCACCACGTCGGGCGCCTGGCCGGGCTGGATCGGCACCGGCGCGCCGCGGTACATCAGGTCCGGTTTTTCGGTGCCCGGATGCACCGGCTTGCCTTCGGGCTTCTGCTGGGCCTGCGCGGCCCCGAACGCGAGCGCCGCGGCAACCGCGAGGGTCGCCCTGCGAAGCCCGACTGCGCTGGTGCTCATTTGCCTCTCCATTGCGGTTAAGTGGTCTTTGATGAATCTACTTCCGCGGTGCAGCGACGGGTTTGATGTGTATCAACTTCGCCTCGGCCCGCTGCTCCCTTTTCAGCCGCCGCTCGATGAGCGGCATGCAGCGCCGGTCGCTGTAATAGGCGACCTGGCAGTCCAGGCAGTAATGGCACTCGTTGGCGTTGATCTCCCCGGTCGGGCGGATGGCGCGCACCTCGCAGTCGTGCGCGCAGGTCTGGCAGGGCCGGCCGCATTCCTTGCGCCGCCGCAGCCACCAGTCGAACACCCGGAAGCGCCCCGGGATGGACAGCGCCGCGCCCAGGGGGCACAGGTACTTGCAGAAGAACTTGCGGTTGAAGGCCGACACCGCGATCAACCCCGCCGCGTACAGCACGAACGGCCATTCGCGGTCGAAGCGCAGCGTCACCGCGGTCTTGAACGGCTCCACCTCGGCGAGGCGCGCGGCCTCGCCCATCGACTGCAGCGACACGCCGAACAGCGCGAGCAGCACCAGGTACTTCAGGCCCCACAGGCGCTCGTGCACCATAGCCGGGAACTCGAGCTGGCGCACGCCCAGCCGGCGCGCGGCCTGCTGCACCAGCTCCTGCATGGCGCCGAACGGGCACAGCCAGCCACAGTACACGCCGCGCCCCCAGAGAAGCAGCGTCATGGCGACGAAGCTCCACAGGATGAACAGCATCGGGTCGATGAGGAACGTCTCCCAGCGGAAGTCGCGCACCGCCGCGTGCATGAAGGTGAGGACATGCACGATCGACAGCTGCGCCAGCGCGTACCAGCCGATGAACAGCACCGTGTAGAGCAGGAAGCCGCGCCGCAGGATCGCGAGCAGCCTCGGCTTGCGCGCGAGCCAGTCCTGGAACAGCAGGATGAACACCAGCGTCAGCAGCCCGGCGCCCAGCACGCCGATGGCAAAAGCGCGCTCGCGCCAGACGCCCTGCCAGAGGGGCTGCTTTTCAGAAACAACGTCTTTCCCTAGGCCCCTGGATTCCGCCACGCGCCTGGCCGCGCGCATCAGGGTCTCGTTCTGTACCATCACCGTGATCGTGGCGCCCGAGATGGTGTCGAGGTCGTAGCCCACGGCCACGCGGTCGAACACGCTTTTCCCGGCGTACTGGGCGCTGAAGGCGGCCAGGCGCTCCTCGCTCACCCCGACGTCGAGGATCGGCTCCTGGTGCGCGACGATGGACACGCCGCGGATGCGCCCGGCGCGGTCGATGCCCACGAGGCTGTTGATGGGTTCGCCCGAGTAGGCGGGAATGCGCACTACGTCGTTGGTGAGGAACACATAGCCCACCACCCCGTCCTTGCCATGCACGGCCGCCGCACGCGGCTCGCCCTCAAGTTCGCCGATGCGCTCGGCCTCCGGAAACCAGGCACTGGCCTGCGGGTAGTCCGCGTAGGCCGGGAGGGCCATCAGGAGAAGGACGAGGAAGCGCAGCATCAGCGCAAGCATCGCCTCATCCGGGCGCGGGGCTTTGATGTCGGTCAACACCTATACTGGCCGGATGCGGCTCGCGTACCTGCTTTTCCTGGTCATTTTTGTCGAAGCCCAGGCTGGGCAGGTCCGCGAGGCGCGTCCCCTCATGGGCACGGTGGTGGAGCTGACCGCCGAGGGGCCGCAGGAGCCGGCGCTGCGCGCCGCGGTCGAGGGGGCGTTTCGCGAGATGCAGCGCCTCACGGACATGATGAGCCACTACGACGCGGCGAGCGTGGTGAGCGCGATCAACGACGCCGCGGGCGTGCGCTGGGTGCCGGTGCCGCCCGAGCTCGCCGAGGTGCTGGCGCAGGCGCGGCGCGTCTCGGAGCGCACCGGCGGCGCCTTTGACATCACGGTCGGCGGCTCGCCTATCGACTACCGAAAGGTGCGCATCGACCGCGACCGCGTATTCCTGAGCGAGCGCGGCATGCGCATCGACCTGGGCGGCATCGCCAAGCTCTATATCCTCGAGGCCGGGCGGCGCGTGCTGGAGGCGCGCGGCGTGCCGCGCGCGCTGGTCAACGGCGGCGGCGACGTGGTGGCGCATTCCGCCGGCGCGCCCTGGCGCGTGGGCGTGCGCGACCCGCGCGCACGCGGACGGCTTCTCGGGGTGGTGCTGCTCGAACGGGGCGTGGTGGCTTCTTCGGGCGACTACGAGCGCCCTCACCACGTGCTCGACCCGCGTACCGGCCGTCCGGCCGAGGGCGTGCGCGGCGTAACGCTGGTCGCGCCGGGCATCGAGCCGGTGAACGGGCTGGGCCCGGCGATCATGGTGCTTGGCGCCGAGAGAGGCAGAAGCCTGATTCTTTCAGCGGGAATACAGGGCTTGATCGTCGACGCGCGCGGCGAGCTGTGGACCTCGCCCGGCCTGAAGCTCACGCCGGCTCGATGAGCACCTCGAAGCCGCCGTCGGCGCGCGGCGTGCCGGTGTAGGCGAAGCCGCGCTCGCGCAGCAGGCCGTACAGCGGCACCGGCTCGTGCGGCAGGATGGCGCGCAGCGGCTTGCGCGGCGAGCGCTCCAGGGCCTCGAAGATGCGCACGATGGGCTCGGGCGGCTGCAGGCCGCGCAGGTCGAGAGGCGCGGATGCGCCGCCGGCGGCGAGCGGCGGCGGGGCCGCCGGCGGGGCCGCCATGCGGTCCGATTCCGGGTAGCAGGCCGCGAGCTCGCTCGCGTGGTGCGCCTTCTGCAGCGCGGTCAGGCTCTCCAGCTCGGCCATGCAGCCCTCGGGGTCGTACTGCGGCGCCGCGGCGTTCAGCGTGTCGAGTATGATGCGCAGCTTCAGGTGCTGCTCCTGCAGCGGCTCGATCTCGCCGGCGCCCAGCCCGCCGCGCACCAGCGCGGGAAACAGCTCTTCCTCCTCGTAGCTCATGTGCTCGAGCAGCGCCTCGCGCAGCGCCGACAGCCGGGCGCGGTAGCCCGCCCATTCGCCGGCGCGTGCCGCAGCCGCGGTGAGCGCGAGCAGGCGGTCGAGCTGGTCGTGGTGCGTGCTCAGGGATTCGCCGATGCGTTTCATGAAGTCACCTTCGCGCGCCGCGGGCGGGGCGCCCTTGATGTGGGTCAAGCAAGGCGTGCGTGCGCATAGGCAGCGGCGCAGATCAGCAGCGCGACGCTCACGCCATGGGCGAGGGTCGCGCCCAGCGGCAAGCCGAACAGCGAGGACGCCGTGCCGCTCGCCAGCACGGCGATCGCAAGGAGAAGGAGGACGAGCATGCCCTTTCTCACGGCGAGCCAGGCCGCGCCGGCCGCGAGGCTCACGCCGAGAAGCGCATGCATGAGCATGACCGGCGTCCACAGGTCCTCGGCGAAGATCGCGATCCAGGCGCCGAGCGACGCTTGCACGACAATAAACAGCCACACCGGGTGCGGGCGCTGTTCGTCTCCGCCGAGAAGCCAGGCGAGCAGCGCGGCCAGCAGCAGCCCGCCGAGCAGGTTCCCGGCCTGCGCCCAGGGCGGCGGCGCGATGCCGGTGGCGGCGCCCAGCACCGACAGACCCGCGGTCAGCGCGACCAGGGCGGCGGCGAGCGGCTTGCGGCCCGCGCGCCAGGCGAAAAAGGCGGCGGCGAGGATCAGCAGCGTGGCGAGCGACGCGGAAACGCGGTGCGTGCCGCGCACCGCCGGCAGCCAGCCGCCCAGGTCCTGCGAAGAAAGGCGGATCGCCGCGCTCGCCGCGATGACCACCAGCACCAGCGCGAGGCTCGCGGCGGCCAGCAGACGCTCAGGCGAGCGCGCGCGCATGCCGGACCGCGGCCGTCTCTTTGCCGGAATGCGCATACCAGAGGGCCGCGGCCAGCAGCAGCACGGCGCCCCCCTGGTGCAGGGCGCCCAGGGCCACCGGCACGCGCAGCAGCAGGGTCGAGATGCCGAGCGCCGCCTGCAGCACGAACGCCGCCATGAGCACGTGGGCCGCGGTCGATCCACGGTGGCGCCACCAGGCGAGCGGCACCAGCACCGCGAGCAGCCAGAAGAAGGCGCGGTGCACGAGCTGCACCGTGGCCATGTTGTGGAAGAAGTTCCGCCACCACGGCTCGAGGGTCAGGACCTCGGGCGGCACCAGGTGGCCGTTCATGAGCGGGAAAGTGTTGTACGCGTAGCCCGCGCGCAGCCCCGCCACCATGCCGCCGGTGAGGGCCATCAGGAACACGATGAGCGGCAGGACGAACGATACCCGCCGTCCGGTCGAGGGGTTCAATAAACTCAATGCAAGCCAGAACTGCGCGGCGAAGATCGCCAGCGCCACCCCCAGGTGCGCGGTAAGGCGGAAGTGGCTCACGCGCGGGTCGTCGACCAGGCCGGACTTCACCATGAACCAGCCCAGCGCCCCCTGCAGGCCGCCCAGCAGGAAGATGCCGCCGAGCTTCCAGGCAAGCGACTTGTCGACCTTCCTTTTCCACAGGAAGTAAAGAAACGGCAGAAGAAAAACCAGACCGATCACCCTGCCCAGCAGGCGGTGGATGTACTCCCACCAGAAGATGGTCTTGAAGCCCTCGAGCGTCATGTCGAAGTTGACCAGGCGGAACTCCGGCGTCTGCCGGTACTTAGCGAACAGCTCCTGCCAGTGGGCCTCGGACAGCGGCGGCAGCGCGCCGATGAGCGGCTGCCACTCGACGATGGACAGGCCCGAGCGCGTGAGGCGCGTCACGCCGCCCACCACCACGATGAGAAATACGAGCGCGGCGCAGGCGAGCAGCCACGCCGCGACGGCGCGTCGGTCGTTGGAAGTCATGCGGTCCGGATCATGCCGGCAACGGGGCGAAAAAGCTTGATGAACATCAAATCGGGGTCAGGGGCGCTCGCTTAACGTGCGCTTCATCAACACACCCGGGGGAAACCATGGCAACCGAAACCGTGCGCCACGACGACGACCTGCCCGAGGACGAGCCGGTCCCGGCCATGCAGCACCTGCTGGACAACCCGTTCCTGCTGCTCTTCATAGGCATCGCCATGCCGACGGTCCTTTACATCGTATGGGGCGTGATGGAGATCGTCTCCCTGCCCATCGCGAAATAAGGCCCGCCCATGACCATCTCCTATACGAGCGAGCGCGTCTGGTGGAAGGAGCCGCTGGAGCGCACCGAGCTCATCTGGATCGTGATCGCGCTGATCTGGTGCCTGATCATGTTCTTCATGATGCCCTACTGGCACATCTACGGGCAGCAGAACCTCGCCAACGAGGCCTACCGCGCCAAGCCCGAGGACTTCGTGCGCAAGGCCGACGAGATGATCGCCAAGTATAAGGTGCGCGAGGAAGGCGGCGACATGAAGATCCCGGTGGTGGCGCCGCCGGCCGGCGCCGACGTGTACCTGATCGCGCGCCTGTGGAGCTGGCACCCGATGCTCGAGCTCGAGGCGGGCAAGTCCTACCGCATCCACCTCATGTCGATGGACTGGCTGCACGGCTTCTCGCTGCAGCCCGAGAACATCAACATCCAGGTGCACCCGGGCTACGAGCACGTGGTCACGGTCACGCCGACCAACCCGGGGACCTACTCGATCATCTGCAACGAATACTGCGGCATCAACCATCACACGATGGTGAGCCGGCTGTACGTCAAGTAGCAGGGGAGAACAACATGGCCGTCAACCGGATGTTCAGGACCTGCCCCTCCAGCGGGCTGGTGTTCCACGAGCCCGCCGAGAAGCTGATGCGCTGGCACGCGGTGGCCGCGGTGGTGTCGCTGCTGGTCGGCGGCATCCTCGCCATCGGCGTGGTCCTCACCCGCTGGCAGGCGGTGCACCTGCTGCCGCCCGACCTGTTCTACCAGGTGCTCACCGCCCACGGCATCAACATGCTGATCTTCTGG
>DASUUN010000445.1:0-2955 GCA_036374055.1 Burkholderiales bacterium
TCTCTCCCCGTTGTCCCACAGCGATGCCGCACCGCGCACGCCGCTGGCGTCGCCGTGGGTGGGGCGCGCCAGCCGGGTCGCCACGTGGTCGGAAAAGACATGCCGGCGCCACAGGCGAGGTACCTCGGTGTACAGCCGCGCGACGTTGGACATTCCACCGCCCAGCACGATGACGTCGGGATCGAGCACGTTGATCACGCTCGCGAGCGCCCGCGCCAGCCGCTCCTCGTAGCGCCCGAGGCTTTCCCCTTCAAGCGCAGCCACTTGCGCGGCCTCGAGACGCTCGCCGGTCAACGAGGCATGGTCGCGCGACAGGGCCGGACCCGACAGGTAGGTCTCGATGCAGCCGGCGCGCCCGCAATAGCAGGCCGGAAGCGGCAGGTCCTGGGCCGTGGGCGCCGGCAGCGGGTTGTGGCCCCATTCCCCCGCGATCGCGTTGACCCCGGAGACGAGCCTTCCTTGAACCACAATGCCGCCTCCCACCCCGGTGCCCAGGATCACGCCGAAGGTCACCGCCGCGCCCCGGCCTGCGCCGTCCGTGGCCTCGGACAGCGCGAAGCAGTTGGCGTCGTTCTCGACCCTGACGGGCCGGCCCAGGACGCGCTCCAGGTCCTGCTGCAGCGGCTTGCCGATGAGCCAGGTGGAGTTCGCATTCCTGACCAGGCCCGTGCGGCTGGAGATCGACCCCGGGATCCCGATGCCGACGCTGCCCTCTCCGGCCTCTGCCACCAGCCCTTCAATGGCAGCGAGCGTCGCGGCGTAGTCGCCGCGGGGCGAGGCGATGCGCTTTCGAAATACCTCGCGCGCGCCATCGAGCGCGATCGCCTCGATCTTCGTCCCGCCCAGGTCGATGCCAATGCGCCGCGCCATGATTTCCCGTATTCTCCCCCGCTTCCAAAGGAGACAGACGCATGGCCAAAGGCTATTGGATTTCCTGCTACCGCTCCATTTCCGACCCCGAGGCGCTCGCGGCGTACGCCAAGCTGGCGGCCCCGGCGATCCAGGCAGGCGGCGGGCGCTTCATCGTGCGCGGCACGCCGGTCAAGACGTACGAGCACGGCCTCAACCAGCGCATCGTGGTGGTGGAGTTCGAGAGCGTCGCCAAGGCCATCGAGGTGCATGACAGCCCGGCCTACCAGGCCGCGCTCAAGGTGCTGGGCAACGGCGCCGAGCGCGACCTCCGGGTCGCCGAAGGCGCCGGTTAGGAAGCGGCAACCGGGGCCAGAGCCCGATTACTGGACGGCCTCGAATTTGAGGCGCTTCACCCGGTCCATGTTCATGCCCTCGATGCGGATGAGCTGCGTGGGGCCGCGGCGGCGCGGCGAGTGCAGGTCGCCTTCGTTGTACAGGTAGGCCATGCCCGGCGTGAGCTTGTAGGTGCGCAGCGCCCGCGCCTTGCCGGGCTTTTCCTTGCTCGCCGGCTCGACCAGCGCGTAGTCGGTCATCTCGGTCTCGCCCTTCGCCTGGCCGTAGATCGCCCAGGAAGGGCCGTGGTCGTGCGGCGGCGAGTCCTTGGCGCTCTTGTAGTTGTGCGCGAGCACGCAGAAGCCGAGGTCGGGATCCTCGTACAGGACCTGGCGCTCCGGCGTGGTGTCGTTCAGATTGGACGAGACGAACTGCGGGTCGCGAAGCACCTGCTCCAGGCGCATGCAGATCTGGCGCCGGCCCGACGGGCCGGGCTCCGACCTCAGGATCGTCTGGCATTCGCGGGCGAACTGCTGCAGCGTGGCGGTCATGCTCTTGCTCCTTTCCGATTCAGCGTCCAGTCGAATTCCGCGTAGCGGATCTTAACCCGGCCGAGGCGCCGGTCGACCGGCTCGACCACCTCTTCGTCCAGCCGCGCGAGGGCGAACTCCAGCGCGCGGCGCTCGCCGCCGAAGTCGTCGCGGTACCAGTAGAACTGGCGCGGCAGCACGACCAGCGCGCCGTCCTTCTCGACCCGCACGTGGCGCCGCAGGTATTCCGCGGCGGCCTCTTCGAGCTGCCGGTCGAGCTGGCCGGCGTCGAATACCCGCAGCGCCGGCGAGGAACGCGCCGCGCAGTACATGGCGAAGTGCATGCGCTCGTCGTAGGCGAGCGGCATGTGCGCAAGGCGCGGGTCGTCGCGCCGCATCGGGGCGCGCAGGCGGCCGAACTTTGGGACGTTGCCGCGCAGCAGGCCGTGCTCGATGTCGTCCATAGAGTAGGAGAGGCCGCCGACCACGAGGCGGGGACGCTCGAAGAAGGCCTGCACCTCGCGCAGGCTGCCGGCGAGCGCGAGCTCGGCGGCATCGCGCAGCACCAGGGCGTTGAACACGTTGAGCCAGAAGGCCGTCTGCGCCGGGATGCGCAGCCGCCGGCGGTCGAACGACTCGGGACCGGCGAGCGCCGCGAGGCAGGCGGCGATGCGGCGGTGCTCGGGCGAAGCGGCGAGCGCTGCATAATCGCAGGCGCTGCCACTTTCGTCGAAGAAGGCGGCCTGCGCCGCGTGCAGCGCGTCCTCGAGCGTGGGCACCTCGTTACAATACCCCCGGGGAGCGGATGCAGGAACTCGGCAGCTACGACTACGTCATCGTCGGCGCGGGAAGCGCCGGCTGCCTGCTCGCCAACCGCCTGTCGCGCGACCCCGGCAACCGGGTGCTGCTGCTCGAGGCCGGCGGCAAGGACGATTACTTCTGGATCGACATCCCGGTCGGCTACCTTTACACCATCGCCAACCCGCGCACCGACTGGTGCTACCGGACCGAGCCCGACGAGCACCTCGCCGGCCGCTCGATCCACTACGCCCGCGGCCGGGTGCTCGGGGGCTGCTCCTCCATCAACGCCATGATCTACATGCGCGGGCAGAAGGAAGACTGGGACTACTGGGCCTCGCTCGGCAACCGCGGCTGGTCCTGGGACGAGGTGCTGCCGATCTTCAGGTCCCTGGAAGACTACGAGCACGGCGCCACCGACGGCTACGGCGCCGGCGGCGAG
>DASUUN010000446.1:0-3586 GCA_036374055.1 Burkholderiales bacterium
GTGATCACCATGTTCCTCTTGCCGGAGATCAACCTGAGGCTGCGCCCGAAGATCCTCGAGCTCAAGCCCGGCACGCGCATCGTCTCCAACACCTTCACCATGGGCGACTGGAAGGCCGACCAGACCTTCGGCGGCGGTGAGGACTGCGAAGGCTCGTGGTGCACGGCGCTCCTGTGGATCGTGCCGGCCAAGGTCGCCGGCACCTACAAGACAGCGCACGGCGAGCTGACGCTCAAGCAGCAGTTCCAGATGCTCAGCGGCACGCTGCGCACCGGCGGCAAGACGCTCGCACTCGTGGGTAAGGTGAACGGCGAGGAAGTATCCTTCAAGGCCGGCGGGCGCGACTATCGCGGCCGCATGAACGGCAGCCAGCTCGAGCTGCGCTGAACCTAAAGGGATCAGGCCCCTTTTCTGAAAAGAAAGGTCCTTGCCGCTGGCACGGCGATCGCGGCGAGCGCGAGCGCCATCAGCACGCCCGAGATCGGCCGCATGAAGAAGATGCCGATGCCGGCGTCGGAGATGATGAGCGACTGGCGCAGCGCGCGCTCGGCGAGCGGGCCGAGCACCAGCGCTAGCACCAGCGCCGCCGGCGAGTAGCCGAGCTTCTTCATCAGGTAGCCGACCACGCCGAACACCAGCATGGTGCCGACGTCCCACAGGTTGTTCTTCAGCGAGTAGGCGCCGGTGACGCAGAACACGACGATGAGCGGCATCAGGATGCTGTAGGGGATGCGCACCGCCCGCACGAAGAGCGGGATGAAGAGCGTGCTCAGGATGAGCAGCATCACGTTGGCGATGTACTGCGAGGCGATGAGGCCCCACACGAACTGCGGGTTCTTCTCGAACAGCATCGGCCCGGGCCGCAGGCCCCACATCATGAGGCCGCCCAGCATGATGGCGGTGGTGGCCGAGCCCGGGATGCCGAGCGTGAGCATCGGCACCATGGCGGCGGTGGCGCCGGCGTTGTTCGCCGACTCCGGTGCGGCGACGCCTTCGATCGCGCCCTTGCCGAAGCGCTCCGGCGTCTTCGACACCTTCTTCTCCACGGTGTAGGCCATGAACGAGGCCACGGTCGGCCCGGCGCCTGGCAGTATGCCCACCAAAAAGCCCATCACCGTGCCGCGCGCGATCGACCAGCGCACGCGCACGATGTCGGCCCAGCGCGGCAGCACGTCGCGCAGCTTGACCTTCGTCATCACCTGGTTGCCGCCCTTCTGCTCCGCGCCTGCGAGCACTTCGCCCAGGCCGAAGAGACCGATCGCCACCGGCAGGAAGTCGATGCCGTCCATCATCTCGATGATGCCGAAGCCGAAGCGCGCGTCGCCCGAGATGATGTCGAAGCCGACCATGGCGAGCATCAGCCCGAACATCATGCTGATGTAGGCCTTGAGCGGGTCCTCGCCCGCGAGCAGGGTCACGGTGGTGAGGCCGAGCAGCATCAGCGCGAAGGTCTCGGGCGGGCCGAACGAGAGCGCCCATTTCGCGAGCAGCGGCGACACCAGCATCAGCAGCACCACGCCGACGGTGCCGGCGATGAACGAGCCGATGGCGGCGATGCCGAGCGCCGCGCCGGCGCGCCCCTGCAGCGCCATCTGGTAGCCGTCGAGGCAGGTGACCACCGAGGCCGACTCGCCCGGCGTGTTGATGAGCACCGCGGTAATCGTGCCGCCGTACATCGTGCCGGCGTAGAGCGCGGCGAGCATGATGATGCCGGAGGTCGGGTCCATGCCGAAGGTGAGCGGCAGCAGCATCGCCACCCCCGAGGGCGGTCCGACGCCGGGCAGCGCGCCGATGAGGATGCCGACCATCACCCCGGCGATCGCCATCAGGATGTTGAACGGCGTGAGCGCCACGCCGAACCCCATCGACAGGTTCGCTAGAAAATCCAGAGCACCCCTTCCGGCATCGGCACCCGCAACCAGCGCACGAACACCAGCCAGTTGAAGCCCGCGGCGGCGGCGGCGACGAGGAGGGCCAGCCACCAGGGGTGGCGACCGAGGTAGCGCACCAGGACGACCAGGTAGATCGCGGTGCCGAGCAACATGCCGGTCACCCGCAGCAGGGCGACGAACGCCACGGTGACCCCGAGCACCACCAGCATGTCGCGCAGGCCCTCGCCGCGCGGCAGCCAGGCAGCTCCCGCATTTTTCTCACGAAGTGATCTCGTCAACATCATGGCGGCGAGGCATGCCATGACGAGGCCGAGCCAGAACGGCAGGAAAGCGGGGCCCGGACCGCCCGGGCCCCACCATTGGTACTGCTTCAGCGCGCCGGCGGAGAAGGCGACCGCGAACGCCAGCAGCAGCGCCGCGGTGATGCGGTCGGCGCTACGCACTCCTTATTTCGCGGACGCCTTCAGGCTCTTGATGGCTTGCTCGTACTTCGAGTGCAGGCCGTCGAGGTACTTGTTCGCCTCGTCGCCTGTCCAGTCGGTCGGCGTGAGCAGGTTGCGCTTGATGTAGTCCTTCTGCCACTTGGGCGTGGCGACGACCTTCTTCAGCGTGTCCTGCCACCACTTCACCGCCGCCGGGTCCATATTCGCCGGCCCGACCACGCCGCGCATCTGCTCCCAGTAGAACTCGTAGCCGCGCTCGGCGAAGGTCGGCACGTCGGGCGCGTCGGCGAGGCGCTTGCGCGCCGCGACCGCGAGGTTGCGCGCCTTCTTCGCCTCGATCTGCGCCACGATCTCGTTCGGGTTCTCCACCGCGGCGTCGATGTGCCCGCCCATCAGCGCGGTAGTCACCTCGCCGCCGGAATTGAACGGCACGTACTTCACCTGGATGTTCGCCGCCTTCTCGAACAGATGCGTGAAGATGTGGTCCTCGGTGAGCGTGGCGGTACCGCCGACGGTGAGCCCGCCGGGCTTGGCGCGCGCCGCTTTCACGAAGTCGTCGATGCTCTTGAACGGCGACTCGTCGCGCACCGAGAGCATCAGCTCGTCGATGGCCACGATCATCAGAATGGTCATGGCGTCGCGGTGGTTGCCGGGCAGGCGCCCCTCGATCTTCCCGGAGACGATCATTGGCGTCGCGCCGGCGACCACGTGCGGGTCGCCCTTCTTGTTGATGAGGTAGTTGTAGCCGATGGCGCCCGAGCCGCCGGCTCGGTTGTTGACGTTCAGCGGCACCGGCGACCATTTGTTCTCGTCGATGATGCCGGTGATCATGCGCATCAGGTTGTCGGTGCCGCCACCCGGTGCGTAGGGAACGACGACCTCGACCGGCCGCGCCGGGTACTTCTGCGCCTGCGCCGCGGCCGGCGCGAGCATGACCAACGCCGCTGCGGAAGCGGCCAGGATACGTGACACGTGCATGGGGTTCACTCCTCCTCGTTCACTGGATGACGCCCTTGGACAAGAGCGCCTTCTGCTGCGATTCACTGTAGCACAGCTCTTTCAGGATCTCTGCCGTGTGCTGACCGAGAAGCGGCGCGGCGCGATCGACTGCGCCGGGGGTCTCGGAGAGCTTGACCGGCACGCCGAGCGCCTTGATGGCGCCGGCGCCGGGATGCACGAGGTCGACCACCATGTCCCGCGCCAAGGCGTGCGGGTCGGCGAGCGCCTCGGCGTAGTTGTTGATCGGCCCGG
>DASUUN010000447.1:0-11568 GCA_036374055.1 Burkholderiales bacterium
GCCGGCACCATCGGCATCGCGCCTTCGGGCAACATCAACCCCGAGCGCACCGCGCCCTCGATCTTCGAGCCGGTGCACGGCTCGGCGCCCGACATCGCCGGCAGGAAGATCGCCAACCCGATCGGCGCGATCTGGTCGGGCGCGCTGATGCTCGAGCACCTCGGCCACGCCGGGGCCGCGGCCGACATCGTGCGCGCCATCGAGCACGTCATCGTCGAGGGCCCGCACACGCCCGACATGAAGGGCAAAGCGAGCACGTCCGAAGTGGGCGCCGCCATCGCCGAGGCGATCCGCGCGCAATCCAAGATCGCCGCTTGAAGACTTATCGCATCGCGTCGATCCCGGGCGACGGGATCGGCAACGAGGTCATTCCCGCCGGGATGGAGGTGCTGAAGGCCCTGCAGGACGGCTTTCGAATGGAATTCGAAGGCTTCGACTGGTCCTCGGAACGCTACAAGAAGACCGGCGCCTACATTCCCGAAGGCGGCCTGGAGAAGCTGAAGGCCTTCGACGCCATCTTCTTCGGCGCGGTCGGCGCGCCCGACGTGCCCGACCACCTGTCGCTGTGGGGCCTGCGCCTGCCGATCTGCCAGGGCTTCGACCAGTACGCCAACGTGCGGCCGTCCCGCCTGCTTCCCGGGATCCAGAGTCCCATGAAAAACGCCGCCGAGATCGACTGGGTCATCGTCCGGGAGAACACCGAGGGCGAATACTCGGGGTCCGGCGGCCGCGTCCACCAGGGGCTGCCTGAAGAAGTCGCCACGGAAACCTCGGTCTTCACGCGCAAAGGCGTGGAGCGGGTGCACCGCTTCGCCTTCGAGCTGGCGCGCAAGCGCCCGCGCAAGCACCTCACGCTGGTGACCAAGTCGAACGCCCAGCGCCACGGCATGGTGCTGTGGGATGAGATTTTCTATGAGGTGGCGAGCTCTTACCCCGAAGTGAAGACAGAAAGAATCCTCGTCGATGCGGCGACCACGCGCATGGTGCTGAAACCCGCGGCGATCGACGTGATGGTGGCCTCCAACCTGCACGCCGACGTCCTGTCGGACCTCGCCGCGGCGCTGTCGGGGTCGCTCGGCATCGCGCCCACCGCCAACCTCAATCCCGAGCGCCGCTTTCCCTCGATGTTCGAGCCGATCCACGGCTCGGCCTTCGACATCACCGGCAAGGGCGTCGCCAACCCGATCGCCACCTTCTGGACCGCCTCGATGATGCTCGAGCACCTGGGCGAGGCGCGCGCCGCGGCGCGCCTCATGAAGGCGGTGGAGGCGGTCACGGCGAAGAAGGTCTTCACGCCCGACCTCGGCGGCAGCGCGCGCACGAAGGACGTCACCGAGGCGGTGCTCGCCGCGCTCTAGATGCCCGCCGGGCTGCTGTACGAGCGCGACTTCATCGCCCCGGACGAGGAAGCGGCGCTGCTGGAAGAGATCCGCCGCCTGCCGCTGCAGGAAGCGAAATACAAGGCCTACACCGCGAAGCGGCGGATCGCGGTGTTCGGCGCCGCCTACGACTTCGAGACCTACGAGCTGGGACCCGCGCCGCCCCTCCCGCCTTTCCTCCATCCTTTGAAAGCGAAAATCTCCTCGTTGCTCGGCGTCCCGGAAGACGCCTTCCCGCACGCCCTCGTCAACGAATACCGCCCCGGCACGCCGCTCGGCTGGCACCGCGACGTGTCCGAGTTCGAGCTGATCGCCGGCGTGTCGCTCGCCGGCGCCTGCCGCATGCGCTTCCGGCCCTACCCGCCGCCGCCGCGCGCCAAGGTGTTCAGCCTGGAGCTCGAGCCGCGCTCGGTGTACGTGCTGCGCGACGAAATCCGCTGGCGCTGGCAACATAGCGTCGCCCCCACCAAAGAGCTGCGCTACTCGATCACCTTCCGCACCCGCCGATGAACGACCCGATCGTCACCTTGAAGGTGATCGCCGTATTCGAAGGCGCGAAGGAAGTCGAGCTTACCGCGCGCATCGGGCGCGCCGAGGCGCAGGGCGACGGCTGGGTTTGCCCGGTGGAGCTCGCACCGGTCTACGCGCAGCCGATGAGCGTGCGCGGCGTGGATTCGTTCCACGCCACGTGGCTCGCCTGCTCGCTGGTGCTCAAGCTGCTCGGGCAGCTGAAGCAGGAAGGCGCGGCGCTGCGCAGCGCCGACGGCAGCGAGTTCCCGGTCGACGCCTACCTCGCCGGCCTGGGCAGCGATGCTGCAGGCGGATAGCGCGCGCAACCGCCTCACCGGCATCGCGCTGGTCTCGTTGACCTATGTGATCTTCACGCTGCTCGACGGCAGCGCCAAGTGGCTGGTGGGCAGCGTGCCGGTGATCGTGGTGGTGTGGCTGCGCTTCCTCACCCACGCGGTGTTCGCCTCCGCCCTGCTTTTTCCCTTGAAGGGAAAGAGCCTGATCAGGACAAAGCATCTGCGCTGGCACCTGCTGCGCGGGGCGATGTTCTGCGCCATGACCGGCATCAATTTCTGGGCGCTGCAGTACCTGCAGCTCGCGGTGACCTCGTCGATCTTCTTCATCGTGCCGATCCTGATCGCCCTGATGGCCGCGCCCATGCTGGGCGAGAGGCTCGACGCCGGCCGCTGGATGGCGATCCTCGCCGGCTTCGCCGGGGTGCTGGTGATCGTGCGCCCGGGCAGCGCCGAGTTCCACCCGGCGATGGTGCTGTCGCTGGTCAACGCGACGCTCTACGCGCTGTTCAACCTCACCACCCGCCATCTGGCCGCCTACGATCCGCCCGAGACCATCCAGTACCTGCCCGCGGTGTTCGCCTCGGTCCTGCTCGCGCCGTTCGCCATCGCCGGCTGGGAATCGCCCGCCACCGCGCCGGAATGGGCTGTCCTTTGCCTGCTCGGCGTGCTCGGCGGCCTGGGCCACTACTTCCTCGCCCTCGCCCACCGGTATGCTCCGGCCACGGTGATCGCGCCTTTCCTCTACCAGCAGGTGATCTACATGGCGCTGTTCGGCTACCTCGTTTTCGGCGACGTGCCCGGCGCGGGCGTGTGGATCGGCGCCGCCATCGTCATCGCGAGCGGGCTGTACCTCTTTGCCCGGGAACGCGGGCGCGCATGAACGCCCGCTTTTGCCCCCCTGACAAGGGGGGAGCGAGCAAAGCGAGCGGGGGGTTTAGTTTTTCTTCAAGACCAACCCCCCGCTCGCCTGCGGCTCACGACCCCCTTGTCAGGGGGTCGGCAGGGGTGCCCCGGTGAGCGACCCGGTCGCCCTGCCGTTCTGGCTGCTGGCGATCCTCGCGTTCTTCGCGGCCTGGGCGGCGTACGACAAGCTCCTCGTGCCCGCGCTGCGCTGGCTGGTAAACCGGCCGGCGGACCAGGTGATCGAGGAGCTCTCGACGCGGCTGCGCATCGGCATCCGCCCGTTCCAGCGCACGCGCCGCCAGGCGCTGATCCACCGGCTCACCACCGATCCGAAGGTGCTGCAGGCCGCCGAGCGCCACGCCGCCGAGACCCGGCGCGATTTCATCCAGGTGATGAAGCAGGTCGACCGCTACGCGCGCGAGATCGTGCCGGCGTTCAACGCCTATCTCTATTTCCGCATCGGCTACTGGCTGGGACGCAACTTCGCGCGCCTGCTCTACCGCGTGCGGCTGGGCTACGTCGACGCCGAAGGCCTGGCGCGCATCGACCCGGACGCCACCGTCGTATTCGTCATGAACCACCGCTCCAACATGGACTACGTGCTCGCCGGCTATCTCGCCGCCGACCAGGCGGCGCTCTCGTACGCGGTCGGCGAATGGGCGCGGCTGTGGCCGCTGTCGGCGCTGATCCGCGCGATGGGCGCCTACTTCGTGCGCCGCAACTCCGATAACGAGCTCTACCGCCGCGTGCTCGAGCGCTACGTGGCCATGGCGACCGAGGCCGGCGTGCCGCAGGCGGTGTTCCCGGAGGGCGGCCTGTCGCGCGACGGCCGCATGCGCGAGCCGCGCCTCGGGGTGCTCGATTACATGATGCGCGGCTTCCGCGTCGACGGCGAGCGCGACCTGGTGTTCGTGCCGCTGGGCATCAACTACGACCGCGTGCTCGAGGACCGCACGCTGCTGTCCGAGGGCCGCGCCGGCGGGACGAAGGCGCTGCTCGGCACGCTGCGCTTCGTGGCGCACAACCTGTCGCTGATGCTGAGAAGCGAATGGCACCGCTTCGGCTATGCCTGCGTCAACTTCGGCTCGCCGATCTCGATGCGCGAGTACTGCCGCGTGCGCGGCGTCGACTTCCACAAGCTCCCCGGCGAGCAGCGCCGGCAGGCGATGGCGCAGCTCGGCGCCGAGCTGATGGCGGCGGTGGGCCGCGTGGTGCCGGTGGTGCCCGCGGCGCTGACGGCCACCGTGTTCCTGCGCCACGCGGGCGCCGGGCTGAGCGAGCTCGAGGTCAAGGCCGAGGTCGGGCGCATCCTCCAGCAGCTCGAAGCGGCGAAGGCGCATGTCTACGTGCCGCGCCGCGACTTCGACTACGCGCTCACCGTCGGCTTGCGCATGCTGCGCCTGCGCCGCCTGGTTGAGGAGCGTGAAGGATTGTTATTGGCGCGTGCCGAGGAGCTGCCGCTGCTGCGCTATTACGCGAACTCGATCGCCCACCTGCTGTGAAGTGACTGGACGAAGGGATAACGCTCCAGTAGATTCGGCACAGGGGAAAGAGGGAGGGACATGGCGACCCGCCGCAGGCGCGCGCCTGCCATCAAGCGCAAGAAGCCGTCGAGCCGCAAAGCCGCCGCGCGTCCGCAGCTGACCAGCCTGTCGTCCGACTGGTACTGGGAGCAGGACGCGTCGCTGCGCTTCGTTCGCGTGCAAGTGCAGCCCGGCACCCCGGGCGAGGAGGCGCTCGCCTCGAAGAACCTCGGCCGCCGCCCGTGGGAGACCGGCGTTTCGGTCGAAGGCGGGTGGGACGCGCACCGCGCGCTGCTGAGGCGCCGCGCGCCGTTCCGCGAAGTGCTGATGTGGCGCGACCTCGACGACGGCAGCCGGCGCTACATCAGCGTCAGCGGCGAGCCGACTTTCGACGCCCGCGGCCGCTTCACCGGCTATCGCGGCGTGGGCCGCGACATCACGCGGCAAAAGCGCGACGAGCAGCTCCTGCGGCTGCAGCATACGGTCACGCGCCGCCTGGCCGAAGCGGCCGGGCCGGCCGACGGCGTGCAGGGCGCGCTGCGCGCCATTTGCGAAACCGAGGGCTGGGATTGCGGCGAGCTGTGGCGCAGCGACGCGGCCGGCGAGGTCATGCGCCGCTTCGCCGCCTGGGCCGTGCCCGGCGTCGCGCCCGCCGAGCGCTTCCTCGAGATGTCGGGCGGCCACGAGTTCCGCCCGGGCGAAGGGCTGATCGGCTCGGTGTGGCAAACGGGGGCCCCGCTGTGGATCGCCGACACGGCGCTCGACGAGCGCGCCGTCCGCAAGTTCCTCACGAGCGAGACCGGGCTGCGCGGCGCGCTGCTCTGCCCGGTGCCCTCGGGCGGGCGCACCGCGGGCGTGCTCGCCTTCGCCTGCTGCAGGATCCGCCCGCCGGACGAGCGCCTGCTGCAGGTGCTCGCCGCGCTCGGCACCCAGCTCGGCCTGTACCTGCGGCGCATGGACAGCGAGGCGCGCCTGCGCGAGAGCGAGGAGCGCTTCCGCCGCACCTTCGAGCTCGCCGGCTCCGGCGTGGCGCACGTCGCGATGGACGGCAGGTTCCTGCGCGTCAACCGGCGCCTGTGCGAGATGTTCGGCTACGCCGAGGGCGAACTGGTCGGCCGCTCGGTCAAAACGCTCTCCCACACCGAAGACCGTGACGTCACCGATCTCGAGCGCGCCCGCATGCACCGCGGCGAGATCGACGTAGCGCGCTTCCAGAAGCGCTACCTGCGCAAGGACGGCTCGACATTGTGGGCGGAGATGTCCGTGACGCTGGAACGCGACGCCGCCGGGACCCCGCTCTACGAGATCTCGGTCCTGGACGACATCAGCGCGCGCAAGGCCGCCGAGGCGGCGCTGCGCGACAGCGAGGCGCGCTACCGGCATACCTTCGAGCTCGCCGGCGTCGGCGTGGCGCACATCGGCCTCGACCGGCGCTTCCAGCGGGTCAACCGGCGCTTCTGCGAGATCCTGGGCTATGCCGAAGAGGCGCTGATCGGGCGCACCGGGCGGGAGTTCTCGCATCCGGAAGACCTCGACCACATGAACCAGCAGCGGCCGCGGCTCTATGCGGGCGGGATCGAGGCCGTGCGCGGCGAGAAGCGCTACCTGCGCAAGGACGGCTCGGTCGTCTGGGTCGCCTACACGCTGGCGCTCGAGCGCGACGCTGCCGGCAATCCGCAGCACGAGATCGCGGTTTACGACGACGTGAGCGCGCGCAAGGCGGCCGAGACCGCGCTGCGCGAGAGCGAGGCGCGCTTCCGCAGCCTGACCGAGCTGTCCTCCGACTGGTTCTGGGAGCAGGACGCGGACTACCGCTTCACGCGCATGGAGGGCCGCTACGCGGGCGCGAAGCCGCTGGGCAGCCGCTGCTGGGAGCAGGACCTCGAGGTGGAGGGCGGATGGGATGCCTACCGCGCGCTGCTCGAGGCGCGGCGCCCGTTCCAGCACATGCTCATGTGGCGCCGCCTGCCGGATGGACGCATGCGCCATGTCTCGATCAGCGGCGAGCCGGTGTTCGACGCGGAAGGGCGCTTCGCCGGCTACCGCGGGGTCGGCAGCGACGTCACCGAGCGCAAGCGCGCCGAGCAGCTGCTGCAGCTCGAGCACCAGGTGGCGCGCGCGCTGTCCGAGGCCGACGACGTCGCAGGCGGGCTGCGCGCGGTGATGCGCGCCGTGTGCCGCTCGGAAGGCTGGGCAGGCGGACGCTACCTCGCACGGGAGGGCGCGCGCGATGCGCCGGTCTTCGAGCACGAATGGCCGGCAGGCGAGCTGCCGGCCGAGCGGCTTTTCACCTTCCCGGTGCGCTCGGAGGGACTGGTGATCGGCGTGCTCGCGTTTTCGACCCGTGAGCCGCGCGAGCCGGACGCCGGCCTGCGCCAGGCGACCGAGGTTATCGGCGCCGAGGTGGGCCAGTTCCTGCGCCGCATGCGCGCCGAGGAGGCCCTGCGCGAGAGCGAGGCGCGCTTCCGCGCCCTGACCGAGATGTCCTCCGACTTCTACTGGGAGACCGATGCCCGGCACGTGCTCACCGACATGACCTACGGCCGCGGCGCGGTCGGCAGCCCGGACGATGCGCTGGGCCGCGCGGCCTGGGACATTCCCTCGACGCACCCCGACGAGGCCGGCTGGGCCGCGATGCGCCGCAAGGTCGACGAGCACCAGTCGTTCCGCGATTTCGAGTTTGGCCGGCCGCGCCACGGCGGCGGCGTGCGCTACTTCTCGGTGAGCGGCGAGCCGCGCTTCGCGACCGACGGCCGCTTCCTCGGCTACCGGGGGGTGGGCCGGGACATCACCGAGGTGGTGCTCGCGCGCGAGCGAATTGCGTCGCTGGCCTACAACGACGCGCTTACCGGACTTGCCAACCGCACCAGCCTCGCCCCCGCCCTGGAGCAGGCGGTGGAGCGCTCGCGCCGGCGCGGCAACCGCCTGGCCGGCGTGTTCCTCGACCTGGACGGCTTCAAGCAGATCAACGACCTGTACGGCCACGACGCCGGCGACCGGCTGCTGGTAGAGGCGGCGCAGCGGCTGCGCGCCGCGCTGCGCTCGAGCGATCCGGTGGCGCGCCTGGGCGGCGACGAGTTCTTCGTGGTGCTGGAGGACCTGCAGAACAACGCCCCGGCCGAACGGGTGGCGAAGAAGCTGCTCGCCGCGCTGCTGGAGCCCTACGATCTCGGCGGCGGCAACCAGGCGCGCATCTCGGCGAGCATCGGCATCAGCGTGTTCCCCGACGACGCGGGCGACGCGGCCACCCTCGTCAAGCACGCCGACGCCGCCATGTACGCCGCCAAGCAGGCGGGCAAGAACGCCTACCGGTTCTTCATCGCGGGCGCCGCGGCGAACGACGTGCGCGCGCCCGGCGACGAGCAGACCGGCTAGCGGCTACCTGCGCCGCAGCTCGCGGTTCGCGTTCTCGATGTCGCGTCGCAGCTTGTCGCGCTCCTCCGGCGTCATCTGCCGGCCGCGCTCGGGCCGCTCGCGCCGGTCGCGGTAGACCCCCCGCATGTCCTCGCGCATGCGCTCGCGCTCCTCCTGCTTCATGCCGCGCTGCCGGCTGTCGCGCTTCCCGTTTGGCTGGGCGAGCGCGGCCCCGGCGGTCATTGCGAGCGCGAGCAGAAGGGCGATAATCCTCACCGCCGCATGATACGGCGCGCCGCTGTCGGCGGTGTAACAATTGGTAATCTCATGGCAGAACTGAAAACGCGGATTCTCGTGGTGGACGACGATCAGCGCCTGCGCGAGCTGCTGATGCGCTACCTGAACGGCGAAGGCTTCGAAGTCAAGGCGGTGCCCGACGCGCACGGCATGGACAAGCAGCTCGCGCGAGAGCGCTACGACCTGGTGGTGCTGGACCTCATGCTGCCGGGCGAGGACGGGCTGGCGATCTGCCGGCGGCTGCGCGGGCAGCCAGGCGCGCCGGCCATCGTCATGCTCACCGCCAAGGGCGACGACGTGGACCGCATCGTCGGCCTGGAGATGGGCGCCGACGACTACCTGCCCAAGCCGTTCAACCCGCGCGAGCTCCTCGCGCGCATCAACGCGGTGCTGCGCCGCCGGACCCCCGCGGGGGTGCCGGGCGCGCCGAGCGCCACCACCGAGGTGTTCCGCTTCGGCCGGTTCTCGCTGAATCTCTCCACGCGCACCCTCACGCGCGAGGGCAAGAGCGTGCCGGTCACCACCGGCGAGTTCTCGGTGCTCAAGGTGCTGGTGCAGCACCCGCGCGAGCCGCTGTCGCGCGACAAGCTGATGGAGCTCGCGCGCGGCCGCGAGTACGAGGTGTTCGACCGCTCCATCGACGTGCAGATCTCGCGCCTGAGGAAGCTGATCGAGGACGACCCGGCGCACCCGAAGCACATCCAGACGGTGTGGGGCTTCGGCTACGTGTTCGTGCCGGACCAGGCCTAGTGTCGCTGTTCGCGCGCGCGTTCCTGCTGATCGCGCTGCTGATCGTCACCGCGGTCCTCACCTCCTTCCAGATCTACCGCCTCTACGAGCGTGAGCCGCGCTCGCGGGAGCTTGCCCAGCAGGCGGTGAGCACGGTCAACCTGACGCGCGCCGCGCTGATCAACGCCGACCCCTTCCTGCGGCGCCAGCTGCTCATCGAGCTGAACGAGACCGAGGGATTGCGCGTCTACCCGGCCACGGCGAGCGAGCAACTCGCGCCGCTGCCGGACGAGCCGCTGCTCGAGCGGGTGGAAGAGCGCGTGCGCGGCGCGCTGGGCGGCGCCACGCGCTTTGCCGCGGCGCGCGACGGCGAGGACGGGTTCTGGGTGAGCTTCTACATCGACAGCGACGAGTTCTGGGTGATGATGCCCTCGGAGCGCTTCGAGCCGGCCTTCGGCCTGCAGTGGCTGGGCTGGGGCCTTGCCCTGCTCGCGCTGTCGCTCGCCGGCGCCTGGCTCATCGCCTCCACGCTGGCGCGGCCGCTCGCCGCGGTCACGCGCGCCGCGCGGCGCATCGGCAGCGGCGCGCCGCACGAGCCGCTCGCCGAGGCGGGGCCGCGCGAGCTGCGCACCGTGGCCGCGGCGTTCAACCGCATGGCGCGCGGCCTGGAGAGCATGGAGCGCGAGCGTGCCATGGTGCTCGCCGGCATCTCGCACGACGTACGCACGCCGCTGTCGCGCCTGCGCCTGGCGCTGGAGATGAGCGGCGCCGAGCGCGGCGCCGCCGAGGCCATGATCGCCGACATCGAGGAGATCGACGGCATCATCGGCCAGTTCCTCGACTTCGCGCGCGGCGAGAACGAGGACAAGGCCGAGCACGACCTCGACGCCCTCGCCCTCGAGCTCGGCGAGCATTACGCGCGCATCCAGAAGAATGTTCTCGTCAAGTCCACGAACACCCCTTCGTTTCGCTTCGCGAGAACGGCGGTGCGCCGCGCCGTCGCCAACCTGATCGACAACGCGCTGCGCTACGCGGGTGGGCCGGTCGAGGTCGAGACCGGGCAATATTTCGTCGAGGTGCGCGACCGCGGCCCGGGCATCGCCGCCGCCGAGGTCGACCATGCCAAGCGCCCCTTCACCCGCCTGGACGCCGCGCGCGGCGGCCCCGCCGGCGCCGGCCTCGGCCTTGCCATCGTCGAGCGCGTCGCCCGCGCCCACGGCGGCTCCCTCGAGCTCCGCTCCCGCCCCGGCGGCGGCCTCATCGCCCGCCTGAACCTCAACCCCTGATCGGGCTAGTCCTCGACGCGAAGCTGCGGGTTCCAGACCACTTCCCACAGATGGCCGTCCGGGTCCTGGAAGTAGCCGGCGTACCCGCCCCAGAAAGTCTCGCCCGGCTCCTTCACGATCCTGGCGCCGGCCTGGCGCGCCTGTCGCATGACGGTGTCGACCTCCTGCCGGCTGTTGACGTTGTGGCCCAACGCAAATTCGGTCGTGCTGGCCGGCGTCCTGGGGATGCCGCTGTCGCGGGCAAGCGACTCGCGGGGCCACAGCGCAAGCCGCAGCCCGGGCTGCAGCTCGAAAAACGCCACGGCGCCGTACTCGAATTCCTTGCCGACGATGCCGCTGGTGGCAAAACCAAGGCCGTCGCGGTAGAAGGCGACCGAGCGCTCCAGGTCGTCGACCCCGAGGGTAAGGAGCGTAATGCGCGCTTTCATACGCTAGTCTCTCAGAACCACATGCCGCTTGCTCCGCCCATAGAGCCGATGCTTGCGAAGCTCGCCGACGAGCTGCCGGGCGAAGGCGACTACCTCTTCGAACCCAAGTGGGACGGCTTTCGCGCCATCGTGTTCCGCGGCGCGAAGGACGTCTACATCCAGAGCCGCGACCTGCGGCCGCTCGACCGCTATTTCCCTGAGCTGCACGATGCACTGCTCGAGCGACTGCCCAAAGACTGCGTGCTGGACGGCGAAATCGTGATCGCCGGCAAAGGAGGCCTGGACTTCGATGCACTGCAGCTGCGTCTGCATCCGGCGGCTTCGCGCGTCGCCAAGCTCGCTAAGGAAACGCCTTCCTCGTTCATTGCCTTCGACCTTCTGGCGAGCGGCGAGGCGAATTTGCTTACTACACCCCAAAGCGAGCGGCGCGCCCTGCTGGAAAAACTTCTTGCGAAGGTGAAGCCGCCGGTCTACCTCACGCCGATGACGCGCGGCCGGGCGCTCGCGGAGCAATGGCTGCAGCACTTCGAAGGCGCGGGGCTCGACGGGGTCATTGCCAAGCCGGCCGCCCTGCCCTATCAGCCGGGCAAGCGCGCGCTCATTAAGATCAAGCACGCGCGCACCGCGGACTGCGTGGTGGCGGGCTTTCGCTGGCATAAGAGCGGCAAGGACGCGGTGGGCTCGCTGCTGCTCGGCCTGTACGACGAGCGCGGCGCGCTGCAGCACGTCGGCGTCACCTCGTCCTTCACCATGCAGAAAAGAAGGGCCTTGGTCGCAGAGCTGGCACCGCTGCGCGAAAACGCCTTCGAAGCTCATCCGTGGCACGACCGCGACATCGGCGCGCAGAGCCGCTGGAGCGCGGG
>DASUUN010000448.1:0-7405 GCA_036374055.1 Burkholderiales bacterium
CGCTCCACGTGGCGGCGGTGGCGCCCGGCGCGGCGAGGCGCGAGAGGTTGCGCATCACGGCGTGCGACCACATGTCCGGGTTCTTCGCCGGCGCGAAGCCGTCGAGATAGAAGGCGTCCGCCGCGAGGCGCAGCTCGCGCGCCACCCTGATATCCGCGAAAAACAGGGTCAGAACGACTTTACCGCCATCGAACTCCAGTCGATGCGCGCCCGGCACCAGTAGCGGCCAGCGCGCGTGCAACAGCGCAGCTTCAGCCTTGAGATCGTAGCCCTCGTGTATCCGCTGAAGATCCAGAAGCGAGAAGGGATGCTTCTCGATCGAGACGAAGTGCAAGCGCCGGCAGCGCGCCGGGTCCTGCCGCCAGGCGCGCCAGGTGGCGAGGAAGTTGATGCCGGCGCCGAAGCCGGTCTCGAGGATGACGAAGCGCTCGCGCCCGCCCCAGCGCCCGGGAAGCCCGTTACCCCTCAGGAAAACGTGCAGCGCCTGCGCAGGCCCGCCGCCTGCGCTGTGGTACAGGTCGTCGAACGCCTCGGAGTAGGGGATGCCCTCCCGGAAAGCGAGGCGGGCGGGGACGAGCGGCGCCGGCACCGCCGCATTCTATGACCGCCAGTGCTTCAGCAGCTCGGCGCGTTCTATGAGTGCGGAGGCGACGAGGCCTGCGACGAGCGACCAGAACGCGGAGCTGATACCGAGCACCGCGAAGGGCGTCAGCGCGACGATGAAGGCTACCAAGGCGCCAAAGCGCAGGGCGCCGGAGAAGCTCTTCTCCAGCGAATCCTGCAGCGCGCCGAGGATCGCCAGGCCGGCCAGCGCGAAAACGTAGGAGCGAGGCAGCACGCCGACCAGCGCCCCGATCGTCGCGCCGGCGAATGCGATGGCCAGCGTCAGCAACGCGGAGATCACCACGCCCCAGTAGCGCGCCTCTGCCGGCCCGGCGTCCTTGGCGGCGAGCATGGCGACGCCGGTGCGCGCGACGATCGCGGGATGGCCGCCGAACACGGCGTTCAGCACCGAGGCGATGCCGACGAGCACCGAAATAGGGCTCACGGCCACCTTGTATCCCTGCGCCTGCAGGAAGCCGAGGCCTTGCACGTTACCCAGGCCCATCGACAGCACGATCATCGGCAAGGTGATGGCGGCGAAGGCCGCCGCGCCGAAGCGCATGTCGGGGATCACCAGGTGCGGCGCGGACCAGTCGATCTCGCCGAGCGCCGTGGGCCCGCTGAGCGCGATGGCGACCGTTCCGCCCACCGCCGCAAGCCCGACCGGCGGCAAGCGGGGATCGCCGACCAGCCTGCCGCCGAGATAGCACAGCACGCAGGTACCCGCGATCCCCAGGTCCTCGACCGTCGCGGCGACCAGGCGCGTGGCGTACTCCAGGATGCTGCCGGCAAACATGCCCATCACGATGGGCAGCGGCAGCCAGGTCATGATGCGCTTGCCGATGCCTAGCGCACCCATGAGGGTGATCAGAATGCCGGCCAGGAGGTTCGCGCCGACGATCTCGGCATAGCTGAAACGCCCCGCCAGGGCGCCGAGATAGATGATGCCGGGAATCGTCCAGGTGATCGGGATCGGTACGCGGTAATAGAAGGCGGCGGCAATGGAGGCGGCCGCGCTAGTCAGCCAGACGATCAGGATCCAGCTTGCGGTCTCGCCCTGCGAGAGCTCGAGCTGCGCGGCAACGGCGAGATGGAGGGGGATGCCGGCGAACGCATACCAGAGGAACGCGGTGACCCCCGTCCAGAACGCGGCGGGGTTCAGCTGCCGGAGCAGCTCGCGCGCGTGCATCGGCGTGGCGCTGCCGGCACCCGCCTATTCTGCGATCTTTTCCGAGATCTTTCCGCGCAGGCGCGGCAGCAGCATGCCCACCTGGGCGCGGTAGCTGTGGTAGCGCTCGCCGAACTGGGCGATGAGGTCGCGCTCCTCGAACCAGATGCCGATGAGGATGTAGCCGGTGGTCGCCGCCGCGAACAGCAGGTGGCCGGCGCTCATCTGCGGCGTGGCCCAGAAGGCGAGCAGGAAGCCGAGGTAGATGGGATGGCGCACGTAGCGGTACAGGCCCGGCGTGCGGAACTTCGGCGCGTGCTGCGCCCGGCTGAAGGCCTGGCGCAGGCCGAACAGCTCGAAGTGGTCGATGAGGAAGGTGCTCGCCAGCACCGTGGCCCAGCCGAGCCAGAACAGCGCCTGCAGGGCCAGCACCCCGGCCCGATGCTCGACGCTCCAGATCAGCGGCTCGGAGATGGGACGCCATTGCCACAGGAGCAGCGCCAGCGCCGCGCTCGCGGCGAGCACGAAGGTGCTGCGCTCGACCCGCTGCGGCACGATGCGCGTCCACCAGCGCTTGAAGCCGCGCCGCGCCATCACGCTGTGCTGAACCGCGAAAAGGCCGAGCAGCAGTACGTTGACGACCAGCGCCTCGATGAGCGGTGCGCTCGCGCCGCCGTCGATGCCCTTGGGCACCGCCACGTTGCCGACGAAGCCTATGGCGTAGAGAAACGTGGCAAGGAAAAAGGCGTAGACGACAAGGCCGTACGCGCCCGCAGCGAATGCACTCATGATTTTCTCCTCAGGGTTGATGGCTCGCAATATCCGGACACCGCGTCATCGGTCCGTGAATGGGCGCCCGGCAGGCGTAAAAAAAGCGTGAAAAGCGCGGCGGCGAGGGCGTGGCATGTAAGCTAGGCGCCTCGGAATGAACTCCCTCACCATCCAGGTGCTCGGCGGCCTGGACGTCAAGTTCGCCGGCGCGCCGCTGCCTCTGCCGACGCGCAAGAGCCGGGCGTTCCTCGCGTACCTCGCGCTGTCCCCCGAAATGTCGCGCTCGCGCGAGCACCTGGCCGGCGTGTTCTGGGACCGCAGCGCGGAGGAGCAGGCGCGCGCCAGCCTGCGCCAGACGCTGTCGAGCCTGCGCCGGGCCTTGCCGGGCGCGCAGGCGCCGATCAGCACCGACGCGGACAGCGTCGCGCTCGATGCTCGCGCAGTGCTCGTCGACGCGCTGCAGTTCGATCGGCTCGCCGGGGAGCGCTCGGCGGCGCCGCTGGAGGAGGCGGTGGCGCTTTACCGCGGCGAGCTCTTGAGCGGCTTCAGCCTGCGCGAGGAGCGCTTCGAGCAATGGATGGCGGCGGAGCGGCGCCGTTATCACGAACGCGCCGTGCAGGCTTTCTCGGACCTCGTCAGCCACTACGTGCGCGCCGAGGGGCACGACCGCGCCATCGCGGTCGCCGAAAGGCTGCTGGCGCTGGATCCGTTGCTCGAGTGGGGCCACTGCGCGCTCATCCGCCTGTACCTGCGGGCCGGGCGGCGGGAAGCGGCGCTGCGCCAGTACCGGGAGTGCACGCGCCTCCTGAGCCAGGAGCTCGGCATTGCGCCGGCCGAGGAGACCCGGCAGCTCATCGCGCAGATCGGCCGCGCATCCATCGCGCGCTCGCGGGAACGGGATGCCGGCCCCGACCACGCAAGCCCGCCGCCGGTGCTGCCGGCCGAACGCAAGCAGCTCACCGTGCTGTGCGCGCGCATCCGCTTCGCCATCGACGACCCGGATCCGGAGACCGCGCTCGAGCGCGTCGACCCGGTGCTGGGTGCGATGACGGAGGTGGCAGCGCACTTCGGAGGCACCCTCAGCCAGGTGCGCGAAGACGGCGTGACGGCGCTGTTCGGCGCGCCGGTGGCGCAGGAGGATCACGCGGTGCGCGCGTGCTACGCGGCGCTCGCCATGCGCGATGCCATCGCCTCGCTCGGGCCGCAGCCGCCGGACCTGAGAATCGGCATCGATTCCGGCGAGGCGGTGGTGCGCACCATCGGCGACGAGCGCTCGCGCCACCACGACGCGGTCGGCCCGGCGGCGCGGCTCGCGATGCTCCTCGACGGCGCGCTCGAGCCCGGGGAAATCGGCATCACGGCGGAGACGGCGCGGCGCGCCGAGGGATTCGTCGATGCCCGCGGTCCGCTCGCCAAGCGGATAGAGGGCATACCCGAGCCGGTCGCGCTGCTCACCCTGCAGGCGAAGGCGCGGCTGCGGCTGCGGTGGGAAGCGCGCTCGGCGCGCGGCCTCGCGCAGTTCGTCGGCCGCGAAGCCGAGATCGCGCGGCTGGGCGATCTGCTCGAGCGGGCGGCGAACGGCGCGGGCCAGGTGGCGGCCGTGGTGGGCGAGCCGGGCATTGGGAAGTCGCGGCTGGTGCACGAATTCGTCAACTCCCGGCTGGTAGAGGGCTGCACCGTCCTGGAGACCGGCACCACGTCGCACGAAACCAGCGCGACGTACCTCCCGATCGCGCAGCTGCTGCGCGCGTGGTTCGGCATCGACGAGCGCGACACGCAGGCCGAGGCGGCCGCGAAGCTCGGCCGTGGCCTTGAGGCGGTCGATGGGGCGCTCGCGCCGCTCGAGCCGGCGCTGGCCGCGCTGCTCGACCTGCCGCCGCAGGACCCGCAGTGGCCGGCGCTGAGCCCCGCGCAGAAGCGCCGGCGCACGCTGGAGGCGGTCAAGGCGCTGGTGATGCGCCGCAGCCGGGCGCGGCCCTTGATCCTCGTGATCGAGGACCTGCACTGGAGCGACCCGGGCACGCAGGCGGTGGTGGAGCACCTGGTCGACGGCCTTGCCGCCTGCCGCGTCCTGCTCGTCCTGACGCACCGGCCGGAGTACCGGCATCCATGGCTCGCCAGGAGCTGCTTCACCCAGCTGCGCCTGGATCCGCTGGGCGCGGAAAACGCCGACCGGCTGCTGCGCGCGCTGCTCGGCGAGAGCCGCGAGCTGCGCGACCTTCGCCGGCAGCTCATCGATCGCACGGGGGGAACGCCGCTCTTTCTCGAGGAATCGGTGCGCGCGCTGGCGGATGCCGGCGCATTGACCGGCCGTCCCGGTGACTACCGTGCGGCCCGCCCGATCGAGACGGTGCAGATTCCTTCGACGGTGCACGCCGTCATCGCCGCGCGCATCGATCGCCTGCCCGCGGCACAGAAAAGCCTGCTGCAGACGGCGGCCGTGATCGGGCAGGACGTGCCGGTGGAGCTGCTGCAGCCGATCGCCGATCTCGACCGGGAATCGCTGCAAGAGCTCCTCGCCGGGCTGCAGGCGGCGGAGCTGCTGTACGAGAGCCGCATGCTGCCGGAGCCGCAGTACACGTTCAAGCATGCGCTCACGCACCGCGTCGCCTACGAGAGCGTGCTGCGGGAGCGGCGCCGCGCGGTGCACCTGCGGCTGGTCGCGATCATCGAAACGCGCTACGCGGATCGCCTCGACGAGCACGTGGAGCGCCTTGCGCACCACGCGCTCGGGGCGCAGGAGCGGCTTAAGGCGGTTCAGTACCTCTATCGGTCGGCGAGCAAGGCGATGCAGCGCTCGGCGCACCAGCAGGCGATCCGCTATCTGAAGCAGGGGCTCGAGCTGATCGGTGGGCTGCCCGAACCGCTCGAGCGCCTCAAGCGCGAGCTGGACTACCAGAAGGCGCTCGGCGTCGCCACGATGGCGGCCAAGGGCTGGGCGGCCGAGGAGGTGCTGGACGCGTACACGCGGGCGCGCGCGCTGTCCGAAGAGCTGGGCGACGAGCGCGAGCTGTTCATCGCGCTGCGCGGCGAAGGCCAGTACCGGATGATCGGCGGCCAGTCCGCGCTGGCGCGGCGCCTGGGCAACCGGTGCATAGCCCTCGCTGAGCGCTCGACGGACCTCGGCGTGCACCTCGAAACGCACCACCTGTTCTGGTCGAACAGTTTCTTCATGGGCGAATACGCCGAGGCCCGCATGCACTGCTCGAAGGGCGTGTCGCTTTACCGGCGGGAGCGCGATCACGCGCTCACGTACGTCTATTCGGGGCACGACCCGGGCGTGTGCTGCCGCTCGTTCTCGGCCCTCATCCAATGCCTGTGCGGGCGCCCCGACCAGGCGCTCGCGACCTTGCGCGATGCGCTGGATCTGGCGCGCGAGCTCGACCATCCGCTCACCGCCACGATCGCGTACTGGGGCTGCGCACTCGCGCACATCCTGCGCGGCGAGCCGCTGCCCGCGCGGCACTGGGCGGAGCGCGTCATCGCGGTCAGCGACGAATACCTCCTGCCCCTGACGCGCTCGCAGGGCATCCTGCAGCTCGGCTGGGCGCTGGTGCAGCTCGGCGAGCTCGACGAGGGCATCGCGCGCATGCGCGAAGGGGTCGCGGGCACCAGCGCCACGGGCGCGGAGATGGGCCTGCCGTATTTCGTGGCGCTGCTGGGCGAAGCGCTGGCCAAGGCGGGCAGGCCCGACGTCGGCCTGGAAGAAATCGAGCGCGCGCTCGCCACCGCCGAGCGGCACGGCGCCCGCTTCCAGATGCCGGAGATGCTGCGCCTGAAAGGCGAGGTGCTCGAAATGGCGTCGAAGTCCAGCCGCGCCGAGGCGCAAGGGTGCTACCGCGAGGCGATCGCGGCGGCCGAGGAGCAGGGCGCCAAGCTGCCGAAGCTGCGCGCGGCGCTCAGCCTCGCGCGCCTGCTGATGGCCGAGGGCGGGGCTGCGCCGGCGCGCGTCGCCCTGCAGTCGGCCTACGGCACGATCACCGAAGGCCGCGACACGGCCGACATGAAGGCCGCGGCAGCGCTGCTGGCCGAGCTGAACGGCCGGTAGCCTGTCACCGTTGCACCCACGCGCGGTTCTCGAGCACCTGCGCGATGCGCCGCGCGGCGCGTGCGGCGCCATCGGTCTCGACCGGCTTGTAGCGCACCGGGCGGTGCATCGCCGCGAGCGCCTGCTCGGCGAGCGACTCGGGCGTGAGGTCGCGGTAGGGTACGGCGAAGTCGGCGCCGTAGTTGGCCAGGCGCCGCCGCACGTGCACGTTCTGCTCGAAGTGCCGCTGCAGCGGGAAGCTGAGGAAGGGACGCCGCATGGCGACCAGCTCCATGCAGGTGGACAGGCCGCCCTGCACCAGCGCGAGGTCGCTGCAGGCGAGGTGCTCGAACAGGTTGTGGACATAGGGTCGAAGCTCCAGCCCCTCCTGGGGGGCAAACGTGTCCAGGGGCAAGCGCGGGCCGGCGACCAGGATGAGACGCAGCTCCGGCACCTGCCGCTTCATGCGCGGGAACGCCTGCGCGATCTTCTGCAGAAGATGCCGGCCGACGCCGGTGCCCCCCACCGAGGCGATGGCGATTTTTTCTTCTGGCCTGTACCCCAGCTTTTTCCTTACTTTCTCCGTGTCGCAGAACCCCGCGGGATCGAACGGCAGGGCGTAGCCGCTGTAGGCGAAGTTGCGGTCGGTCCAGGCGCGGATGCTCGGCAGTCCCGGCCCGAACGGGTCCTCGGTGACGTCCTCGGGATTGCCCACGAAGATCGCCGCGTCGCGCACGTAAGGAAACCGCTCTATGTGCTCGATGTCGTCGGCGTTGCGGTCGGCGCAGAGGAAGGCTTCGCGCTCGTCGCCTTCCATCGGCAGGCAGCCGACGAAG
>DASUUN010000449.1:0-2206 GCA_036374055.1 Burkholderiales bacterium
TGCAGAGCGCCACGCCGCCCGCGCTGTTGGCCGAGCCGACGCCGGCCGAGCTGCGCCGGCGCGCGATCTACAACAACTACCGAGGCATCGTGGACCCCGTCCCGGGCGGCGGAATGGGGCTGCTGTGGGGCCCGAGGTCGAAGGACGCGCCGACGATTCCGGGCGCCACGCCGGGGCTTATTCCGGGCGTGGAGTACAAGGCGTACCTCCACGTCTCGGACCGGCAGGGCCACGTCAACAGTGTCCCGGCCGCGGTGCAGATCCCGAGCCATTTCGACCCCGCGAAAGCGTGCGTGGTGCTTGCCTCGCCTTCGGGCTCGCGCAGCCTCTATGGCGGTATCGCCATCGGCGAGTGGGCGCTTTTCAAGGGCTGCGCGGTTGCGCTGCCGGGCAAGGGCACGGATACGGGGTTCCACCTCCTGACGCCCGACCTCGTAGACGATATCGATGGCGTCTATGGCGCGGCGGCGGCCGTGGGCGACGCTGCTCAGTTCGCGCTCAAGCCTTCGCGGCATCTCGACGCGTATCTCGCGTCCACCCCGCACCGCGTGGCCACCAAGCACGCGCATTCCCAGCTCAATCCCGAGCGGCTGTGGGGCGACTACGGCCTCGCCGGCATCGAATTCGCCCTGTGGGCGCTGGGCGACCATTACGGCAAGCGCTTCGAGGCCCGGAACACGCTTGTGATCGCCGCGGGGGCATCCAACGGCGGCGGCATGTCGCTGCGCGCGCTCGAAAAGGACGGGAAGGGACTGATCGACGGGCTGGTGGTCACGGAACCGAACATCGGCCCGCAGGACGGCGGCGTGGCGATCCGCTTCGGTAACGACGCGCCCTTCATGCCCGCGGGGCGAAGCATCTACGACTCGATGACGCTGATGAGCGTTTACGCGCCTTGCGCGGCGCTGTCGCCCTCGCTCGTCGGGACGCCGTTTTTCAGCGCGCAGCCGATCGGCGCGCCGGCAAACTCCCTGCAGAACCGCTGCGCTTCCCTGAAGGACAAGGGGCTCGTGTCGGGCGAGACGCTGCTGGAACAGTCAGCTTCCGCGCTGGCAAAAATTCGCGCCCATGGCTACGCGGCGGCGCAGGACTGGGGAATCGCCTCGCATGAGTTCCTCAACCTGTGGCGCTCGCTGCAGGCGACGTATGGCAATGCCTACGGCCGCTTCGCGGTGGAAGAGAACGTCTGCGGCGTGAGCTTTGCAGGCACCGACGCGACCGGCCGGCCCGCGCCCCTGGACCCGGCCGCCGCGAAGCGGCTGTTCGCCGACAGCTCGGGCGTGCCGGGCACCGGAGGGGTCAACCTCATCGCCGACTGGGCGGTGCAGGGGCCCATCGCGGAAAACCTGGCGGTTTCGCGCTCGACCGGACGCACCGACCTGAACCTCGACAGCGCGCTCTGCTTCCGCAGCCTGGAAACCGGAGGCGACGAGGCGCCCTGGGCCAACCACGCCAAGGTGCGAGCGGGAACGCGGGCGATCGAGACCGACGGTCGCCTTCACGGCCGGCCGGCGCTCGTCATCCACGGCCGCCAGGACGCACTGGTGTTTCCGAACCTGCATTCGCGCGCTTACTACGCGCTCAACCAGCAGAACGAGGGCCGCCGCAGCCGCCTGTCGTACATCGAGGTCACGCCGGGGCAGCACTTCGACGCGTTCATCTCCTCGCTTTTCCTCGGGCCGACGGGAGCGCAGTTCGCGCCGCTGCACTACTACTTCGTACTGGCGATGGACAGCATGTACACGCACCTAACCCAGGGTACGGCGCTGCCGCCTTCGCAGGTGGTGCGGCCCACGCCGCGCGGCCTGCAGCCGTACACGGCGGCCAATGTCCAGGTACTGCTGCCTGCGCCATCGCTCACGCCGCAGGCAGGCAACCGCATCGCGTTCGAGAACGGGCAACTCACCATTCCGGAATAGCTACCTAGCGCCGGGCGGCCGACAGCACCTGACGGCTGCACACCACTTCGCCGCGCGTGAAGCGCTGGTGGTTGGCTTCGACCGCGCCGAGGTCGTAGAGATAGTTGACCATCACGCCTAGCGATTCGCGCAGGCCCTTGTCCGAAAGGTCGGCGCCGAGGTTGATGCGCTCCAGGCGCGCGCCGTTGTCGAGGTGAAAGCGCGCGACCGGGTCGCCCGCCGGTGTGGCGCCGAACCGCGCGAGATAGGTGGCGGCGCACGCGGTGAGCATGGCCTGGTCGTCGCGC
>DASUUN010000450.1:0-31263 GCA_036374055.1 Burkholderiales bacterium
GCGATGGCCGAGCCGCAGCCGTAGGTCTTGAAGCGCGCGTCCTCGATGCGGCCGTCGGCGCCCACCCTGATCTGCAGCTTCATCACGTCGCCGCAGGCGGGCGCGCCCACCATGCCGGTGCCGACGGATTCGTCGCCCTTCTCGAAAGAACCCACGTTCCTCGGATTCTCGTAATGATCGATAACCTTGTCGCTGTAAGCCATATGCTTTCCTTTAATGTGCAGCCCACTGTACCGAATTCAAGTCCACGCCCTCCTGGTGCATCTCCCACAGGGGCGACAGCTCCCTCAGCTTGGCCACCTTCCTGCGCAGCAGGTCGGCGGCGTACTTCACTTCCTCCTCGGTGCTGAAGCGGCCGAGCGTGATGCGCACCGAGCTGTGCGCGAGCTCGTCGGAGCGCCCCAGCGCGCGCAGCACGTAGGAGGGCTCGAGGGATGCCGAGGTGCACGCCGAGCCCGACGACACCGCCAGGTCCTTGACCGCCATGATCAGCGACTCGCCCTCGACGAAATTGAAGCTGACGTTGAGGTTGTGCGGGATGCGGCGCTCCATGTCGCCGTTCACGTACACCTCCTCGATGTCCTTGATGCTGTTCCACAGCTTGTCGCGCAGCGCGCGCACGTGCGCGTTGTCCTTCGCCATCTCCAGCTTCGCCAGGCGTGCGGCCTCGCCGAAGCCGACGATCTGGTGCGTCGCCAGCGTGCCCGAGCGGAAGCCGCGCTCGTGGCCGCCGCCGTGGATCTGCGCCTCGATCCTGACGCGCGGCTTGCGGCGCACGTAGAGCGCGCCGATGCCCTTCGGGCCGTAGATCTTGTGCGCGGTGATGGTGAGCAGGTCGCACCTGAACTTGCCCATGTCGATCTCGACGCGGCCCGCGCCCTGCACCGCGTCGCAGTGGAACACGATGCCCTTCTCGCGGCAGATCTCGCCGATCTCCCACACCGGGTGGATCACGCCGATCTCGTTGTTCACCATCATGATCGAGGCGAGGATGGTGTCGGGCCGGATCGCCGCCTTGAATTTCTCCAGGCTGACGATGCCGTTCTCTTCCACCTCGAGGTAGGTGGCCTCGAACCCCTGCCGCTCGAGCTCGCGCACCGTGTCGAGCACCGCCTTGTGCTCGGTCTTCTGCGTGATGATGTGCCTGCCCTTGGTCTTGTAGAAATGCGCTGCGCCCTTGATGGCGAGGTTGTTGCCTTCCGTGGCGCCCGAAGTCCAGACGATCTCCTTCGGATCGGCGCCGATCAGCGCGGCGACGTGCGCGCGCGCCTCCTCCACCGCCTCCTCGGCCTTCCAGCCGAAAGCGTGCGAGCGGCTCGCCGGGTTGCCGAAGATCTCCGTGAGGTACGGGATCATCTTCTGCGCCACCCGGGGGTCCACCGGCGTGGTGGCCGAGTAGTCGAGATAGATCGGCAGCCTCATGCCGCGACCTGCTCGGAGCTGCGGAAATCCTTGAGCACGGCGACCGGCTTGCCGTTCTGGTGGGCGACCAGGTCCGCCAGCGTCACCGACGACAGGTACTCGTGCATCTTTTCGTTGAGCGTCGCCCACAGGTCGTGGGTCATGCAGCGCTTGTCGTCGTGGCAGTTCTCCTTGCCGCCGCACTGCGTCGCGTCCAGCGGCTCGTCCACCGCGCTGACGATGTCGGCCACCGAGATGCCCTGGGGCGCCTGCGCCAGGTTGTAGCCGCCGCCCGGGCCACGCACGCTCGAAACCAGCTTCGCGCGCCGCAGCTTGCCAAACAGCTGCTCCAGGTACGAAAGCGAGATGTGCTGGCGCTCGCTGATCGCCGCGAGCGTCACCGGGCCGCGGTTCTGGCGCATCGCCAAGTCGACCATGGCCGTGACTGCGAACCTGCCCTTTGTCGTGAGTCTCATGTGGTTTTCCCAATACCCGATTAACGGACTCAAGTATAGCTAAACCCGACAGAATCAGTCAACAATTCCGGCCGATTTATTTGACCGCTCTAAGCTGCTCTCTTTGCTGGTCTTTTTCTATGCTGGCGAGCTTCTCCCGCAGCTCGGCGACGGTGCGCTCGAGTTCCTGCGAATGGGCGACCAGCGACTGGATCGCCTTGGCGTAGGGGTCGTCCTGTTCCTGTACCACCGCATAGGCCGCAAAGCGCGCCGCCTGCTCCACGTTGCGATCCTCGACCTGGCGACCGGGGATACCGACCACGGTTGCCCTGGCGGGAACCTCCTTTACCACGACGGCGTTGGAGCCGATCCGGGCCCCCTCCCCGACCAGAAAACCGCCGAGCACCTTGGCGCCCGCGCCGACCACCACGCCAGCGCCGAGCGTCGGATGGCGCTTCTCCCCGCGGTACAGGGAGGTGCCGCCCAGCGTCACGCCCTGGTAGATGGTGCAGCCGTCGCCGACCTCGGCGGTCTCGCCGATCACCACCCCCATGCCGTGATCGATGAACACGCAGCTGCCGATCTTCGCCCCGGGATGGATCTCGATGCCGGTGAGCCAGCGGCCCAGGTGCGAGGTGAAGCGGCCGAGCCAGCGCAGCCGGTTGAGCCAGAACCAGCGCGCGAGCTTGTGGATGTAGATCGCGTGCAGCCCCGGATAGCACGTCAGGACTTCCCAGGCCGAGCGGGCGGCCGGGTCGCGCTCGAGGATGCAGGCGATGTCGCCTTGCAGCTTCTTGAACATGCAGGAATTCTAGGGGTGTCCGACTGTTTTAATCAACTATTGGGCCATTTGGCGAGCAGGGCCTTGAGCAGGCCGCGCACAATGTTGACCTCCTCGCGCTCCAGCGCCGGCACCCTGGAAAACAGCCGCCGCAGGCGCTCCGGCAGCCGCGAGCCCGACGCCGGCGCGTGAAACCCGCTGGCGACCGCGGCCCGCTCCAGGTGCTCGTAGAGGCCCTCGCGGTCCTGCACGGTCGCGAGCTTTTCCGCGCGCGCGCCGACCTGCGGCGCGCGCGTCATGAAGAGCTCGTAGGCAACCACCTGGACCGCCTGCGCCAGGTTGAGCGAGCTGAACCCGGGATTCGCCGGGATGTGGACCAGGTACTGGCAGGCGAACATCTCGTCGTTGGTCAGCCCGGCGCTCTCGTTGCCGAAGACGAACGCCACCTTGTCGTCCAGCTCGACGGCGCGCGCCGCGGCGTCGCGCGCGTCCAGCACGCGCGGTGACCACTCGCGCGGGCGCGCCGACATGGCGAAGGCCGCGGCGCAATCGTGCAGCGCCTCGTTCAGGGTGGAATGCACCACCGCCGACTCGAGAACGTCGACCGCGTGGGTCGCCATCCATTGCGCTTCGGGCGAGGGAAAGCGCTGCGGCGCCACCAGGCGCAGATCGGAAAGTCCCATGGTCTTCATCGCGCGCGCCGCGGCGCCGATGTTGCCCGGATGACTCGGCCGGCACAGCACGATGCGGATCTGGCTCACGCCCACAGTCTAGAATACCGCCCCTCCATGCATCCCATGCTCAATATCGCGGTGCGCGCCGCGCGCCGCGCCGGCTCCCTCATCAACCGCGCTTCGCTCGACGGCAGCGCGCTGGAAGTGAAGTCCAAGCGCGCGCACGACTACGTGACGCAGGTGGACCGCGCGGCCGAGGAGGCGATCATGGAGGTGGTGCGCAAGGCCTATCCCGAGCACGGCTACCTCGCCGAGGAGTCCGGGGCCAGCGCGCAGCCGGCCGAGTACCGCTGGATCATCGACCCGCTGGACGGCACGACAAACTTCATCCACGGCTTTCCGCAATACTGCGTCTCGATCGCGGTGGAGCAGCGCGGCGCGCTGGCGCACGCGGTGGTCTACGACCCGGTGAAAAACGAGCTGTTCACCGCCAGCAAGGGCCGCGGCGCCTTCCTCAACGACCGGCGCATCCGCGTCTCGAAGTGCACGCGGATGCAGGAGGCGCTGGTCGGCACCGGCTTCCCGTTCAAGGAGCTGGAGCGGGTCGACCTTTACCTCAGGCAGCTGAAGCGCCTGATGTCGAGCACCTCCGGGGTGCGCCGCGCCGGCGCCGCGGCGCTTGACCTCGCCTATGTCGCTTGCGGCCGGTTAGACGCCTTCTGGGAGCTGGGGCTTTCGCCCTGGGACATGGCGGCGGGCGCGCTTCTCATCCAGGAGGCGGGCGGCCTGGTCGGCGACCTTTCGGGAGAGAGCGATTTCATGGCGTCGGGCGACATTTGCGCGGCGACGCCTAAGCTCTTCCCTCCCCTGCTCGAGGCGCTGCGCTAACGTCTGCGCCAATTCTGCGCTCGTATAATTGCCACGGTATGCGAAGAGCCCTGCTTCTCCTGGCCGCGGCGGCGTGCCTTGCCGGGCCGGCCGCCGCGCAGCAATCGCCGCACGCGCAGCACCGCTTCGACGACGCCGAGCGCTGGGCACAGGTGTTCGACGATCCCAAGCGCGACGCCTGGCAGAAGCCCCACGAAGTGATCCAGGCGCTGGCGCTGAAGCCCAACGCGGTGGTCGCCGACATAGGCGCCGGCACCGGCTACTTCGCGGTGCGCCTCGCGACCATGGTGCCCCAGGGGCGCGTCTACGCCGTCGACGTCGAGCCGGACATGGTCGAGCACCTCGCGCGGCGCGCCAAGCGCGAAAAGCACGACAACCTGATTGCGGTCCAGGCAACGGCGCGGGACGCCCGCCTGCCCGAGAAGGCCGACGTCATCCTGCTGGTGGACGTTTACCATCACATCGACCAGCGCGACCGCTACTTCAGCAGGCTGCGCGCCTCGCTGAAGCCCGGCGGCCGCCTCGCCATCATCGACTTTCGCATCGACTCGCCCGCAGGCCCGCCGAAATCCGCGCGCATCGCGCCCGACCGCGTGGTGGCCGAGCTGAAGGCCGCGGGCTACAGCCTCACGCAGCAGCACGACTTCCTGCCGCGCCAGTACTTCCTCGTGTTCCGGCCGGTGCCCTAGCGCGCGGTAGCGGCCACCCTCGGTTTTCGGAATACCAGGACCGGAATCGGCGCGCGCGCCAGCACCTTCTGCGTTTCGCTGCCCAGGAGCGGGGATCCGCGCAGCCCGCGCCGCCCGTGCGAGGCCATGAAAACGAGATCGCAGCGGCACTTCCTGGCCGCCGCCAGAATGGCGTCGGCGGGAAAGTCACTGGTCGCCACTGCGGTTTCGCACGGCACGCCGGCCGCCTTTGCCGCCCTTTCCACGGCCCCCAGGTAAGCACGCGCCGCCTTCTCGATGCGCTTCCGGTGCTCCTCGGGCGCGACATAGCCCACCGGCAGCAAAGCCTTGTAGGCGATCGGCGTCGCGGGAGGAGCGGCGAAGAAAGCCGTCACGCGCGCGCCCAGCGAACGGGCAAGCAGCACCGCCGCGCGCGCCGATTCGAGGGACAGCCGGGAACCGTCGGTCGGAACGAGAATGTGCTTAAACATGGGGGAGCACCCAGATCAGCATGCCCAGCACGTAGCAGACCACCGAACATACCAGGGTGAACGGGATGCTCCAGGCGAGGAACTCGCGCAGCGACACCTTGCGCTGCTCCTCCTTCTCGGCGAGCGACAGCGCCACGTAGAGCGCCGGCGCGCCGGCCACGGTCAGGTTGCTGCCCAGGGTGCCCGACCACAGCAGCATCCAGTACAGCGGCCACGGCTCGATGCCCGCCTGGCCGAGGTCGCGGATGGTGTAGAGGAAGGTCAGGATGTAGGCGTCGTGCTCCACCAGCCCGACAATGGGCACCGTCACCCAGTACAGCACCGTGGCGCCCAGGGCATAGCTCTCCCGGAGCAGCGGCTTCATCTGGTTCGCGAGGAGATCCAGGGTATGCGACTTCTCCAGCCCGCCGACGAGCGCGAACAACGCGATGTAGAAGAAGATGGCGCGCCAGTCGAGCGCCTGGACCATCTCCTCGAAGCTCGCCGCCTTGACCCGCTCGCCGAGCAGCTCCAGCACGAGCACCAGCGACAGCGCGCCGGTGAGCGCGATGAAACCCAGTTTCGCGCCGATGTACTCGCGCAGGGACATGGCGATGACCGTGCCGAGGAACCAGGCCACCACGACGGCGGCGAACAGCGGGTTGGGAATGCGCGCATCGATGCCCAGCTCGCCGATGTCGGCCACGCGCTTGTGGCCGCGGAAGCCGTAGGCGTACATCGCCGCAAGGGTGACGACGAAGGTCAGCATCAGGACCGGAAACGACGAGGGCCGGCCGGACTGCCAGATGAAGTCGAAGAACTCGGCGCCCGCCACGCTGTGCAGCATCTGCGGCGGCAGGTCGCCGATGATGAGCGCGGTGCCCATGAAGTTGGCGCCGAAGCCGATCATCAGGATCATCGGCGTGGCGGGGATGCCCATCGCGCGCGCGAGCGGCAGCGCCACCGGCGCCATCATCAGGATGGTCACCACGTTGTCCACGAACATGGAGATCACGCCGGCGAAGAAGGTGAGGATCAGGACCAGCGCGCCTGGACGCCCGCCGGAGAGCCTGAGCGCCTGCACCGACAGCCAGCTCGGCACGCCGGTCCTGCCGAAGTAGCCGGCGATCAGCCAGATCGCCACCAGGATCGCCATCACGTTCCAGTCGACGTACTTGAAGGCGTCCTCGTCGCTCATGACGCCCAGCCAGACCATCACCGCCACGCCGAGAAGCGCGGCCAGCGTGCTGTCGATGACGTTGGCGACCACCGCGAGGATGGCGGCGGCAAAGATGCCGAGCGCCAGCCATTGCGTCAACTCCATGATGCAAGCACGACGGCTTTCCCCAAAGAAAGACCTTGCCCTTCGGCAAAGGTCTCGCTTGCAAGTCGCGGCTTGCCCACAAGGCCGGGGAAGCCGGCGCGCTTCCCGGAGTGACGACCTTGTCGCAGCGGCCCGGCTCGGCCGCCTTAGCTACTCCCCTTTGACTGCCTTCGAACGCCTCTTACGAAAACACGCCCTTCACCAGCATCGATATGCCCGTGAGCATCAGGATCAGCAGCCCGAGGGCGGCGGCGGTGCTCCAAGTATCGGTCTGCGCCCAGCGCGAGGGCGGCCGCCCCTCCTGCGGCATCAGCTTGTAGAACGCGTAGCCGCAGACGCACAGGCAAAGCACTCCACCGACCACGAGAATCACGCTGGTTCCCATGAGCACCTCCTGCCTCGATTCTCCTCGGAGGGTGCATTACCGTTCCATGCGCATCGGGCCCATCCGGCATAAACGCCGCATAAACGCTAGGGGGGAGCGGCGAGCTGGTCGGGCGCGCGCAAGCGATAGCCGACCCCCAGCTCCGTCAGCAGGTAGCGCGGACGCGCGGGGTCCGCTTCGATGCGGGCGCGCAGCTTGCGCACGAAAACGCGCAGGTACTGGATGTCGTCGACGTGCACGGCGCCCCACACCTCGCGCAGCAGCTGGCGGTGCGTGACCACCTTGCCCGCGTGCGACACCAGGACCTGGAGCAGGCGGTACTGCTTGGGCGAGAGCCGCACCTCGGCATTTTCCACGCGCACCACGCGGCGCCCGAGGTCCACTTCCAGCCCCTCGACGCGGAACACCGGCTCCGCACGCTCGGCCTGCCTGCGCCGGCGCAGGGCGGCATTGATGCGCGCGAGTAGCTCCGCCATGCCAAAAGGCTTGACGACGTAGTCGTCCGCGCCGAGCTCGAAGGCCCGCACCTTCTCCGCCTCGCGATTGCGCACCGACAGCACGAACACCGGCACCCGGGACCATTCGCGCAACGCGCCCAGCACCTCGAAGCCCTCGCGGTCGGGCAGCCCGAGGTCGAGCACCACGAGGTCCGGCTGCTGCGCGACGGCTACCCGAACCGCCGACTCGGCGGTGGCCGCCTCGAGCACCGCATAGCCATGGCCTTCGAGGCCCACGCGCAGGAACCTGCGGATCTGCGGCTCGTCGTCGACGACCAGGATCCTGGTCCCGCCCTCAGTCATCGCCCTCTGCGCTTTCGTCCGGGACAGGATTCTCGGGCAGGGGAAGGCGCAGGCGCACGGTAACGCCGCGCCCCTCGCCCGCGCTGAACGCCGCCACCGAGCCGCCGTTTGCCTCGATGAATGCCCGGCAGATGGCCAGTCCAAGGCCGGTGCCCGATGCCGGCCTGCCTTCCGGACCCGCGCCGCGGTAGAAGGCCTCGAACACCCGCTGCAGATCGCCGGGGGCGATGCCGCAGCCCCGGTCGGTCACCTCGAGCGCCACCGCGTCATGGTCGATGCGGGCAGCGAGGCTGATCCGCGATCCTGCCGGAGAAAATTTCGCGGCGTTGTCCAGCAGATTGGCGAGCGCGTGCTCCATCAGGAAAAGGTCCAGGCGCAGCATCGGCAGGTCCGCCGGCACCTGCACGTCCACGGCGTGCGCGCGCAGCTGCCTTTCCTTCCGGCGAAGCGCGGCGTTGATGATATCGGCGAGCTCGACCAGCTCCAGGCGCGCGGCGATCTGGCCGGAGCGGATGCGCGTGAGGTCGAGCACGTTGTCGATGTAGGCGGTCAGGCGCTCGGTTTCCTCCCGGATTGTCGAAACCAGCTCGCGCCGCGCCGGCGGCGTGCCGTGCTCGGCGAAGCTTTCCAGCGCCGTCGCCGATCCAAGGATCGCCGCCAGGGGGGTCTGCAGGTCATGCGACACGGAGTTGAGCAGCGCGTCGCGCAGCTCCTCGCCCTGGGCCTTGAGGCGCGCCTCGGCGACCTCGCGGCGCAAGCGGGCCTGCTCGAGCGCCAGCCCGGCGTGCCCGAGCAGACCCCTCGCGTACTCCGGATCAGCGAGCGGCGCGGGCCGCGCGGCCACCACCACCACACCGACCGGGCTCCGTCCCGCGGCAAGGGGCTCGATGCGCCAGCCGGCGGGATCAGTTTGGCCGCCTGCCATGACACGTTCCGCGGCGACGCGAACCTCCTCCGGCAGGCCGTCCGCCTGGTCCTCGCTTGCCACGGCACAAAGCCAGCCGTCCTTGGGCAGCAGCAGATGCAGCGGGCGTCCGAGAACCGGCGCGAGGTGCGCCGCGACGGCAGCGTGGAGCTCCGCGTCGCTCGTGCTGCTTGCCAGCCGCTCCGTAAACGCGAGCAAACCGGCAATCGCGTCCCGGCGGCGCCGTGCTTCGTGGGCCTGCGCGCGCACGGCAGCCGCCAGCCGGCTGGTGAACGCCGCTACGATCACGAACACCGCCAGATCGGCGAGGTCCTGCTCGGCCGAGACGCGGAAGCTGAAGATCGGCGAGTAGAAGAAGTAGCTGCCGGCGGCGACGCTCAGCAGCGCGGCGAGCACCGACGGCCAGAAGCCCCAGAACGCCGCGCTCATGACCACCGCGGCGATGAACAGCACCGACACATGGGGCAGCGACACGAAGCGCGTGAGCGCGTGCGCGGCGAGCCCCACCACCAGCACTGCGCCCGCGCTGGCGAGATACGGGGCCGCGCGCAGGCGAGGAGCAAAAACCGGGTCGCTGATCACGCACGCGCATCTTACTGACTGCGCAGCAGCCAGGTTAGCGGGCGCGCGGCTTCTTGCAGGTTCCAGCAGGGTCCCTGCCCCGCGCGGTTGATCTCGAAATAGAGCATCGACATGGCCGAGCGGAACGGTGCGCTCTTGCGGCGCTTGCTGCGCTCCGCGGGAGCGCCTGAGGGACTGCGCGACGGCGCGCGGGCTGCGCCGGGTGAAGACGTTGCGCTCCAGGTCGAGCGCGTTGCGCGTCCTCATTCCGCGTCCTCAGACCGGCAGGATTCTTGCTGCACGCTTGCTTACCGCGAAAATTCCGGTGGAGGACGAGCATGGCCGAGAGACTGGAAGACCTGCTGTTCGGATTGGAAGAGAAGTTCTGGCTGGAGGGCGCCGAGCACTACGCCGGCCATCTTTCCCCCGCGGCGGTCATGGTGTTTCCCGACCCCGCGGGCGTGCGGGTGAAGGACGAGATCCAGCGCTCCGTCTCCGGCGTTCCGCGCTGGCGCGACGTGGCGCTCGAAGAGCATCGCCTGATAGAGCTGAACGACGGCGCCGCCCTGGTGACCTACAAGGCCACGGCGCGCCGTGATGGGCAGCCGGACTCGTATGTGGCGCGCGCCAGCAGCGCCTACGTTCGCGACGGGCGCAGCTGGAAGCTCGCCTTCCACCAGCAGACCCCGCTCTAGGCAATGGCCAGGCAGAAATCCACCCGCAACACGATCAAGGGGTTCGCGGCCACGCGCGGCCCTCGCGAGGTCGTGAAGCAGGCGGCTTCGGACCTCGAGCACGGGTTGGAGGACACCGATTGCCGCGTGCCCGCCAAGTCGTCCGAGCGGCGCTGCCCGCGGCCCCGGTCAAGAAAAAAGAACGCCTGAAGGTGCCGCGCCGGTCGCAAGCGCGGCACAGCGGGCCGCATCGAGGGGCTGACCCGCCTCGCGGAATCCGCGCGCGGCGGCGGCGAAGCGCGCGCACGCCACCGCTTCATCCTCGCCGCGGGCGCGTGCAAGATGCGCGCGCACTTCCTCCAGCGCCGCGTACCACGCGGGCAGGCGCATCACAACGTTGGCGAGGTACTCGACGGCAGGCTCGTAATCCGCTGCGAGATCCAGGCGGCGCGCGCGCGCGGCGGCGATCGCCGCGGGCACGGCGAAGGTGATGCGGCAGCCGGGGCAGGTCTCGAGCGGGCCGCGCACCGCGTCGCGCGCTTCCTCGAGCGCACGCAGCCCCGATTCCGGGTCGCCGCCGAGCAGGATGCGCGTGCCGTAGATGCGGTCGAGCAGATGGAAGCCGATGTCGGTCTGGCGCGCCAGGTCGAGCGCCTCGTCGAGAACCGCGCGCGCCGCATCGCGCCGGCCTCGATAGAGCTCAACCTCGGCCAGGCGCTGCAGCGAGAAAGCCTCGCCGGTTGCACCGCCGATGGCGCGGTGCAACCGCGCGCCTTCCCGCAGATGCGCTTGCGCCGCATCGAGATCGCCGGCGAGCAGCTCGGCCTCGCCCTGCAGGGTGACGCCGAAGGCATGGCCGCGCGCGGCGCCAAGGCGGCGCGCCTCGGCGGCGAGCCTGGCGGCAAACGAGATCACCTCCGGGTAGGGCCGCGCGCCGTAGAGGAAGCGCTGGGTGATGCAGAGCTGGCCGTCGAAGACGCGCACGGCAAGATGCGGCACATGGCTCGTCTCCTGCAGGTCCGCCCAGACGCTGCGGTGCAGCTCGCCGCGCGCGTGCGCCGCCGCGGCCTGCGCCCAAGAAGCAACCACGATGGAGGCGGTGTCGCCGGTCTCCAGCGCCAGGCGCCGCGCCTCGGCAGCCTTCTGCGTACCGATGGCCGGATCCGTGACCCCGAGCGCCGCGGCGCCGCTGTAGGCGAGCGCCTCGCAAAGCCTTCCGTCGACGCTGGTCGGCCTGAGGCCTTCGAGCACGCGCAGCGCTCCCTTCGGGTCGCCGAGCTTCACCTGCGCCAGCGCCCCCTTCGCCAGCAGGTCGTGCGAGGCCGGCTCTCCCGCCGCTTCGGCCGCCGCGCGGTAGGCAGCGAGGGCGGCGGGATCCCCCAGCGCGTCCAGCGCCTCCGCGCGCAGGCGCAGCGCGTCGGCCTGATCCTTCCTGAACGCAAGCACCGGCTCGACATGCCGCAGCGCGTCGGCGAAGGCGCCGAGGCGCACGGCATCGGCCGCCGCGGCGAGCAGCCAGGGCGTCGCGTCCGCCGGGCTGCCGCCGGCGAGCCAGTGGCGCGCGATCAGCGCGGCCGGCGCGCCGAGCGCGGCGAGGCGCCGCGCGGCGTCGCGATGCACCTTGAGCCGCTGGTGCGGCGAGAGCTGCTCGACGAGAGCCTGGCGGACAAGCTCGTGCCGGAAGCGGTAGCGCGTATCCGCGACCACCAGGGTCCCGGCGGCGAGGGCCGCGTCGAGATGCGCGAGGGTCTGCGCCTCGCCTTCGGGGGAGAGGGCGAGAACCGTGGCAGTGTCCAGCTCGTCGCCGGCAAGCGCGAGGCTCTTGAGGAGGGAAAGCGATGACTCGTCGACGTCGCACAGGCGCGCCGTGATCGCCTCGCCGACGCTCGCCGGCAGCCGCGCCGCGGCATCCTGGCCGGCGCAGCGGGCGAGCTCCAGCGCCGCGAAGGCGTTGCCTTCGGCCAGCCGCACGATGCGCTCGACGGTCGCCTGGGGCAGTGCCTGCGGCGCCGCCTGCTCGACGAGGCTGCGTACCTCCTCGTCGGCAAGGGGGCCAAGGTCGATGGGTATGAGCTCGCCGGTGCCGAGCAGCCGCGGCACGCCGCGCGCGAGCGCCGAGTCCGCCGCTGGCGGCCGCGTCGCGAGCACAAGGTGAACGGGACGCCCGGTGACGGCGAGCTGCAGGAGGGCGTCGACTTCCGCCGCGTCAAGCAGGTGCGCGTCGTCGATGCGGACCATGACCGGCCCGCCCTTCGAGGCCGCGAGGACCGCGCGGCGGAAGGCACCGATCACCTGGTGGCGGCCGAGCGGCCCGCGCAGGGCGGGTGCCGGCGCTGCGAGCGGCGTCAGCATCGCCAGCACCGAGCGCGCCGGCTCGCCCACCGCGTCGAGCAGCATGCGCCGGGCGCCGATCAGCTGCTCCAGCGCGGCGGCCATCGCCGCGTAAGGGCGGTCCGGCTGTACTGCATCCACGCTCACCACGGTCCAGCCGCGGCTTGCAGCCATGGCGCCGAGCTCCCGGCACAGCGCGGACTTGCCGATCCCCGCCGGGCCGCGCACCACCACGCCGGCCGCGCGCTGCGCGTCCGGCGCCGCCAGCCATGCCGCGGTGCGCGCGAGCTCCATCTGCCGGCCGACGAAGGCCGGGCCGGAGGCCCGCAGGCCGGCGACGCATTGCTCGTAGAGCGCCTCGGTCTCGCGATCGGGAGACACACCGAGCGACTGGCGAAGCGCCGTGCGCAGCCGGGCGTACCAGCGGATCGCGGCCGGCCGATTACCCGCCGCGAGCTCGCGGCGCATGAGCTCGCGGGCGGCTTCCTCGTCGGTCGGCTCGGCCCCCGCGAGGCGCTCCCATTGCGCGCTCGCGCGAAGAAGCTCCAGGTAGCGCTCGCGCAGCCGGGTGCGCGCCGGGTCGGTCCACGCCTCGTAAGGCGCGCCGGGTAGAAGCTCGCCCGTATAACGTGCCGCGGCTTCGGCGCACGCGGCAGGGTCCCGGCGCGCGAGCGCCGCGCGGGCGAGGCACTCGAAGTCGGTGGTATCGACGCGCAGCTCGTACGACGGGCAGAGCGCCACCTGCCCGCCCTGCAGCTGCACCGCGTCCTGCAACCCGAGCGCCTGGCGGGCGTGGTGGGCGGCCTTGCGGAGATTGGCAGCGCCGGCTTGCGCTTCGAGCCGCGGCCAGAGCGCGTCGATGACCTGCTCGCGCGGCAGCCGATGCCCCTCGGCGAGCGCGAGCAGCTGCACCAGCTGCGCGGAACGCAGGCTCGGCCAGCCCTGGGGCGCGAGCTCAATGCCGTCGACCACGACGGAAAATGTGCCGAGCAGGCGGATCGCGACCATGGGCGGCAAGTCTCCTACGGCTTGCCGGGCCGAACAAGCGGCCGGGAACGTTTCAGGAACGCCTCCCGGTGATCCTTGCAGCCCAGTGCCCCAACTTGCCCAGGAGACGACCATGAACATCGCCGAGAAGCTCGAGAAGCTGGACGAAACGCCGGCCGAGAAGGCCACCCTGCCTGCCTCCGCGGGCGACATCGAATACGACTCTTGGTTCGCGCCGTCTGCGGGCGAGCTCGAGTACCGGTCCTGGTTCGCTGCCCGCTGAGGGGCAGGTTCGCTTCGTCATAAGGAGGATTGCCATGGCGCAATGGCGCATCGAAGGGCAGTACATGGAAACCTGCAACTGTACCTTCATCTGCCCGTGCATCGGCTCCAACCTCACGGCGCGCCCGAGCGAAGGCGATTGCAAGGCGGCGATCGCCATGCGCATCGACAAGGGCGAGAAGGGCGGCGTAAGGCTCGACGGCCTCGCCTTCATCGTCGTACTGCACTCGCCCGGACCGATGGCCGAAGGCAACATCACCGTCGGCCTCATCGTCGATGAGCGTGCCTCGGACGCGCAGGCGAAGGCGATCGCCGACATCGCGACCGGCGCCGCCGGCGGGCCGATGGCGGCGCTCGGGCCGCTGGTCGGAAGCGTGGCCGGCGTCGAGAAGCGGCCGGTTCGCTTCGAGCAGGACGGCATGAAGTACCGGGTCAGCGCCGGCGAGCTGATCGAGCAGTCGCTGGAGGGCGTCGGCGGACCGGCCCGCCCCGGGGAGCCGATCATCCTCGACAACACCTGCCACCCGGTGAGCAGCCGCCTCGCGCTTGCCAAGGCCACGAGAAGCCGCTTCAACGCCTTCGGTATTCGCTGGGACGACGCCAGCGGCACGCGCAACGGCCACTTTGCGCCCTTCGCGTGGAGCGCCTAGGCATCGAGCGCCTCGTCGTCGGTCTGAGCCTCTCCGCGAGCATCGCGCTGGCGTGGCTGTACCTCTGGCGCGAGGCCGCCGCCATGCACTCCGGCATGGCGATGGGCATGGCCGCGAGCATGGCGCTGCTCTTCGCCATGTGGGCGGTGATGATGGTCGGCATGATGCTGCCGAGCGCCGCGCCGGCGATCCTGCTCTACGGCACGCTGGTGCGCCGACATGCCGAGCACCGCCGCGCGCTGCCCGCCGCGTGGGTCTTCACTGCTGGCTACCTCCTCGCCTGGACGGTCTTCAGCGCCGCCGCAGCGCTGCTGCAGGCGGTGCTCCAGCACTACGCGCTCCTCGACCCGATGATGGCGTCGTCGAGCCGGCCGCTCAGTGCGCTGCTTCTCGCCGCAGCCGGCGTCTACCAGCTCACGCCGTTCAAGAGCCGCTGCCTCACCCGCTGTCGCGAGCCGCTCGCGTTCTTCATGACGCATTGGCGCCCGGGGGCGGCCGGCGCGCTTCGCATGGGCATGAGCCACGGCGCCTACTGCGTCGGCTGCTGCGCGGCGCTCATGCTGCTCCTCTTCGCCGTGGGCGTGATGGACCTCCGCGCCGTGGCGGCGATCGCCGCCTTCGTGCTCGCCGAGAAGCTGCTTCCCGGCGGCCGCCTCACGGCTCGCTTTGCCGGCCTGGCGCTCCTTGCGCTCGCCGTCGCGACGCTGCTCCAACGCTGAAGGACAGCCGGCTCCGAAAACAAAAGGCCCCGCGCGCGCGGGGCCTCCTGATGCGACCCAGCGACCGCTACTTGGAGCCGCCGCTGGTGGCGCCCGAGCCGCTCGATCCGGGCTTTTCGCTGGCGCCGCTCGAGCTCGACTTGTCGCCGGCATGTTCCTCCGCCGCGGCATGCTCCTCGCGTGAGAGCTTGCCGTCGCTGTCCTTGTCGAGCTTGGCGAAGTCCTCGTCGTGCGGCGTGCCCTTCGCCTCCTCCTTCGAGATCGAGCCGTCCGTGTCCTTGTCCAGCGCCTTGAACATCGCCTCGGCGCCGCCATCGGCGCTGCTCTGGCTTGCGCCCGAGCTCGCCGAGCCGGCGGAGCTACCGCTCGATGCCTTGTCGCCGGCCGCCTGAGCAGATAGCGACAGCGCAAATGCGGCGGCAACCGCGCTTGCGATCAGAGTCTTCAATTTCATATGGGCTCCTCGTGGTGTGGGTTGCAGGAACGACGCCTGCACGATACGAGGAGCAAAATTCAGACCTGCGAGGTCTCAATGCAGCCGCCCGGCCGGCCGATGGGCCGAGATGACCTTTGACAGGATGCCGATCAGCTCCGCCGGAGCGACCCCCGAGGGGCTGCCCACCAGAACGACCGGCAGGCCGGGTTCTCGCCTGTGGAGCCGGCTCACCAACGCGGCTACTTCCGGCTCTCCGGCCGGAGCGCAGACCAGCACTGCATCGAAACTGCCCTTCTCGGCGACAACGAGGCGCTCGGCCTCGCGCACGGAGTCTGCCGAAGCCACCGCGCATCCGTGCTTCCTGAGGATGTCGGTGAGCGGCGACGGATCATCGCTGCCGCGTTGAACCAGAAGTACCCGCGCGGAAAGCGGCGCAGGTGCGCCCGCCGGGACCTCGGCCGGCAGCTCCTCGGCACTCACGGGCAGAAACATGCACACCGTGGTGCCGACGTGCAGCTCGCTGGTGACTTTCACGCTGCCTGCCGACTGCTCGCAGAAGCCGAACACCTGGCTCAGGCCCAGGCCGGTTCCGCTGCCCACCGGCTTGGTGGTGAAAAACGGCTCGAAGGCGTGGTTCAGCGTCTCCGCGCTCATGCCCTCACCGCTGTCCGAAACCGAGATCGCCGCATAGCGCGCCGCTCGTCCATCCGGCCCCTCGCCGGGTCGTGCACGGCGCGCCTGGATGTCGATGCGTCCCGCGCCACGCATGGCGTCCCGCGCATTCGCGACCAGGTTGATGAGCGCGATCTCGAGCTCGGCGGCATCCACTTCAATCGGGGGCGTATCGACGTGCACGTCGATATTCAGCGCGATACCCGTGCCGGCCGTCGTGCGCAGCACGTCGAGCATGTCGTCGAGCGCCGACCCGACGACCACGCGCTCGGGATGCAGCGCCTGCCTGCGGAAAAACGCGAGGAGCCGGCGCGTCAACTTGGCGCCGCGCTGCGCCGCGCGCCTGATGGACGCGAGCTCGGGCCGCGCAGCTGCGCCCGGCAGGACCTTCCCCAGCAGCTCGGCGCTGCTCGACACGATGGCGAGCAGGTTGTTGAAGTCGTGGGCCAGCCCCCCGGCCAGCTGGCCGAGCGCATCGAGCCTCTGCGCGTGGCGCAGCGACTCTTCCGCGACCAGGCGCTGCCTCGATTCCTCGCTCAGCCGCTGCCTTGCTTCGATCTCGCGGAGCGTCCGTCGCAACGCCAGCCAGGAGGCCAGCACAAGAGCGATCGTGACGGGGAGAACGATGATCCCCAGCACAAGCACCTGCCGCTGCCAGCCGGCCAGAACGGCCGCAGCGTCCTGAACCGTCGCAATGAACAGCGGATGATCGCCGACCTTGCGGAAGGCGGCGAAGCGCCGATCGCCGGGCAGGAATACATCCTGGGTCAACACGCCGCGCGGCTCGCCCGCCCCGATCCGCTGCAGCAGCCGGCTGCCTGCGTGCAAGCGCGTTCCAACCGGTGACGTTGGCGGCCAGTTCGCGACTATGACGCCTTCGGAATTGACCATGGCGACGCTCCCCGCGCCGTCGCCTTCCGTCAGCCGACGGTAGGGCTCGTTGAATTCGGAGGGGCTGAACAACAGCTCGATCTCGCCGCCCGCCCTTCCCCGAGCCGGCCGCCGCAACCTCGTCATCCGGAACAGCCGCTCACCCGAGGCTTCGTCGATGAGCAGGCCTCGGGTCAATAATCCCGCCTCGCCACTGCGGTGCCCCCAGCGGAAATAGTCCCAGTCGACCCGGGAGACCCCATGCGGCACCGGGAAGAACAGCGTCGAAACGAGCGGCTTGCCTTCGCCGCTCCACACCGATAGCGAGCGGATGTCGGGAAATCGCACCAGGATCGCCCTGGCCAGCTCATGCAGCTGGGGCTCGCGCGCACGGATGCTTGCGTCGTCATCGTCCTTCAGCACACGCACCATCTGCTGCATGACCACATCGTTCCGGTCCATGACCCGCACCGCGTGCTCTTCAGCGGCTCGAGCCGTGCCCTCGAGCGTGCGCTGCGCCTCTGCGGTGGCTTCGTCGAAGCTGTGCCAGGCGAACGCGGCCACGAAGAGCACCGGCAGCAGCACGGCGAGCCCTATGGCGAGCCTCAGCCACACGAGCAAGCGCTCCGCGTCGCCTGCGGCGCCCTGCGGGCGCGCAAGGCGCGAGAGCAGCGCGTCGATCCTTCCCTTCATGCCGACTTGGTCCCGGTTGTTGTTGAAGCCGACTGACTTGGTGCGATGAGCTGCACGGCCACTCTAAGCCGGACAGCCGGGCGGCGGAGCCCCACGTCCCCCAAAAACAACAGTTCCCTCGGCAGCCATTGACCTGCATCGGCCTGCGTGCCGCATGATCGGACGGCGTTGGGTTATCACGACACCCCCTAAGAGCGGCAGACCGCGCGACGCTAGACAGTTCACACGAATCCGTTCGTAGTGGCTCGAGTGAAATGCCCTCCGATGCCGATCCGACTGCTCACGTTTTGCTGCCTCATCCTTTTGGCGCGCGATGCGCTGGCCGGCCGCGTCGAAATTCCGCTGCGGGTTCCGCTCGACGCCTTGCGCCTGGCACTCAGCTCGCAGCTGGCCGCGTCCTCCGCCGCGCCGAACGTGGTCTACCGGGAAGGCCGCTGCAGGTATCTGAGCCTCCAGGCGCCGCGGCTCGAGGCCGTAGACGGGCGGCTGCGCCTCGTCGGCCCCGGCTCGGCGGCGCTGGGCCTGGAGGTTTTCGGCACTTGCCAGAACGCCGCCGTGTGGCGCGGCTCGCTGCAATTCACGCTGGCGCCGCAGGCCGACAGCATGGGGCGCCTGCGCCTGCGCATCGTCGATTCCCGGCTGACCGATACCGCGGACGCGCCCGCCCTCGGATTCATCTGGGAATTGAGCAAGCGCCATGTGCATCCGCGGCTGCAGGAATTCACCTACGACCTCGGCGCCTTGCGCGCGGCGCTGCTCGAGCTCGTGCGCAGCGCGGCGCCGCCGGAACATGGCGCCGAGCTGGAGCGCGCGCTGAACCGGCTGCAGGTACTCGAGCCGCGCGTCGAGGCTGCCGCGATCGTCGTTCCCATCGTGCTGGAGGTTCCCGACGCCTGGCTTAGCGCGCCGCCCGCCCGCATGCCCGCCGCGCCGCTCAGCGAAGCCGAGCTCGAGGCCCTGGACAACGCGCTGCAACCCTGGGACGCCTTTCTCCTCTACAGCGTCCGACAGGTCGCGCTCGACAGCCAAGACAGCGCCCTGCGCAAGCGACTCTTCACGCTGCTGCTGGAGAGCCGGTATCAATTGACCGCCATCCTGGCGGGGGAAGCGGTCACGGTGGGCGACCCGCTGCGCGCGCTGTTCGTCGACACCTGGAACGAGCTGCGCACGATCCTCCTCGAGGCGCATCGCGAAGGGCTCCTCGGCGCGTCGTGGCTGAGCTACGCCGTCTTCATCGATGCCGGCGATGCGCTGCTCGCGCTGGACAGCGCCGCACCCGGCCTGGGGATGCGGCTGTCGGCCGATGGCCTGCGGCAGCTCGCCCGAAGCCTGCGCCCCGCGGACACCGCCGATCCACTCCGCTACGACTGGACCGTCGATCCGCAGTTGCGCCAGCTGTTCGGTGTCGAGGAACCGCCCGCGCCGCCGCCCGGCCGCAGCTGGCTCGAGCTTCTCATCCGCAGCGCGCACGCGACAAGCGCAACTGCGACGGATCCCTCGGCGGCGCGCCCGCTGGATCGCTGGGTCCCCAGGCGCGACGAGCTCGACGGGTATGAAGCCCGCATCGGCGACCTGCTGGCAAAGACGGCGGAGATTGAATTGCGGCGCGCCAATCTCGCTGCGCCTTACGACCGGATATTCCTGGATCTCGTGCCGGCGACCGCGCTGATCGAAAGCTGCTGGCGCCAATACGTCGTTCGCGGCGCCAAGATCACTTACCTGCGCTCCTCGGCAAGCAGCGTCGGCATCATGCAGATCAACGAGCGTGTCTGGCGGGGCTTTTACGACATCCAGCGACTACGCTGGGACACCGCCTACAACGCGCGCGCCGGCGCGCAGATACTGATGCGCTATGTGAAGGACTACGCCATCCCCTATGCGGAGCGCAGCGGGCGCCTCGACCACGTCGCACGCGCCGCGTACGCCGTCTACAACGCCGGGCCGCGCGCCGTCGGCCGCTTCGCCAAGGCCAAGCTCCACCCGCGCGAAGCGCGGGTGGACGACCGGCTTCTTACGCTGTTTCAGGGCATCGCGTCCGGCGGACGCGCCACCCTGCGCACCTGCGGTGTGACGACCGCCGCGGCCTCCGTGGAATAGCCTGTCACGCGATTGGCAGCCCGCGCACTAGCGGCAGCCCCCGCGATGACGGCAAGTGCGTGACATGACGAAGCCTCAACGGGCCAGACGGAATGCTGTCATGACCCGGGCAGCGTCCCTCGCGGGCGGGCGATACGCCTCCAGGTCTTTCCCCCATCGGACGAGACGAACACCGCACGCTCGAAGCTGATCAACGCGAGCTCCATTCGGCGCACCGGGTTCTGGGCAATATTCGCCACCGCGTCTCGCCCGAAGGGCGGCAGCGCGAGCTCCTTGCGAATGCGGTCCTTGATGGCAATGCGGAACAAGCCGGGCTGCTTCCCGTGCAAAGTCCCCACCAGGACCGCATCACCTTCGAGCATGAAGCGGGCAGCCGTCGCGCGCACGCCAGTCAGCATCGGCTGGAATGCGTCGCCGCCGTCTCGCGACAGAAACAGGCCGGCGGTCGTCGCCGCCGCAATGGTTTCGGATTCCGTCGGATGCGCCGCGAGCATGCCGAGCTCGCCTTCCAGGCCGCGAGCCGCCGCGCTGCGCCACCCGATGAGGCGCTCGCCCATCATGCGGTAGATCCCGGCGCGCGGCATGGCCGAGTTCGGCCCAGGGTTGTACAAATAGAGCGCGTTGTTCAGGTATCCCGCGGCTACCAGGTGAAATTCCGCCTCTCCCTCGAAGCCGAGCGTCGCCCACGATCGCCCGCCGTCGCCGCTGCGCCTCAATCCGAGCGGATTCGCGGCGCCGCGGCTTCCCGCTACATGCCCGCTCGTGAATATGAAGTCGCGGGTTACCACGAATCCCATGTAATCGTGGCTGGGACCCGGCACCTTCGACCAGCGACCCTCGCTGTAGACCGCGACGCCGTAATGGTTCGGAATCAGGATGTGGCTGCCGTCCGGGCTGAAGCCCAAACCGTGGGCATGCCTCAGCTCGGTAATGGCCTGCGCCGATGGCGCCATCAAGAACGCCAGCGGAATGGACAGGGCCAGCGTCCGCCAGCGAGCCCTGATGCGCTGCGTCCGACTTGACGGTTTGTTCTCCACTGCAAAGGAAGAATACGCCGGCATTGGAGGAAGCAGCGAATCGCTGGGACATGAAATTGCCTCGCGGCGCTCCGAGCACTCCACCAAAACAGCGCCAAGCCGGCTGCGATCATCGGCAGGGAAAGCCACTGCCCCATGGTGAGGCCGAGGGCCAGATACCGAGGTGAGCATCCGGCTCGCGGCCGAACTCGGCGATAAAGCGGAAGACAGCGTCAGCATTCCGCTTCCTGCAGGGTCTTATGGGTGGAACACCACAAAAAACCCATGAACTGCCTCGAATTCAGAAGGTCTGCGATGGCGGCCCCAATTTTTTTCAGGCAGCCTGACGCCTCAGGCATAGAGATGCCGGCGCAGCCGGGACAGGCCGACCAGCATGAGCACGCCACCAATTGCCGCAAGAGCGGCGAACTGGGGCCAGAGCGCTTCCAGTCCAACGCCCTTCAGTATCACGCCCAGCGCGATCTCCATGTAGTGGCGTACCGGGCTCGCCAGGGACAGAACCTGCAGCGGCTTCGTCATGGTGTCGATCGGCACCACGGTTCCGGACAGGAACATCATGGGAAAGAGCACGAAAAAGCCGATCAGCAGCGCCTGCTGCAGCGTGCGGGCGAAGGTCGAGATGAGGATGCCGATAGCGAGGCAGGCGGCTAGCGCCAGCGCCGAGGCAAGGACGAAGAGCGCGATGCTGCCCCGGAAAGGCACGCCGAACCAGGCGAGCACGCCGAGGCTCGGCGCGAGCGAGAGCATGCCGACCGCGAAGGGCGGCAGCATCTTGGCGGCCACTACCTCGCTCCGCCTGAGCGGGGTGATCATGAGCTGCTCGGCGGTGCCGGTCTCCTTCTCGCGCACCATGCTCGCGGCGCTCGCCACCACGCCAACCACCAGCGCAGCGGCGACGATCATGGAAATGGCCATGAAGTAGCGGAAATCGAGCGCCGGGTTGTACCAGACACGCGTGCGCAGCTCCACCTGCGGCAACCGCACCGCCACCCCTGACGCGGCGAACTGCTGGCGTGCAAGCTCATGCCCAAGCCGGGCGACGATGGAGCTGGCATAACCGCGCGCCACGTTCGCAGTGTTGGAATTCACTCCGGAGAGCACGAGTTGCAGCTCGCCGCCGGTGCCTGCCGATACGGCGCGCGCGAAGCCGGGCGGGATTACGAGCGCGAGGTCGACGCGGCCTGCGTCGAGCGTCCGGTCGATCTCGCGCGTGTCCTGGAGGGCCATCAAGCTGCCGAAATACTCGGTCGCCGTGAAGCGCTCGATGACGCGCTGGCTAAGCTGCGTGCGATCCTGATCGTACACCGCGAGCCGCAGGTTCCTCACGTCGAAGCTGAGCGCGTAGGTGCACACGATCACTTCCGCGGTGTACAGCCAGAGGACGAGCGCCATCAGCATCCGGTCGCGCAGGAACTGCCGGAACTCCTTCGCGATCACCGCGGCGAGCCTCGTGTTCATGCCACCTTCTTGCGCAGCCGCAGGCTTGCGATGGTGACGAGGATCGCCGCGTAGAGCGCGAGCAGCCCGAGGTTGCCGGCGAGGTACTCGATGCCCGCGCCCTTTAGGAAAAGATCCCGGCTAACGTCGTTGAAGTAGCGCGCCGGGAAGACATAGGTGTAAAGCTGCAGCACGTAGGGCATGGTGAGGATGGGGAACAGGAACCCCGAGAAGAGGAACGAAGGCATGAGCGTGACGACGAACGACAGGAACACGGCAGCCACCTGTGTGCGTACGAGCGTCGAGATGAAGACGCCCAGCCCTACTGTCACGAAGACGTAGAGCGCGGAGGCGCCCAGGAGCAGGCCGAGGCTGCCGCGGAAGGGGATGTCGAACCACAGCGTTCCCGCGAGGAGTATGAGGAGCATCTCCGCGAAGGCGATCGCGGCATAGGGAACGATCTTGCCGACGATGAAGAACAGCGGCGTGAGCGGCGAAACGTAGATCTGCTCGATGGTGCCGCGCTCCTTCTCGCGTACGATCGAGAGCGCCGTGAGCATCGGCGGGAACGCCATCAGCAGCACCGCGAACAGCCCGGGCACGATGTAATTCACGCTTCTCATCGGCGCGTTGTACCAGACGCGCGCGGACAGCCGGAGCGTTGCCGGCATCGCGAGCCCTGCCTCGCTGGCGCGGCTTTCGGCGAGGCGCATCGAGTAGCGGTCGACCACGGCGGTGGCGTAGTTCGCGACGATGAGCGCGGTGGCAGAGAACGACCCGTCGACGATGGCCTGCACCGCCACGGTGTCGCCGGCGGCGACGCCGCGCGAGAAGCCGGGCGGGATCGCTAGCACCACCACTGCGTCGCTCCGGTCGAGCGCCCGGTCGACCTCGAGCGGCGAGGCGAGGTCGGCGCGACGGGTGAAGTAGCCGCTCGCGGTGAACGCCTCGACGAGGCGCGCGCTTTCCTGGCTGCGGTCCTGGTCGTAGACCGCGAGCGGCGTGTCCTCGACGTCGAGCGAGATGCCGTAGCCGAAGATGAACAGCATCACCAGCGGCAGGAATACCGCGACGGCGAGCGTGATCGGGTCGCGCGCAAGCTCGGTGAATTCCTTGCGCAGGAGCGCGGCGAGCATCACGGCGCCGCCTCCAGCAGGCGGAAGAACACCTCCTCGAGCGGCACGCCGCCGTACGCATCGCGCAGCCGCTGCGGGGCGTCGAGCGCGAGCAGGCGCCCGCGGTCGATGAACGCCACGCGGTCGCAGCCCTCGGCCTCGCGCAGGTAATGCGTAGTGACGAGGACCGCCGTGCCGCTTCGCGCGATGGCGGCGATGAGCGTCCAGAAGGTGCGGCGCGACGCCGGATCGACCCCCGCCGTGGGCTCGTCGAGAAACAGCACTTCAGGCTGGTGCAGCAGCGCGCAGCCGAGCGCGAGGCGCTGGCGCAGCGCCCCCGAGAGGCTGCGCGTAAGCATGCCTTCGCTCCCCTGGAGCCCGGCGGCGGCGAGCACCCACCGCGCGCGCTCCTCGATCTCGCCCCTGTTCAGGCCGTATGCCCCACCGAAGAAGGCGATGTTCTCGCGCACGCTGAGATCGAGGTAGAGCGAGAACTTCTGCGACATGTAGCCGATGCGCCCGCGCACCGCTTCGGCCTGCCGGACGACGTCGATGCCGGCGACGCGCACCTCGCCCGCGCTCGGCTCGAGGATCCCGCACAGCACGCGGATCGTCGTGCTCTTGCCCGAGCCGTTGGGACCGAGGAGCCCGAATACCTCGCCGCGGCGTACTTCGAAGGAAATGCCGTCGACCGCCTTGAAGGCGCCGAAGGATCGCGCGAGGCCGCGCACGGCGATCGCGTCGCCCGTGGGGGTCCGTGAGGGGAAAGGCACGACGGCCGCCGGCGCTCGGGCAGGCAGCATGGCGGCGAGCGCGGCCTCGAGATCGGCGCCGAACGCCGCCGGGCGATCGCAGGCGATCATCCGCCCGGCGTCGAAAAATGCCACCCGGTCGCAGCGCTCGGCCTCGTCGATGTAGGAGGTTGCAATCACCACGGTCTTCTCCGCGGTCCGGTACTCCTCGAGGATGCGCCAGAGCTCGCGGCGCGAGCGCGGATCGACGCCCAGCGTCGGCTCGTCGAGCACCATGATGTCGGGCTCATGGATCAGGCTGCAGCACAGCGCGAGCTTCTTCTGCATTCCGCCCGAGAGATCGCGGGCGAGCCGCTGCAGGAACGCCGACAAGCCGGCAAAGCGCATCAGACGTGCGATGCGCGCCTGCGCCGTGGGTCCGGGCACCCGGTGCAAGGCGGCGAAAAAGCGCAGGTTCTCCTCCACCGTGAGATCCCCGTAGAGCGAGTAGGCCTGCGACATGTAGCCGAGCCGAGCGGTAATGCGAGCGGCGTCCTTTACGCTGTCGAGACCCGCCACGCTGACCCGGCCCTCGGTCGGATCGAGGATCGCGCACAGCGACTGCATGAGGGTGGTCTTGCCCGAGCCGTCGGCGCCGACTGCGGCGAACATCTCGCCGCGGCGCACCCTCAGCGTCACTCCGCGCAGCGCCCAGCGCTCGCCGAAGCGCCGCGAGAGGCCGTTCACGACGATGACAACATCGCTCACCAGGCCGCGTCGTCCTGCCACTTGATGCGCACGTCGGCGGGCATGCCGGGCTTGAGGTAGCCCTCGGGGTTGTCGATGCGCACCTTGACGCCGAAGACCAGCTTCTCGCGCTCGTCCTGCATGTGCACTTCCTTCGGCGTGAATTCGGCCTGCTGCGCCACCTCGACCACCCGGCTGGCAAAGTAGCGTCCCGGGAATGCGTCCACATGGATGCGCGCCGGGTTGCCCAGGCGCAGCTTTCCCAGGTCCTTCTGCGCCACATAGACCCTCACGAACAGATCCTCGAGATCGATGAGGACGGCGATGGGCCTTCCCGGCGCGGCAAGCTCGCCGGGCTCCGCGAGGCGGCTGACCACCGTGCCCTCGGAGGGGGCAACCAGGCGCGCATCGCGCAACGCCACCTCGATCTCGTCGGCCCCCGCGCGCGCGGCGTTGAGCTGGGCGGCAAGCGCGGCCCGCTCCGCCTGCAGCCTGCGCTCGTCCTTCTCGCGCACTGCGACTTCGCCGCTCGCGGCGCCCGCCCGCTGCGCCGCCGCCCGCGCCTCCTCGCGCGCGCGCAGCGCGGCCTCGAGCCGCGCCGCCGATGTCCGGTTGCGCGCGCGCACCTCGTCCATGTAGCTCTGGCTGACGAATCCTTCGCGAGCGAGCTTCTCGAAGCGCTCGAGCGCCGCGCGATCCTGGCGCTGCTGCGCCTGCGCGACCAGCACTTCGGCCTCGGCTCGCTTGAGCGCCTCCTCGGCCTGGTGCACGCCGTGGGCGAGCGTGCCGCGGGTCACCTCCGTCCCCAGGCGCGCCTGCTCGATCGCGGTATCGATTCGGGCGAGCTGCGCCTCGGCCGCCTCGGCGAGGGCTTTGGCCTGCGCCAGGCGCGCCTCGATGTCGGCCGCGCCGATCTGGGCGACGAGGTCACCCTTCGCCACTTGCGCGCCCTCACGCACCGCGACCACTTCTACGATGCCGCCGTTCTTCGCGCTTACCGTGACTTCGGTACCGCGCACCTGACCGTTGGCCTGGAGGATGCCCGACGGCGGCCTCGGCCAGAGCCAGGCGATGGCAGTCCCAACGAGCGCCGCCACGGCCAGCGCAAGCGCTGCGGCGGCAAGATATCGGCGCTCAATGCGCACCCGCGCCCTCCGCAGCCTTGACCTTGAGCTTCAAGCCCGTAATCCCCACGATGCGCGCCTCTTGCCCGAGGGCCAGCCGCTTTCCGAGCATCTCGGCCGACCAGAGCTCGCCGTGAACGAGCAGTTTTGCACTTTCGCCGTCGAGCTCGACCACGCGTCCGTGCTCGCCGATCATGCCCTCCGCTCCGGTCATGGCCGACCTTCGCGCCGTCCTGACAGCAAGCACATAGATCCAGAGGACGAGCGCCACGGCAAGCGCGTAGATCGGCAGCGCCACCGAGAGCGGCAAAAGCCACAGCACGGGCAGGGCAATGACCGGCAAAAACAGCAGGACGTGGCACATGGCCGGTCGGTCGTGCCGGGCGGCTAGCTCGAGTCAGGGAACATGGTTCGAAGCTAGTGGCCGATGCGCCGGTTTTCGTTCTGGCTGTTGCTGTGGCGCGCTCTGAGCTGATTTTCCCAGCTCTCGTGGTCGCCCTGCTTCCAGCCACTCGAGCCGTACGCCGCCGGCGCGTTCTCCCACGGCTGGGTGTCGGGCTTGCCGCGGTACTTGCCGTCCTTGTACAGCGCCGTCTGCTCTCGCTCGCCGCAGCCCGCAAGGGCCGCTGCCAGAAAAGCGGCGGCAATCACCAGGACCGAAATGCGTTTCATTGGAGCCTCCATCGGAAGGTGCGCGCTTTCGCCTCGCCCGGACGGCTGATGCGCAGCTCGAGCGCTTGCGGCCGCGGCTCGATGGCGTTGAACCTGAGCACGCCGCTGCGGTGGTGGCCGCCCGGCGCGGCGCCGTCCCACGCGAGCGCCTTGAACTGGTTGCCGCGATCGTCCACCAGCACGGCGCTGCTCGCCAGGTCGTCCGAGAGATCCTGGCTGTGCGTGTCGAGCACGATGGAAAAGTCCCATGTCTTCGCGCCCGCAACGAGATTGGCGGGCGTGACGGCAACCGTAACTCCGCCGGCGGTGTTCTTCTGCACAGCGAGCTGCGCTGCGGCGTTGAATGCAAGCAGCGTTGCCGCTACCAGCCACAGAAGTCGATAGGTCATTGCAGTCCTTTCTTCGGTGGGTTTCAGTCAATCCCGGGGCGGCCGGTCGGTCGGCTCGCCCTTCCCCTTCCCGCGCATGAATACGACGACCAAAATTCCAGCGCAGATCACCAGGACCAGCAAACCCCAGTTGCTCGCAAGCCAGTCCATCCTCATGCCACCTTCGGCAGACCGGATGGCTGCGCCGCGTTCGCGAGCTGCGCGGAGATGCTTGCGACGTCCGGCTCGGTCAGCGTCACACGAGCGACAGGTTGGCGAGGGACGGATGCATGCCGCAGGCCGCCAAGCCGCCCGTGGCGCCCGGGGTCGTTCAGGTGCTGGAACTCGCCGTAGGGAATGGTCTGCACCTGGTTCATGCCGACCCATGCGTCGCGCATCAGCACGATCGCCAGGATCCCGATGATCACGTATCCGATGTTGAATCTGACCTGTTTATCCATGGGCCAAGGATGCCAGTAGTCGCGGCGGCACGATTGACTCAAGTCAAATAGTCAGCGGTCCCTAACGCGCGCAGCAGCATCCTTTGCGCGGCGTTGGGCTCGCCTCGCCCTGCGCCGGCGAGGCGGGATAGCCCGCGTCCTCCAGCGCCTTGATCAGCTCGCCGGCCGCGCTGCGGCCGTCGATGCGCACGCGTCCGCTTCCCAGATCCACCTGCACGGCGGCCGACGGATCGACCGATTTCACCGCACGCGTCACCGCCGTTACGCAATGGCCGCACGTCATGCCCTTCACGTTCAGTTCAATCATCGCAGTTCTCCTGAGAGGCTTCATTGCCAGATATGAAACATGCACCCTCCCATCGTGGCAGGGTCAAGAGCGGCGTCCGGGCTGAAAGACCACGGGCCCTTCATCCCGCCTCGCCGCGAGCCACAGCACGCCAATTCCGAGCACCGCGGCCAGGAGCGATCCGGCGAGCACGCCGATCACTGCAAACCTCAGAGACCTGAATTTCATGTCACACCTCGAGTAAGTAGGGACTTCCCGCGCCGCTCGCCGCATTCGCGGCCGAACGGCTCCACGCAACTACGGCGCGGCGTTGCGCCGCGCGCGATCGGCTCAGCGCAGAATCCGCGCCGACCGGGCGTAGAACGAGCTCGGGGGGAGTACTTTTGAGGTGAACTTCGGTACGGCGGGTTGCGGCGCGCGGAAGGGGGAAGGCGCGGAAGCAGGCGGGAGAAGCGCCGCGCCGCCCTTCGCCGGCGGGGTTGCATTCGTCGGGTCTGCAGCGGTTGGGCCGTAAGCGCTTGCGCAGCAGGAGCCGCTCGACTCGTCCGGAGCGGCAGCGTGCACATCGAACGCGCCGCATGCCGACAGCAGCATTGCCAGCGCCAGTACCGCGGCGGCAACGAGCGCGAAATGTTTCAGGGCACCCTTCCCCATAATTTCAAGCATGGCACTCATTCGCCGGGCGCCTTTGATTCAAATCAAGGCCCAGGCGATCGGCGCGGCATACTTGGCGGGCCATGACCCGTCTCGCCTATTTCAAGGCCTACGATCTCCGCGGTACCGTACCGGGCGAGATCGACGCTGGGGTCGCCTGGCGCCTGGGGCGCGCGCTGCCGGCTTGGGCCGCGGCGGCAGAATTCGTCCTAGGCCGCGACGCGCGTCTCTCGTCGCCTGCGCTTGCAGAGGCGCTGATCTGCGGCCTCGTCGAAGCGGGGGCGCGCGTGCGCGACATGGGCATGCTTACCACGCCAATGCTGAATTTCGCCGTCGCCCAACGCCGCTGCCATGGCGTGATGGTGACGGCTTCTCACAACCCGAGCGAGTACAACGGCTTCAAAATCATCGATCCAGGGGTCGAGCAGGTCTACTACGGCCGCGGGCTGGAGACGCTCGAGCCCGCGCTCGCCGGCCCGGTGCCGGCCGCGGGCGGTGCGGGCGGAAGCGTGGTGGTGGACAGCATCCTGGGTGAATACTGCGACCTGCTCGCCGAGCAGTTCCGGGGCGAACCGCTAGGTTCCCGGTCCGTCGTGATCGACTGCGCCAACGGCGTGGGGGCGCTGCCCCTGGGCGTGCTCGAGCGGCTCGGGGTGCGCCATACGCTGCTCTACCACGTGCCCGACGGCGCGTTTCCGAACCATGGCCCCGACACCCTGCGCCCCGAAAACCTCGCCGCGCTGCGGGCCGCGGTACCGGCGGCGCGTGCCGATCTGGGCGTCATGTTCGACGGCGATGCCGACCGCGTGGCCTTCGTCGACGAGCGCGGCGCCATCGTGCCGCCCGAGGGCTCGCTGCTCGTGCTCGCGCGCGAAGCGCTGGCACGGCGGCGGGGCACGGTGTTCTACGACCTGCGCATGAGCCGCGCCGTGCGCGGCGAGATCGAAAAGCTCTGCGGCACGCCAGCGACCATGCGCGTAGGCAATCCCTTCTACAAGGAGGCGCTGCACCGCTCGCAGGACGGTCTGCTCGCGGCGGAGCTGTCGGGCCACATCATGTTCGCCGAGCACCACGCCATAGACGATGCGCTGTACGCGGCGCTCAAGCTTCTCGCGGCGCTCGGGCGCGGCGGGCCGCCCCTGTCGCAGCGCTTCGCGCCGCTCGCGCGCTACGCGAGGAGCGGCGAGATTCGCATCGATACGCGCGAGCCGGAGGCGCTCATCGCCGCGGCGCGCGCGCGTTTCGGCGACGCGCGCATACAGGACATCGACGGCATCACCGTCGAGTACCGGGACTGGTGGTTCAACCTGCGCGCCTCGCACACCGAGCCGGTGGCGAAGCTCGTGATCGAAGCTGCTTCTCCGGCGGCGCTGGCGGCACGGCGCGAAGAGGTGCAGCGCGCGCTCGGGATTTCCCTGGGGAGCCATCCATGACGATCAGGACCTATCGCACGCTGGACGATATCGATGTGTCCGGAAGGGCTGCCGTGGTGCGTGTCGACCTCAATGTGCCGATGAAGGATGGCGCGGTGACGGACGTGACCCGGATCGAGCGCATCCTGCCGACGCTTCGGGAGCTCGTGGGCAAAGGCGCCAGAGTCATTCTCCTTGCCCACTTCGGCCGGCCCAAGGGCAAGGTCGTGCCGCAGATGAGCCTGAAGCCGGTCGCCGACGTCCTGCAATCGATGCTCGGCCGGCCGGTGAGATTTGTGGCGACCGACTGGCATGACGGCCGCGCCACAGAGGCTGCCGCGGCCGCGCAGCCAGGCGAGATCCTCCTGATGGAGAACACCCGCTTCCACGAGGGCGAGGAGAGCAACGACAAGGCGTTTGCGGCCAAGCTCGCCGGTCTTGGAGATGTCTACGTAAACGACGCCTTCTCAGCCGCCCACCGCGCACACGCCTCGACCGAAGGCGTGGCGCGACAGCTCACCTCGGTCGCCGGGCGTGCCATGCAGGCCGAGATTGAGGCGCTGACGAGCGCACTCGATGCGCCGGCGCGCCCGGTCTTCGCCATTGTCGGCGGCGCCAAGGTCTCGACCAAGCTGGGGCTCCTCGGCAATCTGGTGCGCAAGGTGGAAGCGCTCGTCCTCGGCGGCGGCATGGCGAACACGTTTCTGGCGGCGCAAGGCAGGCCGATCGGCAAATCGCTCGCCGAGCGCGACATGCTCGGCACCGCGCAGGGCATCATGGCTGCGGCCGGTGCCGGCGGCTGCGACATCCTCCTGCCGATCGACGCGGTGGTGGCGCAGGAGCTCAAGGCGGGCGCCGCGTGGCGCATCGTTCCGCTGGATGCGGTCGGCGCCGATGACATGATCCTGGACATCGGCCCGGACACCGTGGCGATGGTGAATAAGCGCCTCGCCCACGCGCGCACCCTCGTCTGGAATGGCCCGCTCGGCGCCTTCGAGATCGCGCCGTTCGACCGCGGCACGACCTCGGTTTCGAGGACCGTGGCGCAGCTCACGCGGAGCGGGGTGATGCGCTCGATTGCCGGTGGCGGCAATACGGTTTCGGCCCTGAGCGGAGAAGCGCTTGCAACCACCCAGAAGAGGAGCCGACACCATGTTTGTCAATCATGCTGAATTTCCGCCGATCAAGCAGGGCAAGGAAGGAGAATTCCTGGCCTGGTTCGCGTGGTCTAGCGCCATATACAAGACGTTCAACGGGTTCATTTCGCGGCGCCTACTGAAGGCGACAGATGGAAGCGGCTCCTTTGTCGGCGTGGTCGAGCACGAGAGCAAGGAGACGTTCATGGCCATGCATCTCAGCGAAGAGCGCAAGAAGGCGTGGGAAAGGGTCGCTCCCCTGCTGGAGGGAAAGGCGAAGCCGCATTTCTATGAAGAGATCATGCGGGCGGACGCAGCGGCGCCCCCGGGCGGCGGCTCA
>DASUUN010000451.1:0-3903 GCA_036374055.1 Burkholderiales bacterium
TCGCGGTTGGAGCGCGCGATGTCGACCCGGCCGGGCTGCCAGTTGTAGTGCTTGAGCAGCACGATCGGGATGTTCACCAGCGGCCGCAGCAGGCTGGCGAGCCGCGGAGAGCGCGCCGCTTCGAGCACGGTAAGATGAAAGTCGTTGTTCAGCGCGGCGAAGCGGGCGAAGCGCTCTTCGCGCCGCGCCTGCGCTTCCATCTCGCCCGCCAGGCGCTCGAGGCGCGCGAGCTGCGCGGGGCTGATGCGCCGCGCGGCGAGCGCCGCGGCGTACGCCTCCAGCCCGGCGCGCAGCACGAAAATCTCCTCGATCTCCTCGCGCGAGAACTCGGCGACGTAGGTGCCGCGGTCGCGCTGCATCGCGACCAGGCCCTCGCCCGCCAGGCGCCGCAGCGCGTCACGCACCGGGGTGCGCGAGGTGCCGATGCGCGCCGCGAGCTCCTCTTCCTTGAGGTGCGCGCGCGGCGCGAAGGCGCCCGAAAGGATGCGCTCGCGCATCCAGGCATACGCGCGGTCGGCCGGGCGGGGTTTGCTGGCCACCCCGCATGATTGTGTACAATTTTGCGCTCTGTCAATGAGAGTCCGCCTCGCCCGCGCTTCCGGCGCCACTTTCGGCGTCGACGACATTTCCTGCGCGGCCGCCACGCGCCTGGGCCTGTTCGCGGCGCAGGGGCTGGACGTGCAGTGGTCCGACTGGCGCGGCGGCGTGGCCGCCACGCGCGCGGTGCTCGAAGGCCAGGCCGACGCCGCCTACGCCGGCTTCGGCCCGGTGCTCGCGCTGCGCGCGCAGGGGCATCCCTGCCGCATCTTCGTGTCGCAGGCGCGGGCACTCGCCCAGGCGCTTGTCGTTCAAACCAAAGTAACTTCTCTGAGGCACGTCACCTGGGCGATCGACGGCTTCGGCGCGCTCAGCCACCACATGGCGCGGCTGGTGGTCCGGGCCATGGGCATCGCGGAAGCCGACATCCGCTGGGAAGCGGTCGGGCCGCCGCCGCAGCGCATCGCCGCGCTGCTCGAGGGCCGCGCCGGCGCCTCGCTCATCCGCACCGAGGAGGCGCTGGCGCTCGACCGCGACCACGGCGACAAGGTATGGCGCATGCTGGATTTCGACCAGCTCAGGCGCCTCGTGCCGCTGCAGCCGCACGGCGTGCTCGTCACCACCGAAGCGTACGAAGCGGCGCATCCCGAGGCGCTGCGGGGGCTCGCCAGCGCCATGATCCTCGCCTCGCGCGCGCTGCACGAGCGCTTCGAGGTATTCCACGACACGCTGAAGGAATACGTGTCGGTGAAGCTGTCCCAGGACGAGGCGCGCCTTCTCTGGCAGCGCGAGCACGCCGGCGGCGGCTGGGCGCTGAACGGCGAGATGACCGACGCGCACTGGGACGCGCAGCTCGCCCTTTTCCATGCACTGAACCCCGACCTGAAGAAAATCGAGAAGTCTTCGGTCCTCTCGGAGCGCTTCGTCGCCGAAGCGCTGCGCCACCTCGGCACACACAAGGAGCAGCAGGCATGACCGATTCCCTGGGCCACCGCGGCAAGTTCGGCGTGCTCGCGCCCTCCACCAACACCTCGGTGCAGCCCGAGTTCGAGGCGATGAAGCCCTGGGGCATCACGCATCACCACTCGCGCCTGATCATTCCCGACGTGAAGGTGACCGACGACAGGAGCTTCATGGTGATGATGGATTACATCCGCGACGCGCTGTTCCCGGCGCTCGAGGCGGTGATGACCTGCCACCCCGATTACGTGGTGCTCGGCATGTCGGCGGAGACCTTCTGGGACGGCCTGGAAGGCTCTAGGGTTCTACAAAAAAAACTGGACCGGGTAGCGAAATGCGGCGTCGTGATGGGCTCGGACGCCTGCCAGGCGGCGCTGCGCAAGTACGGGCGCGGCATAAAGCGCCTGGGGGTCATCACGCCCTACATGCCGGTCGGCGACCGCCAGGTGCGGCGCTTCTTCACCGAGTGCGGCTTCGAGGTGGTGAACCTTCTCGGCCTCAAGTGCAGGAGCCCGGTGCTGATCGCGCACGAGTCGAAGCAGACGCTGCGCGACGCCATCCTCAAGGTGAACCGCGGCAAGGTCGACGCCATCGTGCAGGTGGGCACCAACCTCGCCATGGCCGAGGTGGCGGCGATGGCCGAGTTCTGGCTGGACAAGCCGGTGATCGCCATCAACACCGCCACCTACTGGTACGCGCTGCGCCAGTACGGCATCAAGGACAAGGTGCACGGCTGGGGCTCGCTGCTCTCGGAACATTGAAAAAAGTCCTCATCGCCGGCGCCGGACCCGTGGGCCTCACCGCCGCCTACGCGCTGGAGCGCGCCGGCATCGAGACCGCGGTGTTCGAGCGCGCCGCGGGCCTCGCCGAGGACCTGCGCGCCTCGACCTGGCACCCGCCGACGCTCGACATGATGGAAGAACTGAATCTCATCGAGCCGCTCTTGCGCGATGGCTTGATCGCAAGGCATATGCAGCACCGCGACCGCAAGAGCGGCGCCATCGCCGAGTTCGACATGGAGCTGCTGCGCGGCGAGACCGACCATCCGTACCGCGTGCAGTACGAGCAGTTCAAGTACACGCGCCTCGTGCACTCGCGCCTTTCCTCGACGGTGAAGTTCGGCGCCGGTATCGCCGGGGTAACCCAGAACCGGGATTACGTGGAAATCTCGCTCGAGGACGGCTCGAAGCACCGCGGCGACTACCTGATCGGCGCCGACGGGGCGAACAGCGCCGTGCGCCGCGCCATCGGCGTGGAATTCGAGGGCATGACCTTCCCCGAGCGCTTCTTCGTGGTGAGCACGCCGTTCGACTTCGCCGCGGCGCTCGAGCGCCTGTGCTACGTCAACTACATCGCCGACACCGAGGAGTTCTGCGTGCTGCTCAAGGTGCCGGGGCTGTGGCGCTGCCTGTTTCCGACGCGGGAGGAGACCGACGAGGCCGTGCTCGCTTCGGCCGAGGCGAAGCTCCAGGGGCTCCACAGGAAGGCGACCCCTTATGAAACCGTGCATCGCACGCTCTACCGGGTGCACCAGAAGGTCGCCGGCCGCTACCGCGTCGGGCGGGTGTTCCTGGCGGGCGATGCCGCGCACATCAACAACCCGCTCGGCGGCATGGGGATGAACGGCGGGCTGCACGATGCCCTTAGCCTGTCGAGGAAGCTCGTGCACGGCGAGGACCTGGATCTTTACGAGGCCGAGCGCCGGCCGGTCGCCATCGAGTACATCAACGCGAACACCGCGCGCAACCGCAAGCTGATGGCCGAGCGCGACCCGGAAGCGCGCCGCCGCGCGCAGGACGAAATGTGCCGCATCGCCGCGGACCCGGTTGCGGCGAAGGCGTTTCTGATGAAGAGTTCGATGATCGAAACCCTGAGGAGGGGAATATGAAGCGACTTCTTTTTTTCGTGCTTGGATTGTCCTGTGGAACGGCCATGGCCCAAGTCGTGGGACTGGGCACCACCCCGGTGGGGGCGACGTTCCAGCTCGCCACGGGCGTGGCCAAGGTGGTGTCGGACAAGGGCGGGCTGCAGATGCGCACCCAGCCGATGGCCGGCGCGGCGCAGTACGCGCCGCTCGTCAACCGCGGCGACATCGACTTCGGCATCTCCAACGTGCCGGAGCTGCACTACCTGGTGAAGGGCGAGGTGATCGTCGACAACCGGCCGCACCCGGAGCTGCGGATGGTGGCGCGCCTGGTGCCCTGGTACAACGGCCTGGTGGTGAAGAAGGACAGCCCGATCCGCACGCTGAAGGATCTCAAGGGTCAGCCGGTGCCCGCCGGCTTCACCGGCAACCCGCTCGGCCGGGTGCTCATCACCGGCTACCTCGCCAACGCCGGCATGAGCTTCGAGGATACGCGGCAGGTACCGGTGCCCTCCTTTCCGCGCATGTTCGACGCTTTCAAG
>DASUUN010000452.1:0-17662 GCA_036374055.1 Burkholderiales bacterium
GAATAAGCTGGAAGCGTCCTACGGTCTGCCCGCCGGCATCCGCGCGACCGCCGGCCTCGACTACGAGCAGAAGAAGCGCAACCAGTTCCGCCTGCGCTCGGTAAGCAGTCGCGAGGAGACGGACGAGATTACTGTGCGCGGCGAGCTGCGGCGCTCGCTCGGCGAAACGCTGACCGGCTCGGTGTCCCTAGCGCGCAGCGAGCGCGATGGATCGTCTTTTCTCAACAACATCCTCAACGGCGGTGGTCCGGGCAGCAACAAGATCGCGCCATTGCACTTGGCGGACCGCGAGCGCGACAAGTTCGGCGTGAGCCTAAGCTGGACGCCCACCGATCCACTATCGCTGCAGTTTCGCGCCAGCACGTCAAAGGACGATTACGCCTCGCGCGGCGCCGAAGACCTCGGCTTGCGCGATGGCCGAGCCAGCTTGGTCTCGGTGGACGCCGCTTACCAGATCACTGACGCTTGGCAGGCGACCGCGTTCGCCACGCAAACGGAGAACAAGATCAATCAGGCGACCTGCGCGGCTTCGCCGGCGGACGGAACGCCGTGCACCAGCCCCGTCTGGGCGGCGAATTTGCGCAATGTCAGCCGGGCGGTTGGGGTTGGGGCGAATGGCAAGCCGCTGGGCAACCTCAAAATAGGGACCGAGCTCGCCGTATTCCGTTTCCGCGACTCCTTCGGGCTCACACTCGCACCAGTCGGCGGGCCGTTGCCGGACATCAACACGCGGCTGACGACATTAAAGCTTTTCGTGGAGTATGCGCTCACCAAGGCCTCCGGGCTGCGCGCGCACCTGGTGCACGATCGTTACCGAAGCGACGACTGGACTTGGGCGAACTGGACTTACACGGACGGCACGCGCGTCACTGAAGATCCCGACCAGAAGGTCAACTTCATCGGTCTGTCCTATTACTACCAATTCCGCTAGCCAAGCCCACTTGGCAGTGCCCGCGTACCTTGCGGAGACCTACTGGTGGGCGTACGTGCATCCGGGCGCGGTGCGCCTGTTCGAGCGCCAGTGGCTGGTGAACCTGATCCTGTGGGGCAACTTCGGCCGGCTGCGCGACGCGGCGCTCGAGGCCTTGGGCGACTGCTCGCAGGGCCGCACGCTGCAGGTGGCGTGCGTCTATGGCGACCTCACCGCGAGGCTGGCGCGCAAGGCGGCGCAGCTCAGCGTGGTCGACGTGCTGCCGGTCCAGCTCGACAACCTGGCGCGCAAGCTGCCGGCCGACGCGCCGGTCGAGCTCCTCCACGGCGACAGCGCCTCGCTCGGCATGGCGACGGCGAGCTACGACCGGGCGCTGCTGTTTTTTCTGCTGCACGAGCAGCCCGAGGCGGCGCGGCGCGCCACCCTCGCCGAGGCGCTGCGCGTGGTGAAGCCCGGCGGGCGCCTCGTGATCGTCGACTACCACCGCCCGCATCCGCTCAACCCGCTTTACTGGCCCATGGTGGGCATCCTGCGCACGCTGGAGCCCTTCGCGCTGGACCTGTGGCGGCACGGGATCGGCGAGTGGCTGCCGCGCGAGCCCGCCGCCCTGAAAGCCCGTCTGTCCTTCGGCCGGCTCTACCAGCTCGTCACCATCACCGTGTAATGCAGCTCGTCCGCGCCGACGTGGTCATCATCGGCGCCGGCGGAGCCGGATTGAGCGCAGCGATCGCGGCCTGCGAGCACGACCGGGGGCTGAGCGTCGCCCTGGTGTCCAAGGTGCTGCCGATGCGCAGCCACACAGTGGCGGCCGAAGGCGGCGCGGCCGGCGTCACGCGCGCCGACGACAGCCTGCAGCACCACTTCGAGGACACCGTCTCCGGCGGCGACTGGCTGTGCGACCAGGCGGCGGTCGACTACTTCGTCGCGCACTGCACGCAGGAGCTCGAGCGCCTCGAGCGCTGGGGCTGCCCGTGGAGCCGCCAGGCCGACGGCCGCATCAACGTGCGCTTCTTCGGCGGGATGAAGGTGCAGCGCACCTGGTTCGCCGCCGACCGCAGCGGATTCCATATCCTGCACACGCTGTTCCAGACCTCGCTCAGGTACCCGGCGATCCGCCGCTACGACGAGTTCTTCTGCGCCGAGCTGCTGGTCGAGGACGGCCGCGTGCGCGGCGTGCTGGCGATCGAGGTCGCGAGCGGCGAGCCGGTGCTGTTCGAGTGCGCGGCGCTGGTGCTGTGCACCGGCGGCGCGGGGCGCGCGTTTCGCCAGAACACCAACGCCGGCACCGTGACCGGCGACGGCATGGGGCTCGCCTTTCGCGCCGGCGCCGCGCTGCGCGACATGGAGTTCGTGCAGTGGCATCCGACCTGCCTGCCCGGCAGCGGCATCCTCATGACCGAGGCCTGCCGCGGCGAGGGCGCGCTGCTCGTCAACAAGGACGGCTACCGCTACCTGCAGGACTACGGCCTGGGCCCGCCCGATCCCTGGCCGCGCGTCAAGGCGATGGAGCTCGGGCCGCGGGACCGCCTGTCGCAGGCCTTCTGGCACGAGGAGCGCAAGGGGCGCACCGTGGCGACCCCGGGCGGCCCGGCGGTGCACCTCGACCTGCGCCATCTGGGAGCGAAGAAGATCCACGAGCGGCTGCCGCTCATCGCGGAGGCGGCCAGGACGTTCGCCGGCGTCGACGCGGCAAAGGAGCCGATCCCGGTGTGCCCGGCGGTGCACTACACCATGGGCGGCATCCTCACCAGCGTGCGCTGCGAGGCCACGCTGCGCGGTCTCTATGCCGCGGGCGAGTGCGCGAGCGTCGGCATCCACGGCGCCAACCGGCTGGGCTCCAACTCGCTTACCGAGCTGCTGGTCTTCGGCCGCGTCGCCGGGGAGCAGGCGGCACGGTACGCACGTGCTTCTCAACCGGGGGGCAGCCTGCTCGAGCCGGCCGAGCGCGGCGCCGCGCGGCTGCTTGCAATGCTGGACAACGACAAAGGCGATCGCGTCGCGGTGCTGCGCGACGAGATGCGCGATTGCATGGAGGCGGGCGTGGGCATCTATCGCGGCGAAGACGGGCTGCGCGTCGCCTGCGAAAAGCTGGCGGCGCTTCGCGGCCGCTACCGGCGCGGCGTGCGCCTGGACGACCGTTCGCGCGCCTTCAACACGGAGTGGCTCACCGCGATCGAGCTCGGCTTCACGCTGGAGGTCGCCGCGGCGATGGCGCACGGCGCGCTCGAGCGGCGCGAATCGCGCGGCGCGCACATGCGCCTGGACCACGAGGCGCGCGACGACGCGAATTTCCTGAAGCACTCGCTCGCGCGCTACGGCGGGGAAGATGCGCCGCGCATCGACTACCTGCCGGTGGCCATCACGCGCTCGCACCCGCGCGAGCGGGTATACGGCGGCGAGGGCAGGCAGGCGGTACTGACATGAAGACCCTCGCGATCGAGTGCCTGCGCTACCACCCCGAGACCGACAGCGCGCCGCGTTACCAGACCTACGAAGTGCCGTTCACCGACGACATGTCGGTGCTGCAGGGCCTGCAGTACATCAAGGACCGCCTCGACGGCAGCCTCACCTTCCGCTGGTCATGCCGCATGGCGATCTGCGGCAGCTGCGGCGGCATGCTGAACGGGGTACCGAAGCTTTCGTGCGAGAGCTTCCTGCGCGATTACTACCCGGGCGGGCTGCGCGTCGAGCCGCTCGCCCATTTTCCGATCCAGCGCGACCTCGCGATCGACCAGAGCGATTTCCTGGAGAAGCTCGAATCGGTCAAGCCCTGGCTGATGCCCAGGGAGGAGCCCGAGCGCACGCATCTGCAGACCCCGGCGCAGATGGAGCCGTACTACCAGTACTCGCAGTGCATCAACTGCCTGCTGTGCTATGCCGCCTGCCCGCAGTACGGCCTCAATCCGGCCTTCACCGGACCGGGCGCGCTCGCGCTGCTGCACCGCTACAACGCCGACTCGCGCGATGCCGGCAAGGCCGAGCGCATGGCGGTGGTGAACGCCGAGGACGGCGTCTGGGGCTGCACGCTGGTGGGCTACTGCTCCGAGGTCTGTCCGAAGGGCGTCGATCCGGCGCGCGCCGTCAACCAGAACAAGATCGAGAGCACGAAGGATTACTTCTTCAGGTTCTTCCGGAAATGAAAACCTATACGCGCCCGATGGCCGGCTGGTGGCGGCGCAATCCCTACTACGGCTGGTACATGCTGCGCGAGGCGAGCAGCGTCTTCATCACGGCTTATGCCCTGGTCCTGCTTTGGGGCCTCGCCCGGCTTTCCCAGGGCAGGGCGCCGTTCGATGCTTGGCTCGAAGCCCTGAAAAGCCCCTTCTGGATCGGCTTTCACGCCCTGACGCTGGCGCTGGTCGTCTATCACGCCTGGACCTGGTTCAAGGTCATGCCGAAGACCCTGCCGCGCGTCCCCTTGTCCGACAACGGCATCGTGACCGCGGGCATGGGGGCGGTCGCGCTCGTCACGCTCGTGCTGCTGTGGATCGCCTGAAGCGCTCGAACAAGCCGATCTTCTGGTCGCTGTTCGGCGCCGGCGGCATGCTGGCGGCGCTCGTCGGCCCGGCGCTGGTGTTCATCACCGGCATCGCGGTGCCCCTCGGGCTGATGCAGGTCGACTACGAAGGAATCGCCCGGCACCCGGCCGGCAAGCTTGCCCTGCTGCTCGTCATCGGCCTGTTCCTGTTCCACGGCTGCCACCGCATGTATCACTGCCTGCACGACTTCGGCATCCACGTCGGCCCGGGCCTGAAGGCGCTGTTCCACGGCTTCGCCGCCGCCGGAACGCTCGCCGCGGCGCTCCTCCTGGCCCTGATCTGACCGGCCTCCCCGGCAGTACCGGTTGATCCAGGTCAAACGACCGCGCGAGGAGCGCGAAATAATGCAACGACCCTCCTTCGAAAGGCCGACATGAAAACGCCCCTTCTCTTGGCACTGAGCTTCGCAGCCGGCGGCGCCTTTGCCGCCGATCCCGCCAGCATCGACTGGTCCAAGGTGCCGGTCACGAAAGTGATGCTGTTTTATCCCGGGCAGTCTTCCTACGAGTGGCTGCGCGACGACCACAAGAAAGGCAAGGGCGCCAAGGCGGTCCAGAACGGCCAAGCCTGCGTGCGCTGCCACGAGGACGAGGAAAAGGACCTGGGGGCGAGCCTGGTCAAGGGCGGCCCGCTCGAGTCGACGCCGGTGAAGGGCAAGCCCGGCTCGGTCGAGCTCAAGGTGCAGGCCGCCTACGACGACAAGAATGCCTACCTGCGCTTCCAGTGGCGCACCGCCGCGGACCGAGCCGGCACGGCTTACCCGTCCTACCGCTTCGACGGCAAGGAATGGAAGGTGCACGGCTACCCGAGGCTCGACAAGGTGGTGCAGGAGGGCAAGCAGCCGGCGATCTACGAAGATCGCCTGTCGCTGATGCTGGACGACGGCAAGGTGCCCGAGTTCGGCCGCCAGGGCTGCTGGCTTACCTGCCACGTCGGCTCACGCGACATGCCGAACACCGCCTCGAAAGAGGAGGCGCAGAACGCGATCAAGAAGGACGACGTACGCAAGTACCTGCCGATAAGCCGCAGCAACCCGGCGGACTGGAGAACCGTCAAGCCCGCCGCCGAGCTGGAAAAGATCAAGGCCGCGGGCGGATTCGTGGACCTCATGCAGTGGCGTGCGCATCGCAGCAACCCGGTGGGCGCGGCCGATGACGGCTATGTGCTCGAGTTCCGCAACTTCGACGCCGGCAAGAACCCGTTCGCTTCCAACCTGGACGGCAAGACCAAGCTGCCGCGCTTCATGTTCGCGCCGGGAAAGACCGGTCCGTTCCTCATCCAGGGCCAGAACGCCGTGCCGTTCGACCCCAAGGCCGGCTGGAAGAGCGGCGACATGCTGCCGCGCTATTTCCTGCAGGCGGCCGAGGGCTCGGCGGGCGACAACAAGGCGAGCGGCGTCTGGAAAGACGGCGAGTGGACCGTGGTGCTGGTGCGCCCGCTCGGCCTCGCCAACAGCGACGACAAGGCGCTGAAACCGGGCGGAGTGTACAACGTGGGCTTCGCCGTGCACGACGACAACATCACCACGCGCGGCCACTTCGTCTCCTTCGTGAGGACCCTCGGCCTGGGCGCCGAGGCCAGCATCCGTGCGGTGAAGCTGCCGTGAACCCGGTCGCCGCCTGGCACGACGAGCACGCGTATTTCCTGCAGCTGCTCGGGCAGCTGCAGCGCGAGCTCGACGTGTTCCACGGCGCCGAGCGGCCGAACTACGAGCTGATGCTCGAGGTCATCCGGCGCCTGCGGGAGCTCGGCGACCGGCAGCACCACCCGCGCGAGGAGGCGGCCTTCGAGCGCCTGGCGGCGCGCGATCCCGACATGCAGCTGCGCCTGAACCGCCTGCGGCAGGAGCACCGCGTGATCGTGCAGGCGGGCGAGGTGCTTGCCGGGCACCTCGACGCCATCCTGAACGGCGCCGTGGTGCCGCGCGCGCACGTGGAGATGGCCGCAGCCACCTATCTCGTCTATTACGGCAACCACATCGCGAGGGAAGAAGAGGACGTCCTGCCGCGCGCCGCTGCAGCGCTCACGCCGGCCGACTGGCAGGCGGTGGCCGCCGCGGGCCCGGCGAGTCTGCAACAATAAGGGGTGCTGGAGGCCAAAGAACTCGAATGCGAGCGCGGCGGGCGGTCGCTGTTCAGGTCCCTTAGCTTCGCTTTGAATCGGGGCGAAGCCCTGCGCGTCGCCGGGGCCAACGGCCGCGGCAAGACCAGCCTGCTGCGCATCCTGTGCGGCCTGCTGCCGCCGGCGCAGGGCGAGGTGCGCTGGAAGGGCACGCCGATCCGCGCCCTGAAGGAGGACTTCTCGCGCGAGCTGGTCTATCTGGGCCACGCGCCGGCAGTGAAGGACGACCTCACCGCCGCGGAAAACCTCGCCATCGCCTGCCGGCTCGCCGGCAATGCGCAGTCGGATAGCGCCGTCGCCGAAGCGCTCGCGCAGCTCGGCCTCGGCGGCGTGCACCAGCCGCTGCGCAAGATGTCGCAAGGCCAGCGCCGGCGCGCCGCGCTCGCGCGCCTCGCGCTGAGCGCCTCGGTGCCGCTGTGGCTGCTCGACGAGCCGTTCTCGGCGCTCGATTCTTCGGGTATCGAGGTACTCAGGAAAATCCTTGAAAACCATCTGAAGCGCGGGGGCGCCATCGCCTTCACCACGCACCAGGATCCTGGAATGGGCGCGGCGCAGGTGGTCGACCTCGATGCTTGACGCCGTGCGCTGCATCGTCGGGCGCGACCTGCTGCTCGCCCTGCGCCGGCGCACCGACATCGCCACGGCGCTGCTGTTCTTCGTCGTCGTGGCGAGCCTGTTTCCGCTGGGCATCGGCGCCGAGCCGAACCTGCTGCGCGCCATCGCGCCGGGGGTCATCTGGGTGGCGGCGCTGCTCTCGACCATGCTGTCGCTCGCGCGCCTGTTCGCCGCGGACCATGCCGACGGCACCCTCGAGCAGCTGGTCCTGGGCGCCGCGCCGCTGGGCGTGGTGGTCGCCGCCAAGACCCTGGCCCACTGGCTGCTGTCGGGCTTGCCGCTGGTGCTGATCGCGCCCGTGATCGCCCTCCAATATGATCTGCCTCAACCTTTGTACGGGGTATTGGCCCTATCATTGCTCCTTGGCACGCCGGTCCTCAGCATGATCGGCGCGATCGGCGCGGCCCTCACCCTGGGCATCCGGGGCGGGGGCGTCCTCCTGGCGCTGCTGGTGCTTCCGCTCTATGTGCCGGTGCTCATCATGGGCGCGGGCAGCGTGGAGATGGCGGCGGCGGGCCTCGAGCCCGGCGGGCAGCTGCTGATCCTGGGAGCGCTGCTGGTTTTTTCGGCGGCCTTCGCCCCCTGGGCGATCGCCGCGGCATTGCGGATATCGCTGGAATGAATACAGCCGTCAGGTGGTTCTGGTTCGCTTCGCCCCACACGTTCTTTCCGCTCGCCGGGACGATCGCGCGGGTGTGCGCGTGGCTGGCGGTGCCGCTCGCCCTGGCCGGCCTCTACGTGGGGCTCGTCGTCGCGCCCACCGACGCGCAGCAGGGCGAGGTGTACCGCATCATCTTCATCCACGTGCCGGCGGCGTGGATGTCCATGTTCATCTACCTAGTGATGGCATTCTGGGCGGCGCTCGGCCTCGCCTTCAATACGCGCCTGTCGGGCATGATGGCGCAGGCGCTCGCGCCCACCGGGGCGCTGTTCACCTTCATCGCGCTGTGGACCGGGTCGCTGTGGGGCAAGCCGACCTGGGGCACCTACTGGGTGTGGGACGCGCGCCTCACCTCGGAGCTCATTCTGCTGTTCCTGTATTTCGGCTTCATGGCGCTGCACGCCTCGATCGACGACGTGCGCCGCGCCGACCGCGCCGCGGCGGTGCTCGCCATCGTCGGCGCGGTGAACGTGCCGATCATCTACTATTCGGTACAGTGGTGGAACACGCTGCACCAGGGCGCCTCGGTGAGCTTCACCAAGGCGCCCAGCATGGCGGCTACCATGTTCCTCGGCATGATCCTGATGGCTTTCGCCTTCTGGCTGTACAGCATTGCGGTCGCCATGGTGCGCGTGCGCTGCCTGATCCTGGAGCGGCAATGAACCTGGTTTGTTCTTGGCCCCCTGACAAGGGGGGGGCGAGCGAAGCGAGCGGGGGGTTCGTTTTTCGCGTAGAACCAACCCCCCGCTCGCCTGACGGCTCACGACCCCCTTGTCAGGGGGTCAAAGCAAAGGCGTCCCGATGAACTGGTACATCGTCGGCTCATATGCCGTTACCTTCGCGCTCCTCGCGCTCGAGGTCATCCTTCTGCTGAGAAGAAAGAGCAAGCTTGAAACCAAGACATAAGCGCATGGCGGCCATCGCCCTGGGGGTGGTCGCGCTCGGCATCGCCACGGCGCTGGTGCTGATGGCCTTCGAGAAGAACCTGGTGTTCTTCTTCACCCCGTCACAGGTCGCCGCGAACGAGGCGCCGCAGGGCAAGACCTTCCGCATCGGCGGCATGGTGCTCGAGGGCAGCGTGAAGCGCGAGGGCGTCGAGGTGCAGTTCGTGGTCACCGACACCGCCAAGACCATCCCGGTGGTATATCGCGGCCCGCTGCCAGATCTTTTCCGCGAGGGCAAGGGCGTGGTGGCGCAGGGCCAGCTCGGTCCCGATGGCATCTTCCGCGCGCGCGAGGTGCTCGCCAAGCACGACGAGAACTACATGCCGCCCGAGGCCGCGCATGCGGTACAGAAGGCGCAACAGACGTTGCAGACCCAATGATCCCCGAGCTCGGACAGGTCGCGCTTTCCCTCGCGCTAGTTGTATCGCTGGTCCAGGTGTTCGTGCCCGCCGTGGTGCGCACGGCGGCGCAGACGCAGACGCTGCTCGTGGCGTTCGCCTTCGGCTGCCTGGTCTACGCGTTCGTCACCAACGACTTCTCGGTGCAGTACGTGGCGCTCAACTCCAACAGCGCGCTGCCGCTGCAATACCGCATCGCCGGCGCCTGGGGCGGGCACGAGGGCTCGCTCCTGCTGTGGTGCCTGATGCTCGGCGTGTGGATGAGCGCGGTGAGCCTGTTCAGCGCCCACCTGCCCGAAGCGATGCTCTCGCGCGTGCTCGGCGTGCTCGGGCTGGTAAGCGCCGGGTTCCTGGCCTTCATGCTGTTCACCTCGAACCCGTTCGACCGGCTGTTCCCGGTGCCGGCCGACGGGCGCGACCTCAACCCGCTCTTGCAGGATCCGGGCATGGTGATCCACCCGCCGATGCTGTACATGGGCTACGTCGGCTTCTCGGTGGCGTTCGCCTTCGCGGTGGCGGCGCTGCTCACGGGGCGCCTGGACGCGGCGTGGGCGCGCTGGTCGCGGCCCTGGACCACGGTCGCCTGGGTGTTCCTCACGCTGGGCATCGCGCTCGGCAGCGCCTGGGCCTACTACGAGCTCGGCTGGGGCGGCTGGTGGTTCTGGGACCCGGTGGAGAACGCCTCCTTCATGCCCTGGCTGGTGGGCACGGCGCTGATCCATTCGCTCGCGGTGACCGAGAAGCGCGGCGCGTTTCGCAGCTGGACCGTGCTGCTCGCCATCGTCGCCTTCGGCCTGTCGCTGCTCGGCACCTTCCTCGTGCGCTCGGGCGTGCTCACCTCGGTGCACGCCTTCGCGGTCGACCCGAAGCGCGGCGTGTTCATCCTGGGCCTGTTCGTCATCCTGATCGGCGGCGCGCTCGCGCTGTACGCCTGGCGCACCTCGCGCATCGGCCTGGGCGGGGACTTCGAGCCGGTGTCGCGCGAGTCGCTGCTGCTCGCCAACAACGTGCTGCTCACCGCGGCCGCGGGCACCGTGTTCCTGGGAACGCTGTACCCGCTGGTGATCGACGCGCTGAGTGCGGGCAAGATCTCGGTCGGCCCGCAGTACTTCGAGGCGGTGTTCGCCCCGCTGATGGCGCCGGCGCTGTTCCTCATGGGCGTCGGCCCGCTCGCCCGCTGGAAGCGCGCGAGCCTGCCCGAGCTCGCCGTGCTGCTGCGCTGGGCGCTCGCGATCAGTCTCGCGCTCGGCCTGCTGCTGCCCTTCGCCATGGGCGACTGGAGCCCGCTGGTGGGCTTCGGCCTGGCGCTCGCCGCCTGGATCTTCATCACCACGTTCCTGTCCTTCAAGAACCGGCTGCGGCAGACTCGCGCCCACTACGGCATGGCGCTCGCGCACATCGGCATCGGCGTGTTCGTCGTCGGCGTCACGCTGGTGAAGGGCTACGAGAGCGATGCCGACGTCAAGATCCGCGCCGGCCAGACCGTGGAGCTCGCGGGCTACGTGTTCCGCTTCGATGGCGTGTCGTCCGTCAACGGCCCGAACTACACCGCGGCGCAGGCGCGCATCGAGGTCACGCGCGACGGCAGGCCGGTCACCGTGATGCGTCCGGAGCGGCGCGTCTACACGGTGCAGGAGCAGGTCATGACCGAGGCGGCCATCAACCCGGGCCTGACGCGCGACCTCTACGTGTCGCTCGGCGATCCGCTGGGCGAGGACGGCACCTGGCTCCTCAAGGTGCAGCACAAGCCGTTCATCGATTGGATCTGGGGCGGCTGCCTGCTCATGGCCCTGGGCGGCCTGGTGGCGGCAAGCGACCGGCGCTACCGGGTCGCCATCCGTCGAAGAAGAGAAGACGACGTGAAGGTGGCGGCGTGAGCGGCGCTTTGCTTCTCGCCCCCCTGACAAGGGGGGAAGCGAGCGGATTTTGCGAGCGGGGGGTTCGCTTTTCGCAGAAACCAACCCCCCGCTCGCCTGCCGCTGCGCGGCAGGCTCACGACCCCCTTCTCAGGGGGTCAAAGGCAAAGCGATGAGGACCTACTGGGTGGTCGGGATTTTCGTGGCGCTGGTGGCGTTGCTCGCCATCGGGCTCACGCTCAACCCGCGCGAGGTGCCCTCGCCGCTGATCGGCAAGCCGGCGCCGGGCTTCGAGCTGCCGCTGCTGCACGCGCCCGACAAGAGCTTCTCGCAGAAGGAGATGCTGGGCAGCGTGTGGATCCTCAACGTGTGGGCGTCGTGGTGCCCGCCGTGCCTGGTGGAACACCCGGTGGTCACCGACCTCGCGCGCTCGGGCGTCGCGCCGGTGGTGGGGCTGAACTACAAGGACGCGCGCGAGGACGCGCTGCCGTGGCTGAAGAGGAACGGCGACCCGTACAAGCTGTCCGTGTTCGACGCCAAAGGACGCATCGGCATCGACTACGGCGTGTACGGCGTGCCGGAAACCTACGTCATCGACCGCCAGGGCGTGATCCGCTACAAGCACATCGGGCCGCTCACGCCGGAGATCGCGCAGAAGAAGATCCGGCCGCTGGTCGCGGAGCTCAACCGCCGTGGCTAGGCTCCTCGTCCTGCTGTTGCTGGCTTCGAGCGCCATGGCCGCCGACGATGCTGCCCTCGACGAGAGGACGAAGGACCTCGCGCACGAGCTGCGCTGCCTCGTGTGCCAGAACCAGACCATCGCCGACTCCAACGCGCCGCTCGCGGTCGACCTGCGCAACGAGATCCGCAGCCAGCTCGCCGCCGGCAAGAGCGAGCGCGACGTGATCGAGTTCATGGTGGCGCGCTACGGCGATTTCGTGCTCTACCGCCCGCCATTCAAGGCGGCAACCCTCGCGCTGTGGCTCGGGCCGTTCGTGTTGCTCGCGATAGGCGCGCTGATCTTCTGGCGGCGCGTGGCGCGCCGCAGGCCGCAGGAGGCCAGGCTCTCCGAGGCCGAACGCGCTCAGGCCGCCCGGCTGCTCGAATGACCGCGTTCTGGCTGATCGGCGCGGGGCTCGCAGCCGGCGTGCTCGCGTGGGTACTGTGGCCCCTGCTGTCCCGCAAAGGCAGCGGCCCGGTGTCGCGCCAGGCCGTCAATGTCTCCATCTACCGCGACCAGCTGCGCGAGCTGGAGACGGACCTCGCGGCCGGCACTCTGGCGCAGGCCGACTACGAGCGCGCGCGCGCGGAGCTCGAGGCGCGCCTCATGGAGGACGTGCGCGAGCCGGACGCCGTCGCCCAGGCGCGCCCCGCCGGGCGCGGCATGGCGCTCGCCCTGGGCGCGGCGATCCCGGTGCTCGCGCTCGCGGTGTACTTCGCGGTCGGCGACCCGGCCACGCTCTCGCGCGAGGCGGAGCACGGCGCGACCGTGCAGCAGATCGAGACCATGGTGGCGCGCCTGGCCGCCCGGCTGCGCGAGAACCCGGACGACGCCGAGGGCTGGAAGCTGCTCGGCCGCTCGTACGCCGCGCTCGGCCGCTTTGCCGACGCCGCGGACGCCTACGCCAAGGCCGCGGTGCGCACGCCGCGCGACGCGCAGCTGCTGGTGGATTTCGCCGACGTGCTGGCGATGGCGCGCGGCCAGCGCCTCGAGGGCGAGCCCGAGAAGCTGATCCAGCGCGCGCTCGAGATCGACCCGCAGAACCTGAAGGGCCTGGCGCTCGCCGGTACCGTCGCCTTCGAGCGCAAGGACTACGCGCAGGCCGCCGCCTACTGGCAGCGCATGCTGCCGCTGGTGCCGGCCGATTCCGAGGACGCGCGCGTCATCCAGCAGAACGTGGCAGAGGCGAAATCCCTCGCGGGGACGGGAAGCGCGGCGAGCACGCTGCGCGGCACGGTATCGATCTCTCCGACACTGAAAAGCAAGGCGGCGCCGGACGACATCGTGTTCGTCTTCGCGCGCGCCGCCGAAGGCCCGCCCATGCCGCTCGCCGTGGCGCGCGCGCGGGTGCGCGATCTGCCCTACAGCTTCCGCCTCGACGACTCGATGGCGATGACCCCGGCGATGAAGCTCTCGGCGTTCCCGCGCGTAGTGGTCGGCGCGCGCGTATCGAAAAGCGGCAACGCCACGCCGCAGCCGGGCGACCTGCAGGGCGCGAGCGCGCCGGTGGCAAACGACGCCGGCGAAGTGCGTGTCGTGATCGACAGGGTGGTTCCCTGAGTGATAGCCTCGGTCCATTCGCAACACGCAGGCAACACGCAGGAGAATTCGCATGGCAGAGATGAAGGAACGGCGCAAAGCCCCCCGCAAGACGAAGGCAGCGACGCCAAATCCCGACAGCAGCGCGCGCGTCGAGGCTTCCCCCGAGGACATCCGCAAGCTGATCGCCGAGGCGGCCTACTATCGCGCCAAGCAGCGCGGCTTCCAGCCGGGGCATGAGCTCGAGGACTGGATCCAGGCCGAGTCCGAGGTGATGCGGCGGGTCGAGCGCTCCACGTAACGCCGGGAAGCGCATAATCAGCCACCGGAGGCCTCACCCAACAGGGTGGCGGGGAGCGCGGTGCGCAAGAAACGAATTCTGGGCTGGGCGGTACTGATCGGCGGGGCCGTGGCGGCCACCGTCTGGGCGCCTTTGCCGCAGGACGACGACGGGCGCCCGGTCCCGGCAGCCGGTTCGGTCGTCACGCCTGAGGAGTCTCCTAAAGATACGGCCTTGCTGGCGCAACTCCCGGCCCGGGAGGCGATAGGCAGGCGCCGCGGCGAGCTCTTCCCCTCGCAATCCTGGGCGCCGCCGCCGCGCAAGCGGGCCGCGGCCGCGGCCGAGGCGGCACCGCCGGCGCCTGTGCCCCCGCCCATGCCCTACCGCGTCGCGGGACGCGTGGTCCACGACGGCGTGGCGCAGGTAGTGCTCGCCAAGGGCGACCGGGTGCTGACGGTGCGCGAGGGCGACACGCTCGACGACGGCTACCGCGTCGAGGCCGTCGGCCCCAAAGGCGTGACGCTGGTGTACCTGCCCCTCAACGTGCCGCAGCAGCTGGCGGGCAGCTTCGCGCTGGAAGCCCCCAAGCCGGCGGCCACGCCGGCCCCGCAGCAGGTCGCGGCGGCCGACAACCGGCCGGCGCGGCTGCGCCTGGAAGGCCCGGCGCGCATCCGCGCCGGTGATCGCTTCAGCGTCGCGCTCAAGGTGACCAGCGACCAGGCGGTGCGCTCGGCACCGGTGCAGCTCAGCTTCGACGCCGCGCTGCTCGAGCCGGTCGACGTGCGCCGCGGTGGCTTCTTCGCCGACGGCATCTTCAGCTTCCGCATCAACCCGTCGGGCTCGATCTTCATCGGCGCCGCCGGCAAGGGCGCGATCCCGGCCGACGCCGAGTTCTTCGTCGTCACCTTCAAGCCGGTGCGCGCCGGTGCCGCGGAGCTCAAGCTCTCCTCGGTGCTGCTGCAGGGCGCCGCCGGCCGCGCCATCGCGCACGACCAGCCCGCGGCGTTCCGCACTTCGATCGTCCAGTAACCTGCGCGATCTGGGTCCCTGGGAGAACGGACCGCTGTAGCTAGCCTTTCGCAGCCGACAGCACCGGCCGGCTGCACACCACCTCGCCGCGGGTGAAGCGCTCGTGGTTGGCTTCGACCGCGCCGAGGTCGTACAGGTAGTTCACCATGACGCCGAGCGACTCGGCGAGGCCCTTGTCCGACAGGTCGGCGCCGAGGTTGATGCGCTCCAGGCGCGCGCCGTTGTCGAGGTGGAAGCGCGCCACCGGGTCGCCGAGCGGCGTGGCGCCGTGGCGCGCGAGGAACACCGCGGCGGCGGAGGCGAGCTGGGCCTGGTCCTCTTCGGTGAGCGAGGCCTCGCGCACCGCCGTCGCGAGACGCTCGAGGTCCGGGCCGTGGCGCAGGCGCAGCGCGGCGGCGGCCGCCACGCCCTGAACGCCGGCGAGCCATTTGCGCAGCCCGGGCACCGGCGAGAGCGTGCAGTAGCGCTTGACCGAAGGCACCTGGCCGCGCAACTCCTCGGCCACGCGCTTGATGAGGAAGTTGCCCAGCGACACGCCCTTCAGCCCGGGCTCGCAGTTGCTGATCGAGTAGAACGCCGCCACGCGCGGCGGCGCCGAGCCTTCGGCGGCGCTGCCGCTGCCGATGAGCTGCGCGATGGAGCGCGGGACCGCGCTCACCAGCGCCACCTCGACGAAGATCAGCGGCTCGCCGGGCAGCTGCGGGTGGAAGAAGGCAAAGCAGCGCCGGTCGCCCTGCAGCCGGCGGCGCAGGTCGCCCCAGTCGTGGATCGCATGCACCGCCTCGTGCCGGATGATCTTCTCGAGCAGCGAGGCGGGCGAGTTCCAGTCCACCTGGCGCAGATCGAGGAAGCCGGGGTTGAACCAGGTGGCGAGGAGATGGCTGAAGTCGGCGTCGACCGCGCGCAGCTGCGGGCGGCGCGCCAGCAGGCGCAGCAGCTCGCGGCGCATCGCCACCACCGTGGCCATGCCGTCGCCGGCGCGGCTCAGGCGGCGCAGCAGCTCGCGGCGCGGCGACTCCACCGCTTCCTGCAGCGCGAGGATGCGCTCCGGGGCGGCGTCCTCGGCGTAAGCCTGGGCGGCGCGCAGCACGCGCTGGCGCTCGGGCGCGAGCGAAGCGAGGAAGTCGAAGAACGCGGCGCGCGACGCGTCGCCCAGCGCGCCCCACAGGCGGACGATCTCCACGGCGATCGCCGCGCCGTTGGCGGCGCCCGCCCCGGACAGCAGCCGGCGGCAGCACAGCTCCAGGTCGCGGAGCGCGGCGGTGGATTTTGCCTCGGGCGAACGCGTGAAGAGGCTGCGGAACACGCTGGACATGCTAGGCGGCCAATGTTACTCCCCATCGCGCAGCGATAGATACGTTGCGCCGATGAGGTGATGAGCCGAGGCCATGAATGGCCGCCGGGGAATTCCCTACCTCACTGCTGCACGACTTGTGCCGCTTCGTGCGCGAGGATGCCGTGCCCCGCCCGGGTCGGGTGGATGCCGTCCCAGAACAGGAACTCGTCGGCCTTCTTGCAGGCGAACGGTGGCGTGCCGGGCGTGATGCAGGCCCCCGCCACGTTGCGCAGGCCGAAAAGTTGCGGTTGGGCGACCACCGTATTGAGCTTGGCGTAGGCGTCGAACAGGTCGATGCGGATCTCCGGCATGCCCGAGAGCTGCGCCAGCCAGGCCTCCAGGCGGGCGTTGAAGGCCTGGGCCAGCAGGTTGGCGAAAAACGCTGCGGACGGACTGGGATTGATCGCGGGCGTGCGGCCGATGTCCGGCGCGTTCCACACCAGGAAGCTTCTGGCGCCCGCCACGTAAAGCCGCATGATCTGGTCGTTGACCGAGTCGGCGGCGAGCTGCGCAAGGGCGAACGCTGCGGCCTGGTCGCCGGTCTGTGCGAACAGCTCCAGCGCGTCGCGCAAGTCGTTGCCACCCATCTCGATGACGTAGAGGGCCCCTTCGGGCGCGCTGTAGACGCCGTCGAGAAAAGCCGTCACCTGGTCAGGCAGGTCGATAGGGGAAGCGGTGTCACGGGCGCGCGCGCCGCCAACCGCGTAGTTGCTCGCCCGGCTGCTCTCGCTGCGGAACGCCGGGTTCGCGCTGCCCGCAAGGCCGATCTGCAGCGCCAGTTGCTCCACCCAAGTCGCGCCATTGCTGAAGTGCTGGCCGCCCCGGGCATACGGGCGGTCAGGCACGAGAAACATGTTGACCGAGAAGTCCGGCGGCGTGTTCGTGGTGCCCAGCAGCACGAACGCGTTGCCCGGGTCGGACAGGCTGGTGCCGAACACGACCAGGCGGTCGAAGGGCGCCTGGTCGGCGGCGAGCGCAACGGAAAACGCGGGCGCGCAGGCGAGCAGCGCGAGGAGCAGCCGGTTCCTGGTGAGCATGGTGTACCTCCCCTCGCGCAAATGATCGCACAAGCCGTTGCTTTGGCGCGAGCGCTGGATTAGCGTGGCGGCAAGGAGGAGGGGATATGAAACCGCGTCTGCTGGGTGTCGCAGGGGCAGGGCTGCTTGTCGCGTTCCAGGCCTTCGGCGAAGCGCCGCCGGTCGTTCCGGGCAGTGTCCAGATTGCCATCTACGACGGCATTACCGACGATCTTCTGTCCGCAGGGCTGAACCTCGAGGGCTTGCAGAGCGCCACGCCGCCCGCGCTATCGGCCGAGCCGACGCCGGCCGAGCTGCGCCGGCGCGCGATCTACAACAACTACCGCGGCATCGTGGACCCCGCCCCGGGCGGCGCCATTCCAGAATAGCGACCTAGCGCCGGGCGGCGGACAGCACCTGGCGGCTGCTCACCACTTCGCCGCGCGTGAAGCGCTGGTGGTTGGCTTCGACCGCGCCGAGGTCGTAGAGATAGTTGACCATCACGCCTAGCGATTCGCGCAGCCCCTTGTCCGACAGGTCGGCGCCGAGGTTGATGCGCTCCAGGCGCGCGCCGTTGTCGAGGTGAAAGCGCGCGACCGGGTCGCCCGCCGGTGTGGCGCCGAACCGCGCGAGATAGGTGGCGGCGCACGCGGTGAGCATGGCCTGGTCGTCGCGC
>DASUUN010000453.1:0-4180 GCA_036374055.1 Burkholderiales bacterium
CATGCGGCCGTCTCCGCAAGGCGCATGCCCAGCGAGAGCCTAGCGGCTGCGCCTGGCCTTGCTGACGATCTCCTTGCGCACGTCGGTGATCTCGAGCGCGCGCGAGGCGCTGGCGCCGTCGCAGTGGCCGGTGCGCGGGCAATGAGCGCTGCGCGGGCAGATGATGCGCGCGGGGCTGGACAGCGCGTCCTCGACCCACGCGATGTTCAGCACCCGGGCCGCGGCCCGGATCGCGTCGGCGGCCACCTCGGGGATGCGCGCCTCGCCGCGGTGGTGCAGGCATGCCTCGGTGATGCTGTCGACGATTTCCCCGGCGTCCACGCTATGCGAGCGCAGCGCGGGCGCGAGGTCTATGCCGACCGACAGCACGTGCGGGTTGCCCGCCATGTCGCTGGTGCGCCGCGAGTGGCAGCAGTACAGCAGCGACTGCTCGCCGTCGCGCAGCACCGAGATCTGCGAGCCCCGGTCGGGTCCGCGGTGCTCGTTCAGCATGCGGAACACGGCCCAGTTGGGGCACGGATCGCTTACCTGCGCCATGTTGCCCCAGGGCAGCGGGATGCCGTTGCCGCGATAGACCGCGCGCAGGTAGCCAGGCGGGTAGGCGTCGAAGAAATGCCAGTACGGATAAGGCGATACCTTGGTCATGCGGCGCATCACCACCGCCGGCGTAAGCTCGATCTTCTCGCCGGCTTCCACGCGGTAGGACTCGCGCGTCAGGAAGCGCCGGAACGGCACCTTCGGGGCGAGCAGCGCGCCGGCGAAGAAGCTGCACTCGAAGTCGCGCCAGGCGTGCAGCACGTCCTGCGCGGTCATGGTGGCGATTCGGCCGTCGGCGAGCCTGCCGCCGCCTTCCGGGCTGCCGCCCATCTCTCCGCCGGTGGCGTGCGCCGACTTGAGCCCGTCGCCTTCGTGCAGCACCTTGTGGCCCAGGTGCGAGGCGAGGTCGAACTTGAGGCGCGCCGGGTCGGCCTGCAGCTCGCGGTTCAGGTACACGGTGCGCGGAGACTCGAAAAAGGAGCGCACCATGCTGCGCAGCTCGCGGTCCTTGTCGCGCGCGAGCACCGGCTTGCGGTCGAACCAGCGCACGGCGAGCCCGTGATGCCTGCACAGGCGCATGAGGTCGTCGACGCCGAGCGGAAACCTGCGCTCGCCGACGCTCTCCGCCGAGCGCTCGAGGTCGGGAAAGTCGTTGCGCGACATCTCCTGATGCGAGCGGATCAGCAGGTGCGCGAACTGCCGCCCGGTGGTGCCGGTCTGCGCCAGCAGCTCGGGAATCGCCGCCTGCAGCAGCTCCTTGGAGAACAGGAACGCCGGCTCGAGCGGCACGCCGGCCGCGCCGCCGGCGCGTGGCCCGGGCGCCGGGGGGTCGATCTCGGGATTGCCGTCGCGGAACCAGCGCGGCTCGCGCTGGAACAGCGACGACAGCAGGCCGAGCACGTCTTCCGAGGGCACCCGCTTGCCGCTTTCGATCATGCTCAGGTAGGACACCGAGGGCGCGCGGCGCGAGTCGAGCTGGATGCAGCGCGCCGACAGCTCTTCCAGGGTGAGGCCGTTGCGCTTGCGCAGGGCGCGCAGCTTGGTGCCCAGGAAGTGGCTCTTGCGGGTGTGCAGCGTCATGGTCCGATCGTCTAGGTCGTGTGAAATTGACAGTGTGAAATTTCCACGGTGAAATTTACCTGATTTCCATGGCTTAATGGGCTGATGGAATACAACGTTCTCGTCCTCGGCGCGTCCTACGGTGCGCTCCTGGGGACCAAGCTGCTGATGGCAGGGCACCGGGTTTCCCTCGTCTGCACCGCGTCCACCGCGGCGCTCATCAACCGCGAAGGAACCCGGGTGCGCTTCCCGGTGCGCGGCCGGCAGTCCCTGGTGGAGGTCGCTTCGGCGGGGCTCCCGGGCACGCTGTCCGCGAGCACGCCGGACGAGGTCGACCCGGCGGGGTACGACCTTGTGGTGCTGGGCATGCAGGAGGGCCAATACGGCTCGCCGGGCGTGCGGGAGCTGATGGGCCGCGTCGCAGGCGCGCGCAAGCCCTGCCTCGCGATCATGAACATGCCGCCGCTGCCCTATCTGAAACGGCTTCCGGGGCTCTGTACGGAAGCGCTCGAGGGCTGCTACGCGGACCCGTCGGTCTGGGAACGGTTCGACCCCGGCCTCACCACGCTGGCGAGCCCCGATCCCCAGGCCTTCCGCCCGCCGGATCAGCCGAAGAACGTCCTGCACGTCGGGTTGCCGACCAACTTCAAGGCGGCGCGCTTCGCGGCCGAGGAGCCCACGGCGCTCCTGCGCCGCCTGGAGGCGGACATCGAGCGCGCCTCCACCGAGATCCCGGTGAAGCTGAAGGTGCACGATTCGGTGTTCGTGCCGCTCGCCAAGTGGCCGATGCTGATCGCCGGCAACTACCGCTGCATCCGGCCGGACGACATGATTCCCATCAAGGAGGCGGTGCACGGCAACGTCGCCAAGTCGCGCGAAGTCTACGAATGGGTGGCGAAGCTCTGCGCCCGGCTGGGCGCCGAGGCGGCCGACCTGGTGCCGTTCGAGAAGTACGCGCAGGCGGCCGAAGGCCTCGGCAAGCCCTCGTCCGCGGCGCGCGCGCTCTTCGGTGGCGCGCAGCACATCGAGCGCGTCGACAGCCTGGTGCGGCGCATCGCCCGCCAGCTGGGGCTGCACTCGGACGCGCTGCACGAGATCGTCACGCTGGTGGACGAGCGGCTGGGAAGAAACCGCCGCGCGGCCGAGCGCGCTGCGGCTTAGGTCCGCGGTCTGCGGCGGTCCCGGAGGAGCTTGACGGCGAAGGGAATCGCCACGAGCACGCCCAGGGCGAGCGCCGCGATTATCGCTTCCGCCGCCCCGCCGGCGACCATCTCGGCGCCGAAGTGGGCGAGCAGGAAGCTCGCGGGCACGATGCCCGCAAGGGTGGCAACCGCGAAACGCCACCAGGCCAGTGCCGTCAGGCCGGCGGCATAGCTCACGAGGTCGAACGAGACGAACGGCAGCAGCCGGCTAGCGAACACCAGGCCCATCAAGGCATTCTGCGAGCCGAACCAGCCCAGCGAGAGCCGCTCGCCGAACCAGTGGCGCAGCAGCTCGTAACCCGCGAGCCGTGCAATGCCGAAAGCGGCGAGCGCACCGATTTCCGCGCCCACCAGCACATACAGCGTTCCCCAGGTATGCCCGTACAAGGCGCCGGCGGCGAGCGCGATCGGGGCGCTCGGGATCGGGCTCGCGAGAATCGCCAGAACCATCAGCCCGACCACCAGGAGCGGCCCCCAGGGCCCGAGCTTGCCGACCTCGGCCTTGAGCGCGCCGGGGTCGAGGATGATCCCGATCGCTCCCGATTCATGCAGCAGCCAGTAGAGCGCTCCGAGCGCGAGTACCAGCGCCAGCCCTGCCGCGACCCGCGATCGGCTCAACGTCACTCGGCCCTCCGAAATGAAAACGCCCCGGACGCTTGCGCGGCCGGGGCGCTTTTGCTGCTTGTTGCCTAGGCAGTCGGCCCTAGCTAGCGCGCCGGACTCCTGAAACCTGCGGTTGATCCGGAGTGAAGCGAGCTGAAACTCGGGCCAGTGCTGCCTTGTTGGTCTCTCACGGGATCACCTCCTTTCAAAGTTGCCAGCCGCCAATATAGCGTGGAAGGCCGCGCCGGTACACTAATGGCCTTTACGTAGATGCGTGATTCCATGGGACTCGCAGCAAAGGCCGTTCCCGTCCTGCTGGTTATGGTGGTTGGCGCAGCTCAGGCCCAGCTTCCCGCGACTGCGCAGCGCGACGGGCTGCCGACGCTCGCGCCGATCCTCGAGCAGGTGATGCCCGCGGTGGTGAACATCGCCGTGCTGCAGAGGAGCCCCGAGGAGGACAACCCCCTGCTGCGCGACCCGTTCTTCCGGCGCTTCTTCGGGGTGCCGGGGGAGGCGCAGCCGCAGATCTCCGCGGGCTCGGGCGTCATCGTCGATGCGAAGAACGGCTACGTGATGACCAACGCGCACGTCGTCAAGGACGCGCGCGAGATCCTGGTCACGCTGAAGGACAACCGGCGGCTGCCGGCGAAGCTGGTGGGCGCGGACGCCGGAACCGACGTCGCCCTGGTGAAAGTGCAGCCAGGGAACCTGGTCGAGGCGCGCTTCGGCGATTCCGACGCGCTGCAGGTCGGGGACTTCGTGGTGGCGATCGGCAATCC
>DASUUN010000454.1:0-8441 GCA_036374055.1 Burkholderiales bacterium
CGCTCGAGGAGCCGGTCATACGGCATGCGCTGCAGAAGGGCATGCCGGTGCTGGGCGATGTCGAGCTGTTCGCGTGGCAGAACCGCAGCACGGTACTCGCGGTTACCGGCACCAACGGCAAGACCACGGTCACCTCGCTCGTCGCGCACCTGCTGCGCACGGCCGGCGTGGACTGCAAAGCCGCCGGCAATATCGGCCCCGCCGTGCTCCACGCGGCTCTAGAGCGCACCCCCGCGGTGTGGGTGCTCGAGCTGTCGAGCTACCAGCTCGAGACCACCTGGTCGCTGCGCCCCGACGCGGCGGCGATCCTCAACGTTTCCGAGGACCACCTGGATCGCTATCCGGGCATCCACGCCTACGCGGCCGCCAAGGCACGCATCTTCCTCGGCGCGCGCGCCCAGGTGCTGAACCGCGGCGACCGCCTCTCCCTCGCCATGGCGCGGCCGGGCGTGCGCAGCCTGACCTTCGGCCTCGACGCTCCAACCTCGGCGGAGGATTTCGGCGTAGTGAATGGCGTGCTGCGGCGCGGCTCCACTGCGCTCCTGCCTGCTGCGGATCTGGCAATCCGCGGCGGTCACAACGTCGCGAATGCGCTGGCGGCGTGCGCGCTCGCGAGCACGGTGGTCCCCCTCGAAGCGCTTGCGGCGGGGCTGGCAAGCTTCAAGGGCCTGCCGCATCGCGTGCAGCTCGTGGCCACTCGTCGCGGCGTCGAGTGGTACGACGATTCCAAGGGCACCAATGTCGGCGCCACCATCGCGGCCCTCACCGGCCTTGCGCAGCCGACCATCCTCATCCTTGGCGGCGACGGCAAGGGCCAGGACTTCAGGCCGCTGAGAGACGCGGTGGAGCGTTTCTCCCGGACGACCCTGCTCATCGGCCGCGACGCGCCGCTGATCGAGGAGGCGCTTGCCGGTCTGCCGACCGAGCGCTGCGGCTCGCTCGAGGAAGCGGTCGAGAAGGCGGCGCGCCACGCCGCGCCGGGCGACGTGGTGCTGCTGTCCCCGGCATGCGCCAGCTTCGACATGTTCCGCGACTACCGGCACCGCGGCGAGGCGTTTGCCGCCGCGGTAAAAGCGCTGCCCGGATGAGCCAGACCTACGTCTTCGCCCGCAACAGGCCCAGCGCCGAGTACGACCGCTCGCTCGCATGGGCCGCGCTGCTGCTCGCCGCGACCGGGCTGGTGATGGTGTATTCGGCATCCATAGCCACCGCCGAGGCGAGCCGCTACACCGGGAACAACGCAGGCTGGTATCTCGCCCGCCACGGCGTGTACCTCGGCGCGGCCATGGCGGCGGCGATCGCGGTGTTTCTCGCGCCGGTGCGTTTCTGGCAGATCGCGGCCCCCTGGGCGTTCGCCGGCTGCGTCGGGCTGCTGGTGCTCGTGCTGCTTCCGGGCATCGGCCGCGAGGTGAACGGCGCGCGCCGCTGGCTCGACGTACCCATGGCGAGCATCCAGCCTTCCGAGGCGATGAAGCTCGCGGCGGTGCTGTACGCGGCCGATTACACGGTGCGCAAGCACGCCGTGATGAAAAGCTTCAAGAAGGGCCTGCTGCCGATGCTCGGGGTCATGCTGCTGGTGTCATGGCTGCTGCTGCGCGAGCCGGATTTCGGCGCCTTCGTGGTCATCGCCGTGACTGCCTTCGGTATCCTGTTCCTCGGCGGCATGAACGGTCGGCACTTCGCGGCGCTGGGCGGCATGCTGGCCCTCGGGTTCGCGCTGCTGGTGCTGTCCTCGCCGTACCGGATGCAGCGCATCTTCGGCTTCATGGATCCCTGGGCCGACGCCTTCGGCCGCGGCTACCAGCTGTCGCACTCGCTGATCGCCTTCGGCCGGGGCGAGTGGCTGGGGGTGGGCCTCGGCGCGAGCATCGAGAAGCTTTTCTATCTCCCCGAGGCGCATACCGACTTCCTGCTAGCGGTGATCGCCGAGGAGCTCGGCTTCATGGGGGTCGCGCTGGTGATCGGCTGCTTCGTCTGGATCGTCGCGCGCGCATTCGCCATCGGCCGCCAGGCGACGCAGCACGAGCGTCATTTCGCGGCGCTCGCGGCGCAGGGCATCGGCATCTGGATCGGCTTCCAGGCCCTGATCAACATGGGCGTCAACATGGGCCTGCTGCCCACCAAGGGCCTGACCCTGCCGCTCATGAGCTATGGCGGCTCCGGGCTGGTAGTGAACTTCGTGGCGCTCGCCATCCTGCTGCGCATCGACTGGGAAAACCGTCAGCTCACCCGAGGGTTGAACGCATGAAGACGATCCTCATCATGGCGGGCGGCACCGGCGGCCACATCTTTCCCGGTCTGGCGGTGGCCGAGGAGATGCGCGCGGCGGGGTGGGACGTCGTCTGGATGGGGGCGCGCGGCGGGATGGAAGAGCGCCTGGTGCCGCCGCGCGGCTACCGCACCGCGTGGATTCGCGCGCGCGCGGCGCGCGGCAAGGGCCTGCTGCAGAAACTACTGCTGCCGGCGAACCTGCTGCTTTCGTTCTGGGAGAGCGCCCGCCACCTGCGCCGCATCGCTCCGGACGTGGTGCTCGGCCTGGGGGGCTACGTCGCCTTTCCGGGCGGCATGATGGCCTCGCTGCTGAACCGGCCGCTCGCGCTGCACGAGCAGAACGCCATCGCAGGCCTCGCCAACCGCGTGCTCTCGACGGTCAGCGACAAGGTGATGGTCGCCTTTCCCGGCGCGTTGAAGGACGCCGAATGGACCGGCAATCCCGTGCGCGCCGAGATCGCCGCAATCGCGCCGCCGGAAGCGCGTTTCCAGGGGCGGGACGGGCCGCTGCGCATCCTCGTCGTCGGCGGAAGCCTGGGTGCCCAGGCCCTGAACGAGGCGCTGCCGAAGGCGATCGCCCTGCTGAAGGACAAGCCGCTCGTCGTCCACCAGTCGGGCGAGAAGCACCTCGAAGCCCTGAGAAAACACTACGCGCAGGCCGGGGCGCAAGGGGATCTGATCGCGTTCATAGACGACATGGCGCGGCGCTACGCCGAGGCGGACCTGGTCATCTGCCGCGCCGGCGCCGTCACCGTCGCCGAGCTCTCCGCCGGCGGCATGGCGAGCATCCTGGTGCCGTTTCCCTTCGCGGTGGACGACCACCAGACGGCGAACGCGCGCTTCCTCGCCGAGGCCGGCGCCGCAGTCCTGGTGCAGCAGAAGGAGCTCACCGCCGAGAAGCTCGCCCGGCTGATCCAGTCGCTGGACCGGCCCAGGCTGCTCGACATGGCGCGCAACGCGCGCGCGCTTGGCAAGCCGGACGCGGCGCGCATCGTCGCGCAGCGCTGCATGGAGATAGCGCGGTGAAGCACAAGGTCCGGCGTATCCACTTCGTCGGCATCGGCGGCTCCGGCATGAGCGGCATCGCCGAGGTGCTGGTGAACCAGGGCTACCAGGTCAGCGGCTCGGACCTGGCAGAGAACGCCGCCACCCGGCGGCTCGCCGGCCTGGGAGCGCAGGTTTTCCTGAAGCACAAGCCGCAGCACGTGAGCGGCGCGGATGCGGTGGTCGTGTCCACTGCGGTGCAGGAGGACAACCCGGAGGTCGTGGCGGCGCGCGAGCAGCGCATCCCGGTGGTGCCGCGGGCGCTGATGCTGGCCGAACTGATGCGGCTGAAGCAGGGCGTGGCCATCGCGGGGACGCACGGCAAGACCACCACGACCAGCCTGGTGGCGAGCGTGCTCGCCGAGGGCGGGCTCGACCCCACGTTCGTCATCGGTGGGCGCCTGACCGCCGCCGGCTCGAACGCGCGCCTGGGCGCGGGAGATTTCATCGTGGTGGAGGCCGACGAGTCGGACGCCTCTTTCTTGCACCTGCAGCCGGTCATGGCGGTGGTGACCAACATCGACGCCGACCACATGAGCACCTACGGCCACGACTTCGAGAAGCTGAAGCAGGCGTTCGTGCAGTTCCTGCAGAACCTGCCGTTCTACGGCAGCGCGATCCTGTGCGCGGACGACGCCAGCGTGCGCGAGATCGCTTCGGCGGTCGCCAAGCCGGTGATCACCTACGGCACCGGGCTCGATGCGAGCGTGCGCGCCGAGGGCATCCGCCACGATTCCGGGCGCATGCGCTTTCGCGCGCACCGGGACGGCGCCGCGCCGCTCGATGTCGTGCTCAACCTCCCGGGGCAGCACAACGTGCTCAATGCGCTCGCGGCCATCGCGGTCGCCACGGAGCTCGGCGTGAAGGACCAGGCAATCCTCAAGGCCCTGGCCGAGTTCCACGGCGTCGGCCGCCGCTTCCAGCGCTACGGCGATATCGCGCTCGCCGGCGGCGGGCGCTTCACCCTGGTCGACGACTATGGCCACCATCCGGCGGAAATGGCGGCCACGCTGGAAGCGGCGCGCGGCGCTTTCGCCGGGCGGCGCATCGTGCTCGCATTCCAGCCGCACCGCTACTCCCGCACGCGCGACCTGTTCGAGGACTTCGTGAAGGTCCTGTCCACCGCGGACGCGGTGCTGCTCGCCGAGGTTTACCCGGCGGGCGAGGCGCCGATCGTCGCCGCCGACGGCCGCTCGCTCGCGCGCGCCGTGCGCGTGGCCGGCGCGGTGGAGCCGGTTTTCGTCGAGGACATCGCCGACCTGCCCGACGCCATCCGCCGCGTCGCGCTGGATCGCGATGTCGTGCTGACGATGGGCGCAGGCTCCATCGGCAACGTACCCGCGCAGCTTCTATGAACATGGCCGAAGCCCTCTACTTCAAGGAGCCGATGGCGCGACACGTGAGCTGGCGCGCCGGGGGGCACGCGGATCGGTTTTACGTGCCGCGGGATGTGTCGGACCTGGCCGCGTTCCTGCGTTCGCTTCCCGAAAAAGAACCGCTCCTGTTCTTGGGCCTGGGGTCCAACCTGCTGGTGCGCGACGGCGGCTTCCGCGGCACGGTTGTCCTGATGCACCAGGCGAAGCTCGCGCCGGAGATGCGCGACGGCCTGGTGTACGCCCAGGCCGGCGTGGCCAGCCCCAAGGTGGCGCGCTTTGCCGCGCTGAACCATCTGTCCGGCGCCGAGTTCATGGCGGGCATCCCGGGCACCGTGGGCGGGGCCCTCGCCATGAACGCCGGCTGCTACGGCAGCGAAACCTGGGACATCGTGGCGCGCGCGGTGACCCTCGATCGCGGCGGCCGGCTCCGTGAAAGACCGAGGAGTGATTTCGACATAGCCTACCGCCACTGCCGCCCGCCCGGGGAGGAGTGGTTCGTGGCCGCGTACTTCGCGCTGCTGCCCGGCGACGGCGAGGCTTCGCGCAAGCGGATCAAGGAGCTCCTCGCCAGGCGTATCGCCACCCAGCCGCTGCAGCTGCCGAACGCCGGTAGCGTGTTCCGCAATCCGCCGGGGGACCATGCGGCGCGGCTGATCGAGTCGTGCGGGCTGAAGGGGCTGCAGCGCGGCGGCGCGCGCGTCTCGGAGAAGCACGCCAATTTCATCGTCAATCCGGACGGGTCGGCGAGCGCCGCCGACATCGAGTGGCTGATCCTCGAAGTCAGGAGAATCGTTGCTGAAAAGGCCGGCGTGCACCTCGTCCCGGAGGTTCGCATCGTGGGGGAGCCGGCATGAGTTTCGGCAAAGTTGCCGTGCTGCTCGGAGGCAGGTCGGCCGAGCGCGAGGTCTCCCTCAAGAGCGGCGGCATGGTGCTGACGGCGCTGCGCAGCCGCGGCGTCGACGCGCATGCCTTCGATCCGGCGCAACGAAATCTCGAGGACCTGCAGAAGGAGAAGTACGCGCGCGCCTTCATCGCCCTCCACGGGCGCTTCGGCGAGGACGGCACCGTGCAGGGGATCCTCGAATGGCTGGGCATTCCCTACACGGGCAGCGGCGTGCTCGCCTCCGCGCTGGCGATGGACAAGCTGCGCACCAAGCGGCTCTGGGGCGCGGAGAAGCTGCCGAGCCCCGCCTACGAGCTGCTGGGCGAGGACACCAACTTCCGGATCGTGGCGCGCAGGCTGGGCGTGCCGCTGATGGTCAAGCCGGCGAGCGAAGGGTCCTCGATCGGCATGTCCAAGGTGCGCGCGGCCGCCAAGCTGGAAGAGGCCTACCGGCTGGCCGCGAAGTACGACCGCGTGGTGATTGCCGAGCAATTCGTGGACGGCATGGAGCTCACCGGCGCCATCCTGGGCGAGCAGGCGCTGCCGCTCATCAAGCTCGAGACACCGCGCGACTTCTACGACTACGAGGCGAAGTACCTCGCCGACGACACACGCTACATCGTTCCCTGTGGCCTGCCGGCAAGAAAGGAGCAGGAGCTGCAGGAGCTGTGCCTCGCGGCCTTCCGCTCGCTCGGCTGCACCGGCTGGGGACGCGTGGACCTGATGCTGAACCGCCGCGGCCGGCCTTTCCTGCTCGAGGTGAATACCTCTCCCGGCATGACCGACCACTCGCTCGTGCCCATGGCGGCGCGTGCCGTGGGGCTGTCCTACGAAGACCTGTGCGTCAAGATCCTGGAGGGTGCTCATGTGGGATAACCCCCGCATTTTGAACATGGCGGCGGGCGCACTCGTGGGCGTGGCGGCGCTCGCATTCGCCGTCGCAGGGGCGGTGCTGCTCGTGCGCTCGCCCTGGTTCCCGGTCACGCACATCGACATCGCGCACGCTCTGCAGAAGACCACCAAGCGGGAGATTGAGGCGGCGACCCAGGGGCGCATCGGCGGCAACTTTTTCGCCGTGGCGCCAGCCGAGCTGCGTGCCGCGCTCGAGGAGCTGCCGTGGGTGCGGCGTGCGTCGGTGCGCCGCGTCTGGCCCGATCGCCTCGAAGTGGCGCTGGAGGAGCACGTCGCTCTGGCGCGCTGGGGCGACGATGCACTGATCAACAGTTACGGAGAGCGCTTTTACGCCCCCACGGACGCCGAGCTGCCCCGGTTCTTCGGGCCCGCCGGTGCCGAGCACGAGGTGGCGCAGCGCTACGCCCGGTTCTCGGGCGTGGTGGCGCCGCTCGGCGCCGAGCTGGAGCGCGTGGTGCTGACGCCGCGCTACGCCTGGCAGCTGCGGCTGTCGAGCGGGCTGCACATCATGCTCGGTCGCGACGCCGACGCGGCCGAGTCGCGCTTGCGCAGGTTCGTCGAGATCTATGCCGGCACCATCGAACGCGGCGCCCGCAAGCACGAGTACGTCGACCTGCGCTACCCCAACGGCTTCGCGCTGCGCGTGCCGGAACGGAGCGGCTGAGGCGATGGCGAGGGAGAACAAAGACCTCATCGTGGCACTGGACATCGGCACCTCCAAGGTCGCCTGCCTGGTGGCCGAGCTGCGTCCGGACGGCTCGTTCGAGATCCTGGGCATGGGCGGGCACGAGTCCAAGGGGCTGAAGAAAGGCGTGGTGGTGAATATCGAGGCGACCGTCGCCGCAATCCAGCGCGCGCTCGAGGAAGCGGAGCTGATGGCCGACTGCAAGATCGGCTCGGCCTTCGTCGGCATCGCCGGCAGCCACATCCGCAGCTTCAACTCCACCGGGATGGTGGCGATCAAGGATCGCGAGGTGAGCGCGCTCGACGTCGACCGGGCGATCGACACCGCGCGCGCGGTCAACATCCCCACCGACCAGCAGATCCTCCACGTGCTGCGCCAGGAGTTCATCATCGATGGTCAGGAGGACGTGCGCGAGCCGATTGGCATGTCGGGCGTACGGCTGGAAGTGAAGGTGCATATCGTCACCGGCGCGGTCTCGGCGGCGCAGAACATCATCAAGTGCGTGCGCCGCTGCGGCCTCGAGGTGAACGATCTCATCCTGCAGCCGCTCGCCTCGTCGCGCGCCGTGCTGTCCGAGGACGAAAAAGACCTCGGGGTGTGCCTGCTCGACATCGGCGGCGGCACCACAGACATCGCGGTCTTCACCCACGGCGCCATCCGGCACACCGCGGTGATCCCCATCGCCGGCGACCAGATCACCAACGACATCGCCATGGCGCTGCGCACGCCGACCGCGGATGCCGAGGCCATCAAGACCCGCCACGGCGTGGCGCTGCGGCAGCTCGCCGACCCCAACGAGATGATCGAGGTGCCCGGCATCGGCGAGCGCGCGCCGCGCACCATGTCGCGCCAGACGCTGGCGGAGGTGATAGAGCCGCGCGCCGAGGAGCTTTTCTCGCTGGTGCAGCAGGTGCTGCGCGAATCAGGGTTCGAGGAGCTGCTGTCGAGCGGCGTGGTGCTCACTGGTGGCTCCTCGACGATGGAAGGCATGGTGGAGCTCGGCGAAGAGATCTTCCACATGCCGGTGCGCCTGGGGCTGCCGAAATACCAGGGCGGGCTCGCCGAAGTGGTGCGCAATCCGCGCTACGCCACCGCGGCGGGGCTGCTGACGGAGGGCGCTTCGCAGGTGCAGCACGGACAGCTTTCGCGCCAGAGCGGGTCGGTGAAGGCGGTGCTCGCGCGCATGAGGGAGTGGTTTCAACGCAATTTTTAACCGGCAAGGAGAAAACGCATGTTCGAAATCGTAGACAGCCAGGTATCCGGACCGATC
>DASUUN010000455.1:0-6284 GCA_036374055.1 Burkholderiales bacterium
CTGATCAACTCGCCGATGTCGGTGGTCGGGCACGACGACCTGCACTGCTACCGGTCGATCCAGGAGGGGCTCGCCGCCGACGTCAACGAATGGGTGAGCCTGCACCGCAACTTCGACCCGGCCGAGATCGGCGCGCCCGAGGTCACGGCGAATGGAACCAGCGATATCTCGATGCGCAACCAGTTCCGCGCGTGGCGCGAGTTCATGCTGCCCGCATGACGCAGGTCGCCGACGACGAGCTGGTCCGCTTCGTGGTGCGCGAGGCGCGCCTGATCGACGAGAGGCGCTTCGAGGAGTGGTACGACCTCTTCGCGGACGATGCCTACTACTGGGTGCCGGCGGCGCCCGGCCAGACCGATCCCCTCAACCACAACTCCCTCGCCTACGAGGACAAGCTGCTGCTGCAGCTGCGCATCGAGCGGCTGAAGAGCCCCCTCGCCTATTCGCAGAAGCCGGCGAGCCGCTGCCACCACCTGCTGCAGACGCCCGAGGTCGAAAAGCGCGACCCGGCGCGCGGCGAGTACCTGACGCGCACCCAGTTCATCTACACCGAGACGCGCGGCGACGACTCGCAGCGCTACGCCGCCACGGCGTGGCATACGCTGGTCGGGTCCCCCGGCGCGCTGCGCATCCGCCTGAAGCGCGTGGACATCCTGAACTGCGACGCGGCCTTGCCGTCGATCCAGCTATTCCTGTGAACGTCGCGGTCGTCACCGGCGGCAGTGCCGGAATCGGGCTGGCGGTCGTCGAGAGGCTCCTTGAAGCGGGCTACGAGGTGATCTCGCTGGACATCCAGGCGAGCCCCCTCCGGAATGCAAAGCTGCACTTCAAGAACGTCGACCTGACGGACACGGAAGCGACGCGGCGGACAGCCGAGGAGATTTCGAAGAGCCACGCCGTCACGACGGTGATCCACAACGCCGGCGTGATCCGCCCCGCCCTGCTCCCGGACGTGAAGCTCGAGGATGTCAACGCGCTCGTGAACCTGCACCTGTCGGCGGCCATCCTGCTGACGCAGGCGGCGCTGCCGGCGATGAAGGCGGCGGGCTACGGGCGAGTGGTGCTGGTGTCCTCGCGCGCGGTGCTGGGATTGCCCACGCGCACCGCGTACTCCGCGACCAAGGCGGCCATGCTCGGCATGGCGCGCACCTGGGCGCTGGAGCTCGCGCCGCAGGGCATCACGGTCAACGTGGTGGCGCCAGGGCCGGTCAAGACGGCCAATTTCCACGGCATCGTGCCCGAGGGCAGCCCGCAGGTGGAGCGCATCGCGCAGGCGATCCCGGTGAAGCGGCTAGGGCAGCCGGGCGACGTCGCGCGCGCGGTGCTGTTCTTCGCGCACCGGGACGCGGGCTTCGTCACCGGCCAGGTGCTGTACGTGTGCGGCGGCACGAGCGTCGGCACCCTGACGCTTTAGCGCCTCTACGAGCTGCAGCTGCCGCTCGTGTTCATCTTCCTTTCGCGTTCAGTCGACGCGCAGCTCGACCTCGCCGAGCCCGTCGACCGCGAAGCGGAAGAAGTCGCCCGCAGCGGCGAACTTGGTGGTGATCAGGCTGCCGGTGATGACCACGTCGCCGCGCAGCAGGCCGCGGCCGTGCGCGGCGAGGTGGTCCGCGATCCAGGCGACCGCGTCGAACGGATGCCCCAGCGCGTCGGCGCCGCGGCCCTCGCCGGCGGGTTGGCCGTTGATCGTGGCGACGCCGCGCGCAGCGCCCAGGTCGAGGCCCTGCCATTGCTTCACCGGGACGCCGAGCACCGCGCCCTCGTTCCACGCGTTGTCCGCGATCAGCTCGAACGGATGCTTGCGCAGCTCGGCGTAGTCGGCGTTGCGGTCGTCGGCGAGCTCCAGTGCCGGCATGACCGCGCCGACCGCGCCCGCCACGCGCTCGCGCTGGAACGGCGCGTCGGCGGCCGGCAGGTCGCCGGCCATCTCGACCGCGATCTCGAACTCGACCAGCAGGCGGCAGTAATCGGCCGCGCGCACGCGCGCCGGCGTGCGCATCAGCGTCGCTTCGAGGATCGCGCCGGCCTGCGGCTCGTCGACGCCCACGAACTTGCGCATCTGCGGGCTGGTGAGCGCGACCTTGTACCCGACGATCGCCCCGAGCTTCTGCGCGCGCAGCGCGAGGAACGCGTCCTGGATGGCGTAAGCTTCCTCCCCGGTCTTCGGCGCGAGCTCGGTTGGCAGCGGCGCGAAGCGCTCGCGCCGCTCGTGGGCCTCGAAAAGGCGCTGCGCCGCCCGCTTGAACTGCTGCACCTTCATCCGCGGCCGGGGTGAATGTGCCCGCACTGCGGGCACTGCCGCTTGCCGGAATAGAACGCCTCGAACAGTGGCGGCAGGTCCGTGACGATGTTTTGCACGTTCACCCCTACGCGGTGCACCAGCGCCCAGCAGCGCGGGCAATACCACTCGAAGGCGTCGTCGACGTCGCGCGGCCGGATCTTCTCCACCACCAGGCCGACCGACCCGGCCGGCCGCTGCGGCGAATGCCGGAAATGCCCGGGGATCAGCAGCACCTCGCCTTCGCGGATCGGGATGTCCACCGGCCGGCCGTTCTCGATGCCTTTCAGCACCATGTCGCCGCGCAGCTGGAAGAAAAACTCCTCGTAGGGGTCGTCGTGGTAGTCGGTGCGCACGTTGGGGCCGCCGACCACCTGGACGATGAGGTCCTCGGCCTCGCGGAACACCAGCTGGTTGCCGACCGGGGGCCTGAGCAGGTGCGCGTGCTCGTCGATCCAGCGGTTGAAATTGAAGGCCGCGAGCGGCAAAGCAAGTCCTCCCAATGCATTCTAGAATAGCGCTGCGTCCTTGCGGCCACCACAAGATGAAACTGACCTCCAACACCTACGCCGACACCCTGGTCATCGCCCCCGCCGGGCGGCTCGACCACGACAACTGCGACGCCTTCCGCGCCGGCCTGCAGCCGCACATCGACAGCGGCGCCCGCGAGGGCCGCGGCATCGTGCTCGACCTGTCGGGGCTGGAGTACATCTCCTCGGCCGGCTTGCGCTGCTTCATGCTCGCGGCCCGGGAAGCCCGCAACCAGGGCGGCAAAGTGGTGCTGGCCGCGCTGCGGCCGGTGGTGGCGGAGATCTTCCAGATCAGCCGCTTCAACATGCTGTTCGAGATCCACGCCTCGGTGCGCGAGGCGCTCGCCTCCATTTCCGCGCCGGCAGCCGCGGCTTTCGACAAGGGCTAGCGCCGCCGATGCGCGTGCGCTTCTGGGGCACCCGCGGCTCGATGCCGGTGTCGCTCACCTGGCGCGACCTGCGCGACCGGCTCGCGCAGGTACTGGTGCAGGCGCACGGCAGGCAGCTCGACACGCTCGAGAAGGCCTGCGAGTTCGTCGAGCGCCAGCTCGACTTCCCGCTCAGCCACACCTACGGCGGGCATTCCTCCTGCGTCGAGTTCATGCCCGCCGGCGAGGCGCCCGACGAGTACTTCGTGTGCGACATGGGCAGCGGCGCGCGCCCTTTCGGCGCCCACGTGCTCGCACGCCAGTCGGGCCGCAAGGCGACGATTCACATCCTCATGTCCCACATGCACTGGGACCACATCATGGGCTTCCCCTTCCTGGGGCCGGCCTACGTCCCTGGAAACCGCATCCGCATCTACGGCTGCCATGGTGCGCTCGAGCAGGCGCTGCGCATGCAGCAGGAGCCGCCCTGCTTTCCGGTGCCGTTCGACCAGCTCGCCGCGGACATCGAGTTCGTGCGCCTGATCCCCGGAAAATCGCACGACCTCGCCGGGGTGCGCGTCACCCCCGCCCGCCAGTTCCATTCCGGCGACTCCTACGGCTTTCGCATCGAGTCCGGCGGCAGGAGCTTCGTCTACACCACGGATTCGGAGCACAGGCTGCAGGACCGCAAGGAGACCGAGCGCATCACCGAGTTCTTCCGCGAGGCCGACCTGGTGGTGTTCGACGCCATGTACTCGCTCGCCGAGGCGGTTTCCGTGAAGGCCGACTGGGGCCATTCGAGCAACGTGGTCGGCGTTGAGCTGTGCCAGATGGCGCGCGCGAAGATGCTCGCCCTCTTCCACCACGAGCCGGCGAACGACGACCGGGCGATCGAGCGCATCCTGCAGGAGACGCGCCGGCTCGAGGAGCTCACGCGCAACGGGCACCGTCTGGAGGTGGTCGCCGCCTACGACGGCCTGGAGATCGATCTCTGAGCCGCGCCCGCCTCGTCGCGGTCACGCTCATCCTCCTGGTTCTCGCGCTGGTCGCCTCCACGCCGCCCAGCGTGCGCTCGCTGCGTGAGAACGGCTTCGACGCCTACCAGCGCATGTTCCCGCGCGAGCGCAGGAGCGCGCCGGCGACCATCGTGGAGATCGACGAGCGCTCGCTCGCGCAGCTCGGCCAGTGGCCCTGGCCGCGCACGCAGGTGGCGCAGCTCGTGGAGAGCATCGCGGCGCACGAGCCGGCGGCGATCGGCTTCGACCTGCTGTTTCCCGAATCGGACCGGTTCTCGCCCTCGGCGGTCGCGCATCTCGTGCCCGACCTGCCCACCGACCTCGCCGCTCGGCTGCAGGCGGTCCCCGGGAACGACGCCCGCCTCGCACGGGCAATGCGCACCGCGCGAGTGGTGGTGGCGGTCGCCGGGCTCGAGGCCAGCGATGCGCGCTTTCCCGCGCCGCCCGCCTCGGCCCCGGTGCTGGTGCGCAGCGCGCCCGCGCCGACGCTGCGCCAATTCCCGGGGCACCTGGGCAACGTGCCGCTCATCGACCACGCCGCCGCGGGACGCGGGCTGATCAGCGCCGACGCCGGAGACCGGGTCGTGCGCCGCGTGCCGCTGCTCGCGCGAATCGACGGAACCATCGTGCCGGCGCTTTCCCTGGAGATGTGGCGCGTGGCGAGCGGCGCGGCCGGCTTCGGCGTCAGCCGGAGCGCGGGCGGCCTGCACCACGTGTCGTTCGCCGACGCCCAGGTGCCGATGCAGGCCGACGGCTCGGTCTGGCTGCGGTACAGCCGCCACGACCCGGCGCGTTTCGTGTCCGCGGCCGACGTGCTCGCCGGTCGCACCCACCCCGATCTGCTCAGCGGGCGGCTGGTGCTGCTGGGCGTCACCGGGGTCGGCCTGCTCGACTACAAGGTCACCGCCCTGGGGGAGCAGGTGCCCGGCGTCGAGCTGCATGCGCAGCTCATCGAGCAGATTTTCGACGCCGCCTACCTGGTGCGCCCCGCCTGGGCGCTGTGGCTGGAGCTCGCGCTGCTCGCGCTGGGCGCAGCGCTGCTCGTCGCGCTCGTGCCCTCGGTGCGCGTACGGGTGTCCGTCGGCACGTTCTTCAGCCTCCTGGTGCTGCTGATAGGTGCCGGGATCGGTGCGTTCCTCGCCGACGGCCTGCTGCTCGACGCGGTCTGGCCGAGCCTCGGGCTCACGGTGGTGTTCGCGGTGCTGCTGGCCGGCACGCTTTCGGAGGCGGACCGGCAGCGCCGGCAGCTGCGCGAAGCGGCGGCACGCTCGGCGGGCGAGCTGCAGGCCGCGCGGCGCATCCAGATGGGGTTGCTGCCGGACCCGGCCGTACTGTTCGAGCGGGAGCGCGATTTCACGCTGCGTGCAATGGTGGAGCCGGCGTTGAGCGTGGGCGGTGACTTCTACGATTGCTTCAAGCTGGACGACGGGCGGCTGTTCCTCGTGGTCGCCGACGTGTCGGGGAAAGGCATGCCCGCCGCGCTTTTCATGGCGCTGTGCAAGGCCACCATCAAGGCGGCGGCCATCAGCGCCGGCGGCGCCCCCGGCCTGTCGTTGGAGCGCGCCGCCGCCGAGATCGAGCGCGACAACCCCGAGACGTTCTTCGTCACGGTGTTCGCGGCGCGCCTCGACCCGGCGAGCGGGCGCCTGGAGTACAGCAATGCCGGCCACGAGCCGCCTTTCGTGCGCCGGCCCGGCGGGCTGCTGGAGCGCCTGCCCACCGCGGGACGGCCGCCGATCGGCGTGCCGGAGAAATTCCCGTTCGCCACGGAGACCCTGCAGCTTGCGCCGGGAGAATGGCTGTGCGCGGTGACCGACGGGGTGACCGAGGCCATGGACCCCTCGGGCGCGCTCTACGGCGTGCGGCGCCTGGAAGCCGTGCTCAGGGCGCTTCCCGCCGAGGTCGGCCCGCAGGACATCACGGCTGCGGTGCGCGACGACGTGAAGCGCTTCGTCGGCGACGCGAGCGCCTCCGACGACCTCACGCTGCTCGCGCTGCGCTGGTCCTAGCGGACGCTGATTTCGACGCGCCGATTGCGCGGCTCGTCCACGCCGTCGGCGGTCGGCACGAGCGGCTCGCGCTCGCCGCGGCC
>DASUUN010000456.1:0-10977 GCA_036374055.1 Burkholderiales bacterium
TCGCCCGTGGCGAAGCGCAGCCCTTCGAGCATGTCGGCGAACGCCGAGCGGCCCGGCGCCGCCGGGCGCCGCGGCGGGAACGCCACCATCAGCACCATGGCGGCGGAGGCGGCATAGAGCACCCCCTGGATGAAGAAGCTACCCGCGGCGCCGAACCAGCCGATGAGGTAGCCGGCCGCCGCCGGGCCGAAGATTCTCATCATGGAAAAGCCCATGGTGTTCAGAGCGACGGCCTTGACCGCATCCTCGCGCGCCACCAGCTCGAACGCGGTGGTGAGCCGCGCCGGCCGATCGAGCGCGTTCGACGAGCCCATCAGCACCGTAAAAGCGAACAGCATCCAGACGCTGACCCTGTCGAGCGCGAGCGCGGCGCCGAAGGCGAGCGAGACTGCCGCGGCGAATGCCTGGCTCGCCTGCAGCAGCCAGCGCCGGTCGTAGCGCTCGGCTGCCACGCCGGACAGCGGCGCCAGCAGGAACAAGGGGATGGCGCGCGCGCCCATCACCGCGCCGAGCAGCGCGCCCGAGCCGGTGATCTCGTACACCACCCAGCCGAGCGCGGCCTGCTGGATCCACTGGCTGGACCAGGAAAACAGCGACCCGGCCCACAGCCAGCGGAAGTCGCGGTACGCGAGCGCCGACGGCAGTCAGCGCCTCGCTGCCGTGGCGGGCGCCCCGCTCATGTTGCTGTCGTAGCCCGGCACCACGCGCACGTCCACGACGCAGACTGCGCCGCCCTGTACTTTCTGAATAGCTTCCTGAATAGCCGGCCGGAGTTGCGCGAGTTCCCTGACAGGCCCGACCCCTTCGGCTCCCTGGGCTCGCGCCATCATCGCGAGGTCGATGTCCGGCTCGTCGATGCGCTGGCCGATCCACTTGTTCTCCACCGGCCGGCCGCGCTCCTTCGCCACGCGCTCCTGGTGCAGCTCGTCGTTGTAGAAGGAGCGGTTGTTGGCCACCAGGATGAGGCAGGGAAGCTTGTAGTGCGTGGCCGTCCACAGCGCCGTGTTGCCCATCAGGAAGTCGCCGTCGCCCAGGATGCCGACCACCATGCGGCCGCTGCCCTTGAGCGCGAGCGCCGCGCCCACCGTCAGTCCCGGCCCGGCGCCCACCCCGCCGCCGCCGTCCCCGCCCAGGTAGTCGAGCGGGTGGCGGAAGTGGCGGTAGGCGCCGTTCCAGCCCAGCGGCAGCTTCGCGATGCACACCTCCATGCCCGCGGTGAGCTCGTTCAAGGCGCGCGCCAGCGCCCGGATCGACACCACCTCGTCCTTTCCTTCGGCAATTTCCTTGGAAGGCGGAGCCGCCTGCGGCCTGGAGCGCACGGCGTCGACCAGAAGCGGGACGGCCACATCCGGCTCGCACATCATGTAAACGTCGGCGGGCGGCAGTCCCTGGTAGTCCATGCTCCAGCCGCGATGCACGTGCGCGTCGCACGACACGCGGATCACCTTTGCCGTCACCGGTGCGTCGCCCCAGGCGGCCTTGAGCGTGCCTGCGGTATCGATCCAGTCGAGGGACAGGATCACGTCGGCGTCGCGCAGCAGCCGGCCGTCCGGGAAGGTCGCCGGCGGCGCGGCGTGCAGCGGGTGGTCGGTAGGAAAGGCAGCGGCGGCCTTGATGTCGGTGAACACCTTGGCCTGCAGTTTCTCGGCCAAGGCGATGCGCGCCCGCCAGGCATCTTCGCTGCGGCTCACGCGGCCCATCAGGATCGCCGGCGACCGGGCGGCGGAAAGCAGTTCGGCGGCTTTCGAAACCACGTCTTTATCGGGGAACACCGGGGCGGGCGCCCCGTACCGCGCCACATCCGGGAGCGGCGGCAGCGCGCCGATCCTCGCTTCCTGCAGCGCCGCGTCCAGGTTGACGTAGGTCGGGCCGCGCGGCGCGGTGCCGGCGATCTGGACCGCGCGCAGCAGGGCCTCGTAGGCGGCCGGCACCGAGGCCGGCTGGTTGTCCCACTTGGTGTAGTCGCGGACCAGCGCCCCCTGGTCGGAGGCGGTGTGGATCCAGTCGATCCACGGCCGCCGGCGCGCCGCGTCCCAGGGGCCGGTGGCCCCCAGCACGAGCATCGGTACGCGGTCGCACCAGGCATTGAAGATGGCCATCGAGCCGTGCATCAGCCCGACGTTGGAGTGCAGCACCACGCCCATGATCCGCCCGCAGGCCCGGGCGAAGCCGTGGGCGATGGCGACCGCCGACTCTTCGTGCAGGCAGAGCAGCATCTGCGGCCGCTCGTTGCCCAGGTAATTCACGATGCTGTCGTGCAGCCCCCGGTAGCTGGCGCCGGGGTTGAGCGCAAGGTAGGGAATGTCGAGCGCCCGCAGCATGGCGGCGATGGCATCGCTGCCCCAGAGCGTGTCCTGCTGCGAATGCGTGGTCGGAATGTCGCGCTGCGGCAGTTTCATCGCAGCAGTTTACCCACCGCGGGGCCAGGAATACGATGCTCTTTCGCCAGGAATCAAAGGAGGAGTCCGGCAATGAGCCTGCTCACCCCGGAGGAGCTGGAAAAGCTGTCCGGCGCGGAGCCCTCGCCGCAGTCGCCGCAGCAGAAGGAGTTCGAGGCGCGCGTGAAGGACATCGGCGCCCGGCTGGCCAAGAAGGTCTATGGCAAGAGCGCCCAGCCCGTCTATGAAGTGCTGAAAGACGAGGCGACCAGCCTCGACAAGGAGATCAACGAGAAGCGCGGCGGCGACCGCAGCAACCTCGCTTACGGCTATATCAACAAAGCTTAGACCGCAAGATGACACCGATGTCCCGCGGGGTGCACCACCTCGCCCTCAATACCGACGACATGAAGATGACCATGGACTTCTACGTCGGCGTGCTCGGCATGCCGCTGGTCCACGCGCTCAAGGTGCCCCCCGGCCTGGGCACCGGTCCGGGCAACCGCGGCAACCCGCCGTTCGAGAATCTGCGCCACTACTTCTTCGACGCCGGCGGCGACTCCCTGCTCGCGTTCTTCGAGATGCCCAAAGGCGCCAAGCCGAAAGGCGACCGCGACGCCATCGCGGCGATGCAGCATGTGTCGTTTGCGGTTTCGACAGAGAGATTTCACGAAGTGCTGAAGAGGCTGAAGCAGCACGCTATTGCGCTGCTGGGCCCGATCAACGTCGGGAGCGATACCTGGTCGATCTACTTCTACGACCCGAACGGCATCCGCCTGGAGTTCTCGCACCAGAACCAGGCCGAGCCGCGCGTCATCGAGCGCTGGCGGCAGACGCAGGAGGAAGCGCTCGCCGAGCTGCGCACGCTTTCCGGCGATGCGCGCTGGCTCGAAACCATGGTCGCCCACCTGCCCGCCAGCCGCTAGACTGCGCCCCATGAACATCCTCGGAATCTGCGGAAGCCTGCGCAAGGCCTCCTACAACATGGCGGCGCTGCGCGCCTGCACCGAGCTCGTGCCCCAGGGCATGACGCTGCACATCACCAGCATCGCCGACATCCCCATGTACAACCAGGACGTCATGGACGCCGGCATGCCCGACCCGGTCAAGCGCCTGCGCGGCGAGATCGCCGCGGCCGACGGCGTGCTGATGGCCTCGCCCGAGTACAACTTCTCGGTGCCAGCGCCGCTCAAGAACGCCATCGACTGGGCCTCGCGCGCGCCCAACCAGGTGTTCCAGGACAAGCCGGTGGCGATCATTTCCGCTGCCGCGCCCGGCCCGCTCGGCGGGGCGCGGGTGCAGTACGACCTGCGCCGCATCCTGACGCAGCTGTGGGCCTATCCCCTGCCGCGGCCAGAGGTGTTCATCGGCATGGCGAACACCAAGTTCGACCCCCAGGGCAAGCTCACCGACGACACTACGCGCAAGTTCCTCACCGACCTGCTAAACGGGTTCAGGGACTGGATCGTGCGGATGCAGCCGAAGAAGTAGGCCGGCGCAGCATCAGCGTCAGCACGAGCGCCACGGCCGAGGTGGCGAGCACCAGGTAGAAAGCGGCGTCGTAGCTCCCGGTGGCGTCGAACGCGAGCGCCCCGCCGTAGGCGCCGATGCCACCGAACACCTGGTGCACCATCGTGACGAGCCCGGTCAGCGCACCCAGGTGCTTCGTGCCGAAGCTTTCGCGCACGAACAGCACCGTGAGCGGCGCGGTCACCAGGAACGTGGCGCCGTAGACCAGCGCGAAGATCGACACCGACACCGCCGACTGGTCGATCGCCACCAGCCCGAACACCGCAATGCGCGCGGCGAAGGCCACCGCGGTGGCGAGCACCGGGCCGGAGCGGTCGCTGACCGCCCCCGCCGCCAGCACCCCGACCAGCGCGGTGAGCCCCATCAGGGCAAGCAGGTTGCCCGCGAACAGGGCGTCCATTCCCCGGTCCTGAGCGAAAGCCACCACGTGCGTGCCGACGAAGAAATCCTGCAGCCCGCAAATCGCATAGATGACGAGCAGCAGCCAGAACTGCCGGGTGCGCGCGGCGCTGCGCAGGCTGTCTCCGGCGGGCGGCGCGTGCGCCGCGGGCTGCTGCGCGCGGCCCGGCAGCGCGAACAGGAAAAGCGGGATCAGCACGACGTGGGCCGCGGCCAGCCAGACGAACACCGAGCGCCAGCCGATCTGCGCCAGCACCGCGGCGAGCGCCGCGATCATCACCAGCTGCCCGAAGCTCTGCCCCGAGATGGCCGCCGCGTTGGCCAGGCCGGCGCGCTGCGGCGCCGCGCGCGTCACCATCACCCCGACCGTCGTGAGCGAAGCGGCGCCGTTGCCGATCGCGAACACCAGCCCGTAGAGGAGCATCGCGTGCCATGGCGCCGACACGAGGCTCATGAGCCCGATGCCGATGCCGCCGAGCACGGTGCCCGCGCCGAGCAGCGCGCGCGCCCCCAGCCGGTCGGCCAGGCGGCCGGCGATGAAGGTGGCGAACGCCGACACCACCATGTAGATCCCGACGGCGAGCCCGAGGTCGCCGCGCGCCCAGCCCAGGTCGTCGACCATCGGCTTGAACGTGAGGCCGATGGCAAAGCGCGCGCCGCCGCCGACGAACAGGACGAGAAAGCCGGCGGCGAGGACCAGGGCGACCGGCATCAGGCCCTGCGCGACGCGGCGAGCGAGAAATACAGGTCCTTCAGGTCGGCGCGGCGCGCGAGCTCGCCGGTGCCCGCCTCCAGCGCCACTTCGCCCTTGATCAGCACGTAGGCGCGCTGCGCGAACTCGAGCGCGATGTCGAGCTTCTGCTCCACGATCAGCAGCGTGAGCCCGCTGCGCCGCAGCGCCTCGAGGGAGCGCCGTATTTCCGCCACCACCAGCGGCGCGAGGCCGAGGAACGGCTCGTCCAGCAGCAGCAGGCGCGGACCGCTCATGAGCGCGCGGCCGATGGCGAGCATCTGCTGCTCGCCGCCGGACAGCGTGCCGGCAGCCTGCCGACGCCGCTCTTCCAGCCGGGGAAACAGGCCGTAGACGAAGCGGTAGCGCTCGCCGGCATCGCCCTGAAGGCGGATCGCGCCCAGGCGCAGGTTGTCCTCCACGCTGAAGGGTGCGAAGACCAGGCGCCCTTCGGGCACCAGGGCCACGCCGCGCTGCACGATGCGGTGGCTGGGCTCTTGGACGAGATTCCGGGATTCAAGCAGGACCTGGCCGCTGCGCTGGCGAATCGTCCCGGTGATCGCGGCGAGCAGCGTCGACTTGCCCGCCCCGTTGGGACCGAGCAGCGCCACCGTCTCCCCGGGCGACACGTGCATCGAAACCCCGTGCAGCACCGGGGCGGCGCCATACGAGGCCCGCAGCTCAGACAGCCGCAGCATCGCCGAGATAGGCCTGCATGACGTTCGGATTCGCGCGCACCGCCTCGGGCGGACCCTCGGCGATCTTGGCGCCGAAGTTGAGCACCACCACGCGCTGCGCGAGCGGCAGCAGGAAGCGCATGTCGTGCTCGATGAGCAGCACCGCGATGCCGCGCCGCGCGATGCCCTGGATGATGCCGGCGAGCCGCCCGAGCTCCGCCGGGGTGAGACCCGCCGCCGGCTCGTCGAACAGGATGAGGCGCGGCTCGCCCGCGAGCGCGCGCGCGATCTCGAGCAGGCGCCCCTGGCCGAACGACAGTGTCGCCACGTCGGCCGACCGCGCCTCCCCCAGGCCGACGAACTCGACCAGCTCCTCCGCCTGCTTGCGACGCCGTTGCTCTTCCTCGCCCGATCTGTTGAAAGCAATCCTCCACAAGCTGCTGGTGAAGCGCGAATGAGCACCGACCAGCACGTTGTCGATGACCGGCATGCCGGGGAACGGCCGGTTGTGCTGGAACGTGCGCATCACGCCGCGCGCCGCGATCTCGTGCGGCGGGAGCCCGAGGATGTTGCCGCCGGCGAAGCGGATCTCGCCTTCGTCCGCGCCGTACGCCCCGGCAATGAGGTTGAAGGTGGTGCTCTTGCCGGCGCCGTTGGGACCGATGACGCCGAGGATCTCGCCCGAGCGCACTTCGAAGTCGAGCCGCGACACGGCGGTTAGGCCGCCGAAGCGCTTCGTAAGATGCCTTACCTGGAGGATCGAATCCATCTGCTCGCCTCATCGTAGATCCCGATCAACCCCCGAGGCCAGACCAGGATCGCCGCCACCACCAGCAGGCCGAACACCAGCACGTGGTGGTGGCCGATGAGCGGAGACAGGAAGAACGGCATGAGGAACAGCAGCGTGGCGCCGACCACCGCGCCGGCGTGGCGCCCGGCGCCGCCCACGATCACCATGAACAGGATGAGGAAGGCGTTGTCCAGGCCGAAGATCGGCGGGTTGACCGTGTTGTCGACGAACGCGTAGACCATGCCGGCGACCCCGGCCAGCACGCTGGTCAGCGTGAACACGATGACCTTGGTGCGCGCCACGTTCACCCCCATGGCGGCCGCCGCTTCCGGGTTGTCGCGCACCGCGCGGCAGGCGCGCCCGAACCAGGAACGGTCCAGGCGCCAGAGCAGCGCGTAAGTGCCCAGCAGCAGGGCCACGATCACCGCGGAGTACCAGGGACCGCTGATGCGCACGCCGAAGATGTCCGGCAACTGGTAGTTGGCGAGCCCGCCGGTGCCGCCGGTGACCGCGCCGCCCTCGTTCAGCACCACCACGAACAGCTGCGCCAGCGCAAGCGTGGCGAGCGCTAGGTAGAAGCCTTCCAGCCGGGTCGACGGAATCGCCACCGCCAGCGCCACCAGCACGCACAGCGCCACGCCGAGCACGATGGCCACCGGGAACGGCAGGCCGAACTGGAACAGAAAGATGACGATGGAGTACGCCCCGACGCCGTAGAAGGCGAAATGCGAGAACGCCACCTGCCCGCAGATGCCGAACAGGAAGTTGTAGCTCAGCGCCAGCGTGATCCACAGCAGCAGCTTGCGATACACGTCGTTGTAGTAGCTGCCGAGGAAGAACGGCAGCCCGGCGAGCACGGCGAAGGCCCCCAGCCAGCGCAGTGCGCTCACGACCTGGCCTTCAGCAGGCCCGTGGGCCGCACCAGCAGGAAGATCATCAGGAAAAGCAGCGGCACGCCCTGGGTGTAGCCCGAGGGAATCGGCGCGTAGCGCGCGATGAACTGCTCGGCGAAAGCGAGCAGCAATCCGCCGAGCAGCGCGCCTTCCACGCGCCCGACGCCGCCGATCACCAGCGCGGTGAAGCCCTGGATGGCGAGCGGCACGCCCATGAGATAGTGCGCGCTGATGTTGGGCGACACCAGCAGGCCGGCGAGCCCCGCCGCGCCCGCGCCGCCGGCAAAGGACAGCGCCGTCACCCGCGACAGGTTGATGCCCACGAGCGCGGCGGCGCGCCGGTGGATGGCCACCGCCTCGAAGCTCTTGCCGGCCGTGGTGCGCTCGAAGAACAGCCAGACCGCGATGAACACCGCTGCCGTGACGCCGATGATGAAGAAGCTCTGGTAGGCGCCGCCCACCGGGCCGATCTCCAGGTAGCCGATGCCGAACGGATAAGGCACCGGGTGCGGGTCGGGCGGGAAGCTGACCGAGACGGTCTCCCGGAACACCACCAGCATGCCGAGCAGCGCCAGGATGGGCGCGAGCAGCGGCGCGCCGCGCTCGACCAGCGGCCGCACGGCGACGCGCTCGGTGGCCCAGCCGACCGCCAGCATGAACGCGACGACCGCGGCCATGCCGAGCGCATAAGGCCATTCGTACCTTGTGAGCAGCACGAAGCCGCCGAAGGCGCCGAGCATGGCCCACTCGCCCACCGCGAAGTTGATGATCCCGGTCGGGCGGATCATCAGCAGGTACGCGAGCGCCACCAGGCCGTAGATGCAGCCCGAGGCGGCCGCGCTTACCGCCAGCTCGAGAAAATCGCGCAATTACTTCTGGCCGACGTGCACCACCCGGCCCTGCTTGTCTCCTTCGTACACCCGCACCACCATGCCGTTGGGGTCGAATCCCGTGCGCTTGCCCTCGGGGAAGTCGTACTTCATTCCCTTCGCGCCCATCACGCCCGCGTACGTGATCGACTGCATGGCGGCGCGGATCTTCTCCTTGTCGGTGGAGCCGGCTTTGCGGATCGCCTCGGTCACCAGCATGATGCCGTCATAGCCGTAGCCGTGCAGGTTGAACGGATCCTTGCCGGTGCCCTTCTTGTAGGCCGCGACGAAAGCCTTCACTTCCGGCTTGTCCGGGTCATAGGCGTCGACGAAGGTGACGCCGTCGATCAGCCCCTTCGCCACCGTCATGTACACCGGCACCGACAGGTTGTACGACGAATGGATCGGGAACTTCAGCCCGTACTGGCGGTAGGCCTTGAAGATGAGCACGTTCTCCGCGGTCAGCACCCCCGCCATGAACATGGCATCGGGCTTGGCGGCGCGGATTTTCTGCATCTGGGGCACGGCGGTGGTAGCGCCGCGCGGCACCACTTCCTCGGCCACCACCTCGATGCCCGATTTCTGCAGCCCGCTCTTGAAGAAGCGGCCCAGCAGCTGGCCAAGGTCCGAGTTGTCGGTGATCAGCGCCACCCGCTTGAGCTGCTTGGTCTTAGCGTGCGCGAGCAGCGTGGCGATCTGGATCGAGCCCAGGGGCCCGGTCTGCCAGAAATACGGGTTGGGCAGCTGCGTGGTAAGCGTGTCGCCGGAATTCATCGGCGTCATCTGCGGCGTCTTGGCTTCCATGGTCACCGTCTGCTGCTGCTGGGTGGCCGGGGTGAGCGACATGCTGATGATGAACACCGCACCCTGGTCGATGAGCTTCCTCGCCAGCGCCGCCGAGATGTCGGGGCGCGACTGGTCATCCTCGACCAGCAGCTCGATCTTGCGCCCGAGCACGCCGCCTTTGCGGTTGATCTCCTCGGCGCCGAAGATCAGGCCTTCGGTGGCGGGCTCCGAGTACGGCTTGGACACGCCGACACGGTCGGTGATCACCCCGATCTTGATGGTCTCCTGCGCGTGGCCGGCGAAAGCCACTACGCCCGACAAGATGAACCACAGCATTCTCTTCACGGCCCCTCCTCCCTAATGGATCAAATCCTGCTGGCGCAGCCATCCTACACAAAGTCGCACCGCCTCCTGCAAAAGCTCCGGCTGCCCCTGGTAATAGTGCGTCGCCCCCTTGACCATGCGGAACGTCTTGTCGCGGCTGGCGGCGGCGTCGTGGATCATGCGCACGTGCGGCTGCGGCACGGCGTCGTCGGCCGAATTCTCGATCGCCAGCAGCGGCACGCTGACCGAGGCGGCGCATTTCGGCCCGTCGGCGTTGGAGTCGTCGACCGACCACTGCGACAGCCACGAGCGCAGCGTCGAGAAGCGGCCGATGCCCACCGGGCCGGTATTGGCAGTCTCCGGCTTGCCGAGGTAGCACCAGCGCGGCTTGCGCTCGTTCGGGTCCACCGCCGGGTCCATGAAACGCAGGTCCGCCATGGTGCGATAGGTGACGAAGCCCCGCTCGAGCTCGTCGCCGCCCCGCCTTTTCAGCGTCTCCAGGGTTTCCTTCACCCAGGCGGTCCTGCGGCGCATGCGGGCGAGCTGCGCGGCGCGGAAGCGCGCGATGAACCCCTCGGGGTAAGGCGGCTGGTTCGGGCACTTCGGGTTGTAGATGTCGAGCTCGAGGTCGCGCCGGTCGGGGTCGAGCTCGTCGACCACCGACGGGTCGATCCATTCGGACAGCATGCGTGCGCGGGACAGATGCGCGGCCTGGAAGATCATGGCGTCCGCCGCGAGCAGGCCCTTCAGGTCGACCGCCTCCCCCGCCGGGGTCTGCGTTACCGTAGGCCTCTCGGCTTGCGCCTGGTAGAACAGCGCCAGCGACCCGCCGCCCGACCAGCCGCACAGCACCACTTTGTCGTAGCCCCACGCCTGCTTCGCGTGGCGAAGGTACGCGCCCAGGTCGAGCACCACCTTCTCCATGACGAGCGGCGTGTCGTTCTTCGCGAAGCGCGAGCCCGCGCACAGGACATGCACCCCGGCGCGCGCCAGGGCCTGCGGCATCGGCAGGAGCTGCAGCGTCGAGGAAGGGTGCATGAAGACGGCGAGCGTCTTCGCCGGCGCGCCTTTGGGCACGAAGCGCACGCCTTCGCAGTTCACCATGCCCTGCGACCCGGCGAAGCCGTAGACCTCGGTAAACCGGGAGGCCTCGCTGTACTGGACGTGGACCCACTCGGGCGCGACTTCGAACGTCATCGCTTTTTCTGACGTCACTACTTGGTTTTCTGGTGGACCCAGTCCGCGTGGCGCGGGGCCTTCTTGGTGCGGGTCCACTCCTCCATCATCGGCTCGCTGACCGACTCCAGGCGCCGCTTCATCTCCGGGGTCATGGTATCGACCGTGAGCTCGAGCCGGTGGCCGCTGGGATCGAAGAAGTAGATCGACTTGCAGATGCCGTGGTCCACCGGGCCGAGGACTTCCACGCCATGCGACTCCAGGCGTGCCTTGTTGCGCATCAGCGCCGCTTCGTCCGCGACGCGCAGCGCGAGATGCTGCACCCAGACCGGGGTATTGGCATCGCGGCCCATTGCCGGGGATTCGGGCAGCTCGAAGAACGCGACGTAGCTGCCGTCGTCCATGCGGAAGAAAATGTGCATGTA
>DASUUN010000457.1:0-6506 GCA_036374055.1 Burkholderiales bacterium
CCCGTGGGGCCGGTTACGAGCAGCATGCCGTAGGGCTCGGTGGAGAGGCTCCGCAGGCGCTGCTTCATCTCCTCGGCGAAGCCGAGCGCGTCGAGCGTCAGGCCGTCGAGCTGGTCCGAGAGGGTCTTGCGGTCAAGGATCCTCAGCACCGCGTCCTCCCCGTAGACGCTCGGCATCACCGAGACGCGGAAGTCGATTTCGCGGCCGTCGCGGCGCGCCTTGAAGCGGCCGTCCTGCGGCACCCGCCGCTCGGCGATGTCCAGCTCCGACATCACCTTGATGCGGGAGATCACGTGCTCGGCGAGCTCGACGCCCGGCATGCTTTCTGCGGCGGTCAGCACGCCGTCGATGCGGTACTTGATGGTGAGGCCGGCGCCCGTGGTTTCGAGGTGCACGTCGCTTGCGCCCGCCTTCAGCGCGTCGTAGAGGGTGGAGGTCACCAGGCGCACCACGGTGCTGTCGGCCTCGGCGGCCGACTCGAACGAGATGTCCTGCGTGCCGGCCGACTTGGATTCGGCCTGGGCCAGCTTTTTCGAGATGCCGTCGAGCGCGCGCAGCTGCGTTTCCTGCTCCGAGAGATAGGCCGCGATGTCCAGGCGGTGCGCGATCCGGTAGGCGAACGGCTCGCGGATGCGCTCCTCGATCCAGTCCTGCGTGTCGAGGTCGTACGGATTGCCCAGCGCGACGACGAGCACACCGTCGGCCGCGCGCAGCGCCACGCAGCCGCGGCGCGCGGCCTCGGCGAAGGGGATGGCATCGAAGGCCGGCGCGCCGGCGCGGATCTCGGGCAACGCCATACCCGCCATGTGCAGGCTCTCGGACAGGTGCGCGACGAACTCCGCCGGCCCGCAGCCCAGGTTCTTTTCCAGCGCCTCGAGGTCCGTCATCGTATGCTCCCCGCGAGCTCGAAGATGGGCATGTACATCAACACCACGACCAGGCCGACCGAGGCGCCCAGCACCGCCATGAGGAGCGGCTCGAAGGCGCGCGTGAACCAGTCGATGTCGCGCGCCACCTCCTCGTCGTGGAAGCGCGCGATCTGCGTGAACATGTGGCCCATGTCGCCGCTGCGCTCGCCCACCGTCAACATGCGGAAAGCCACCGGCGTCGCGAGCCCGGCGGCGGCCAGCGCGGCCGACATGGGGCGACCCTCCTCGATCAGCCGCTTCGCGTCCATGAGCTGCGGCCGCAGGTGCACGGCGAGCAGGTCGCGCACCATGTCGAGCGCCTGCACCGCGGGGATTCCGGCCCGCAGGAGCATGCCGGCGGTGCGGTAGAGCCGCGCCAGCTGGTAGGTCTTCATGCGCTCGCCGAGCGCAGGCAGCCGCCAGAGCTGCATGTTGAGGCGGCTGCGGATCTGCGGGCGTGAGAAGGCCCATGCGATCGCCGCCGCGGCCGTCGCCGCGGCAAACGCGAGCGCGGCCGAATGGCTGCCGACGAAATTGCCGAAGCCCAGCAGCAGTTGCGAGAAAAACGGCAGCGCGCCCGCCCTGTCCTCATACACGGCTGCGAAGCGCGGCACGACGTACAGCATGAGAAAGCCGATGACGAGCACGCCGACCGCGAGCAGGATGGCGGGATAGATGCTGGCCGAGACGATCTTCTTGCTCAGCCGCTCGAGCTCTTCCTGGTAGGCGACGTAGCGGCCCAAGGCCTCTTTCACGTTGCCGGTGCGCTCGCTCGCCCGGATGGTGGCGACGTAGAGCGGCGAGAAATGCTGCGGAAAGCCCCCGACCGCCTGGGAGAACGGCTCGCCGCGGTGGATTGCGGCGAGCAGGCCCGACAGCACCTCCTGGCGATCGCCGTGGCCTTCCTTGTCGGCCAGCGTCTGAAGCGCTTCCACCAGGTTGAGGCCGGCGTCGAGCAGCGACATGAGCTCGACCGAGAACAGCTTGGCCGGAAAGCGCGCGCGCCGCTTCAGCGCGAGCTTCAGGCTGAGCCGCTTGGGCTCCAGAGAGATGAGCGTCAGGCCCTGCTTGCGCGCCTGGTCGGCGGCGATGGCTGCATTCGCCGCCTCCAGCTCAAGCGCGACCACCTGATGCCGCGCATCCACGGCCAGGACAATGAACTGCATCGCTCAGTTCACGCCGATGTCGGCGTCCTCGCCCGAGCCGCCCGCCTTGCCGTCGCGGCCGTACGAGAGGATCTCGTACTCGCCCTTGGTACCCGGCGTGCGGTACACATAGGGGCGGTCCCAAGGGTCGTTCGGCACCGCTTTCTTGAGGTAGGGGGCGAGCGCCTGCAGCCCTTCCTCGGCGCTGGGGTACCGCCTCTTGTCGAGGCGGTACTGGTCCAGGGCTTTTTCGAAGGAATCGATCTGCGCCCTCGCCACCTGGACCTCCGACTTGCCCACCTGAGCGAAGTAGCGCGGGGCCACGTAGCCGGCGAGCAGGCCGATGATGACGATGACGACGAGCAGCTCGAGCAGGGTGAAGCCTCGCGGCGTGTGCATAGGTTGCATGGGCTCTCCGCGCTCTAGAGGGAGACCTGGGTCAGATAGCCCTGGTCGATGCTGTCCAGCCCGAACTTCGGCCCGCGGGCGCCGGCCTGGGCCTTCACCTCCTTGGCCGCCGACAGCGCATCGGTGGTCGAGACCGGGTCGCAGCTGAAGGGCGTAGAGCGCGTGGTGCCGTTGATGTGGTAGCCGTTCTTGCTCACGTTGCCGCTGACGTAGCTCTTGGCCGTGCCGTCGTTCCAGATGGTGTGGGACGCGCTGCGCGCCCGGGTCGAGTAGTAGTAGTTGTTGACGACGTTGGCGTTGCCGAAGTCCTGCAGCGTGGTGCCCACCAGGTAGTTCCACACCACGTTGTTGCGCACGTCGCATACGACCTCCGAGGGCGACGAGGTGGCGGAATCGCTCACCCCGCAGTACGGGTGTCGGTCGTCGCCGTTGATGTAGAGGTTGTGGTGGCTGGTGATCCGGGTGGCGCTGTAGGCGATGAGGTTGGCGAAGTTGTGCGAGCTCGAGTTGCCTTTGCCCAGGATGCTCCATTGGATCGTCACGTTGCGCGCCCTCTCCGTGACGTCGATGCCTCCGTCCCCGTAGCCGGATACGGATACGCGGTCGATCACGATGTTGGAAGCGTTGTAGACACGGATGCCGTCCGCGCCGGCCGGCGCGCTGCGATGGCGGATGCCGCGCAGCACGACGTTGCCCGCGCCGCTGCTGCCCTGCATGACGAGCGTTCCCCCTTTGAGCGTGATGCCCGGCGAGGGCGCCGTGAGGCCGTCGATGGTGACGTTCGCGCCGCGCACGAGGAGGTTGCTCGACAGCGTGATGGTGCCGCCGACGTCGAAAACCACGCAGCGGTTGCCCTGCGACAGCGCATCGCGCAGGCTGCCGGCGCCGCTGTTGTTTCGGTTGGTGACGCGGTAGACCGGCTTGCCGGCGCCGCCGGTGGTGGAGCGGCCGAATCCCTGGTAGCCGCCGGACGGGTTGGCGCAGGCCGCAGTGGAGGTCGAGCCGGACGAGGTCGTCGTGCCGTTCTTGATGGTGACGCCGATCTGGGCGGTGCTCGACACGCCAAGCGCGTCGGTCGCGACCGCCTTCAGAGTATGCGCCCCGTCAGCGAACTTGCGGGTGTCGAGGGTGCAGTTATACGGCGCGCTGTACTCGGTGTTGAGCGCGGTGCCGTCCAGATAGAACCGCACCTGCTTGATGCCGTTGCTGTCGCTCGCGAGCGCCTCGCAGGCCCTGGCCGAAATGGTGCCCGAAAGCGTGGCCCCGCTCGCCGGCGCCTTGATCGACACGCTGGGGGCGCCGCTGGTGCTCGTGGTGCCCGTCGTGTTCTGCGTTGTCGTGCTGTTCCTGATGCTGACGCCGACCTGGGCGGTGCTCGACACGCCCAGCGCGTCGGTCGCGACCGCCTTCAAGGTATGAGCGCCGTCAGCGAACTTGCGGGTGTCGAAAGAGCAGTTATACGGCGCGCTGTACTCGGTGTTGAGCGCGGTGCCGTCCAGGTAGAACCGCACCTGCTTGATGCCGTTGCTGTCGCTCGCGAGCGCCTCGCAGCCGCTGGCCCAAACGGTGCCCGAAAGCGTGGCCCCGCTGGCCGGCGCCTTGATCGACACGCTGGGGGCGCCGCTGGTGCTCGTGGTGCTCGTCGTCTTCTGCGTGAGCACGATCTTGTCGACCCGGGCTCGGGCGCCCGCGTTCGGCGTGCCGACGAGCTTGATCGTCTGGCCGCTGCTCAACGCGACGCCCGGGATGGTGAAGCTCGTGGCAGTACTGCTCAGCGGGTAGGTGTATTTGTAGAGCTGCGTGGTGCCCTTGTAGACCGCGAGCGTGGAGCGCCCGTCGCTCTCGCCCACGACATACACCTTGATGTCGTAGGTGCCGCTCGAGCCGCTGAAGCTCTTCGACGCCGTACCGGAAGTCGTGCCGGAAGTCAGCATGATCCGGTTGCCGTTCTCGACCTTGTAGGACGAGAGCGTCATGCTCTCGGCCTCGATAGTGGTCGCCGCGGCAGCGGCGATGGAAACGCTGCCGAGCGCACTGAATACCGCGAGGGTGCAGGAAGCGATACGGAGATTCATTTGGACTTGTCCTCGTTTCGGCTAGTTTTGGGGACGGCTGACTGCTTGGGGCCCACGGAACGCACAACTCGTGCCATTCAGAAAACGAGCGCCTAATCAATACCTTGTAATTTTTTCCGTAGTGCGGGCGGTGACAGCCGCGTAGCGACATCACGACGGTGCATGTCGTGTTTCGATCAAGTCGCTGTTTTCGCTACACATGCTCGCGTCGCCAATGAGCGACGACGCCGCGGCCTCTGCCGCAAACTCTCGACGCGCGCTGTAGAGAATGCGCTACAGGAATGATTCTTCGGGCGAATGGCCGAAATCTTGCCGATGGCTATTCGGCGCGCGGCTGCCTATACTCTTCGCTTCAGGGACGTTGGATTCCAGCAATCGCCAACTCAGAAAAGGCAGAACCATCATGCGAATCCTCATAGCCGACGACCATCCGATCGTGCGCCACGGACTCAAGCAAATGCTCGCCAGCGACCCCGCCGCGACGGTGGTCGGCGAAGCCACCAACGGCGACGAAGCGCTCGAGCTCGCGCGCAAGGTGGATTGGGACATGGCCATCTTCGATTTCTCGATGCCCGGGCGCAGCGGGCTCGACCTGCTCGGGGACATGAAAAAGGAGTTTCCCGGCCGGCCGGTGCTGATCCTCAGCATGCATTCGGAAGACGTGCACGGCTCGCGCGTGCTGCGCGGCGGCGCCGCCGGCTACATCACGAAGGACAGCGCGCCGCAGGAGCTTTCGACCGCGGTGCGCAAGGTGGCGAACGGCGGCAAGTACGTGAGCGCCTCGCTTGCCGAGATCCTCGCCTCCGAGTGCTCGAGCGATCCGCAGAAGGCGCTGCACGAGAAGCTCTCCGACCGCGAGTACCGCGTCATGTGGCTGCTCGCCTCGGGCAAGCAGATCAGCGAGATCGCGAAGGAGATGGGCCTGTCGCCCTCCACCGTGAGCACCTACCGCACGCGCATCCTGCGCAAGCTCAGCCTCACCAGCAACGCGGCGCTGGTCCACTATGCGGTCAGACACCAGCTGGTAGGGTGAACCTGGCGGTCGAATCCATTTCCGCCGTGCGGGCGGAGCCGGTCGCCGAGGCGGCAGCCAAGGCGAAGATCCTGCTCGTCGACGACGAGCCGAAGAGCCTGTACGCGCTGCAGGAGCTGCTTTCCACGCTGGGCGAGAACCTGATGATCGCCCAGTCGGGGGAGGAGGCGCTGCGCCTCGTGCTGAAGAACGACTTCGCGGTGATCCTGCTCGACGTGCGCATGCCGGGAATCGACGGCTTCGAGACCGCCAAGCTGATCCGCAACCGCGAGCGCTCGCGCCTGACCCCGATAATCTTCCTCACTGCCGCGGCCGACGAGATGACCTCGATGTTCCGCGGCTACGAGGTGGGCGCGGTGGACTACCTCATGAAGCCGGTGGTGCCGGAGGTCCTGAAGTCCAAGGTCGCGGTGTTCGTCGAGCTGCATCGCAAGAGCGAGCGGCTGCGCGAGTCCGAGGAGAAACTGCGCAGATTGGCTGCTCATTTGATAAGTGTCAGAGAAGAAGAAAGAGCACATATCGCGCGCGAGATCCACGACGAGCTCGGCCAGGTGCTCACCGGCATCAAGATGGAGGTGGGCTGGCTCGCCAAGCGGCTGAAGGAGCCGGCGCTGCTGGAGAAGACCGACTCCATGTCCAAGCTCATCGACTCCACGGTGCAGACGGTGAGGAAGATCGCCACCGGCCTGCGCCCCGAGATGCTGGACGACATGGGGCTGGTGGCCGCGGTGGGCTGGCAGGCGAAGGACTTCCAGAAGCGCACCGGCATCCGCTGCCGCACCAAGCTGCCGCCCGAGACCACCAAGCTCGACATCGACGTGGCCACCACCGCGTTCCGCATCTTCCAGGAGATCCTGACCAACGTGGCGCGCCACTCGCGCGCCACCCGGGTGGACATCGAGCTCGAGGTCGGCGAGGACCGGGTGCGCCTGGACGT
>DASUUN010000458.1:0-19662 GCA_036374055.1 Burkholderiales bacterium
GCCTCCTGGCGCTCGCGCTTGGCTTCGTCTTCCGTGCCGGGGGCCTTGGGCTCTTCCGGCCGCTCGACCATCTCGTAGCTCGCCGGCACGTGCTCCATCTCGTTCAGCTCGTCGTGCCGCAAGCGCTGCACCTTGTAGTGCGGCGTCTCGAGATGCGGGTTGGGCACCATGACGATGTTGACCTTGAGGCGTGCCTCCAGCTTCTGGATCTCGCTGCGCTTCTCGTTAAGCAGGAAGGACGCCACGTCGACCGGCACCTGCGCGTGCACCGCGCCGGTGTTCTCCTTCATGGCCTCTTCCTGCATGATGCGCAGCACGTGCAGCGCGGTGGACTCGGTGCCGCGGATGAAGCCGGTGCCGCTGCAGCGCGGGCAGTTGATGTGCGCGGTCTCCTCGAGCGAAGGCTGCAGCCGCTGGCGCGACAGCTCCATCAGGCCGAAGCGCGAGATCTTGCCGATCTGCACGCGCGCGCGGTCGTACTTCAGCGCCTCGCGCAGGCGGTTCTCGACCTCGCGCTGGTTGCGCTGCGATTCCATGTCGATGAAGTCGATCACGATCAGGCCGCCCAGGTCGCGCAGGCGTAGCTGGCGCGCGACCTCGTCGGCGGCCTCGAGATTGGTGCGCAGCGCGGTTTCCTCGATGTCGCCGCCGCGCGTGGCGCGCGCCGAGTTGACGTCGATGGCCACCAGCGCCTCGGTGTGGTCGATGACGATCGCGCCGCCGGCCGGCAGCCCCACCTGGCGCGAGTAGGCGCTCTCGATCTGGTGCTCGATCTGGAAGCGCGAGAACAGCGGCACGTCGTCGCGGTAGAACTTCACCTTGTTGACGTTGCCGGGCATCACCGTCTGCATGAACGCCTTGGCCTGCTCGTAGATCTCCTCGGTGTCGATCAGGATTTCGCCGATGTCGGGCTGGAAATAGTCCCGGATGGCGCGGATCACCAGGCTGGACTCGAGGTAGATGAGGAAGGGCTTCTTCGACTGGTCGGCGGAGGCGCTCTCGACCGCGCTCCACAGCTGCATCAGGTAGTTCAGGTCCCAGTTGAGCTCTTCTGCGGTACGGCCGATGGCCGCGGTGCGGGCGATGACGCTCATGCCCTCGGGCAGCTGCAGCTGGTCCAGCGTGTCGCGCAGCTCGTTGCGGTCCTCGCCCTCCACGCGGCGCGAGACCCCGCCGCCGCGCGGGTTGTTGGGCATCAGGACGAGATAGCGTCCGGCGAGGCTGATGAAGGTGGTCAGGGCGGCGCCCTTGGTGCCGCGCTCGTCCTTCTCCACCTGGACGATGAGCTCCTGGCCCTCGCGCAACGCGTCCTGGATGCGGGCCCGGCCGACGTCGATGTCGGGCTTGAAGTAGCTCCTTGCGACTTCCTTGAAGGGCAGGAACCCGTGGCGCTCCTCGCCGTAGTCGACGAAGGCGGCCTCGAGGCTGGGCTCGATGCGGGTGATGATGCCTTTGTAGATGTTGCTCTTGCGTTGTTCCCTTGAGGCCGATTCGATGTCGAGGTCGACGAGCTTCTGCCCGTCGACGATGGCGACCCTGAGCTCTTCCTGCTGGGTCGCATTGAACAGCATGCGCTTCACTTGTTGTTCTCCTGCGCGCGCAGGAGACCCGATGTTCAGTCGGTCCGTGCTCTCCTAGAGGGTCTTAATCAAAAGGGGTTGAGTAGGGCGAAATCGCCTACGCGCGCTTCTAGTAGTATCGCTACTTCCGGTGAGCGAAATTAACCAGTGCTTCAGGCCCGGCTGTGGCCGGACAGGGGGCGTGTGGCAGGCAGGTCGCGTTCACCGCGCCTGGTTTCCTGTGCCCCGCAACTCGAAGCTACCCCGAGATAGTACGGAAAATGAATGACTTAAGCAAGGCTCGGGCGACCACCCTGCAGGTCGGGGAAGAAGCAGCGGCGCAGCGCATCGACAACTTCCTGCTGCGCCACCTCAAGGGCGTTCCCAAGAGCCACGTGTACCGCGTCCTGCGCAGCGGCGAAGTGCGGGTCAACAGCGGGCGGGTGAAGCCCGAGTACCGGCTGCAGCCGGGCGACCGGGTGCGCGTGCCTCCCATTAGGACGTCTCAGAAGGTAAGTACGGCCAGGCCCGCGGAGTTCCCCATCGCGTCTGAAGACCCGGCGCTGCTGGTCGTGGACAAGCCCGCCGGCGTGGCGGTGCACGGGGGCAGCGGGCTGAGCTTCGGCGTGATCGAGGCGCTGCGCGCGTCGCGTCCGCAGGCGAAGCTCCTGGAGCTCGCGCACCGGCTCGACCGGGATACTTCGGGCCTGCTGATGGTGGCGAAGAAGCGCAGCGCGCTGGTGGAGCTGCACCGCATGCTGCGCAACGGCGAGGTCGAGAAGGTCTACCTCGCCGTGGCCAAGGGGCGGGTGGAGAGTCGGACTTTGCAGGAGCCCCTTCATAAGTACGTCAACGCGAAAGGCGAGCGCCGCGTGAGCGTCAAGGAAGGCGGCATGGCTGCCGAGACACGGGTGAAGGCCTTGAAAGCCTCCCCCGAGTTCAGCTTCCTCGAGATCCGCCTGCTCACCGGCCGCACGCACCAGATCCGCGTGCACCTCGCACACGCCGGGCATCCGCTGCTGGGCGACGACAAGTACGGCGATTTCGACCTCAACCACCGGTTGCAGAAGCAGGGCGTGCGGCGGCTGTTCCTTCACGCCAGCCGGCTCGCTTTCGCGCATCCGGTATCGAAGGAGAGGATCAGGCTGGAAGCGCCGCTGCCGCCGGACATGAAGAAATTCGTCGACACGTACCTGCCATGAGGTATCCCCTCATCGTGTTCGACTGGGACGGGACGATCATCGATTCGGCGACGACCATCGTCGAATGCATACAGCAGGCGAGCCGCGACATGGGGCTGCCGGTGCCGGAGCGCGAGCGCGCGAGCCACGTGATCGGGCTGGGTCTGCACGACGCGATGCGCATCGCCGTGCCCGGCCTGCCGGCGGCGCGCTATCCCGAGTTCGTCGCCCACTACCGGCGGCACTTCCTGGCTCGCGAGGACTCGATGGGCCTGTTCGACGGCATGCAGGAGCTGCTCGAGCATCTTTCGCGCGCGCACATCCTGGCGATCGCCACGGGCAAGAGCCGCAAGGGACTGGAGCGCGCGCTGGCGGCGAGCGGCATCGGCGGACTGTTCGCCGCCTCGCGCTGCGCGGACGAGACTACGCCGAAGCCGCACCCGGCGATGCTGCTCGAACTGATGACGGAGGTTCAAGTCGAACCTTCCGCGGTGCTCATGATCGGCGACACTTCCCATGACATGGAAATGGCCCGCGCTGCCGGCGTGGACGGCTTGGCGGTCACTTACGGCGCGCATCCCGAGTCGGGCCTGCGCGCCTGCGGGCCGCTCGATTGCTGCGCGGATGTCGCGCGCTTGCGCGAATGGCTGACGGCGAACGCCTGATCTGCGGCTCCGCAGCGCTCGCCGACTCGGGGCGCGGGGTGCGTTTCGAGGTGGCGTATTTCGGCCAGCCGGCGCCTGCGTTCGCCGTGCGCTACCGCGGGCAGGTGCACGCGTACCTCAACCGCTGCGCGCACGTAGCCATGGAGCTCGACTGGCAGGAAGGGGTGTTTTTCGATGCCGACGGACGCGATTTGCTATGCTCGACGCACGGGGCGACGTACGACGCGCAAAGCGGCCGCTGCCTGGGCGGACCGTGCAACCGTACGCCGCTCCTGAAGCTCAAGGTCGAGGAACGCGACGGCAAGGTTTACTTCACGGGGTTCTACGATGACTGACAATGGCGGGCAGTGGGAGCGCGAGTTGGTGACCAAGCTCGCAACGGCGGCGCTCAAGGAGCAGCGGCGCGCGCGCCTGTGGGGCATATTCTTCAAGCTGCTCACCTTCGCCTACCTCACCTTCCTGCTGGTCATGTTCGTCGACTGGGAAGGGCGCGCGGAGATGTCCGGCGGCAAGAAGCACACCGCCATGGTCGAGCTGAACGGCACCATCGCGCCCGGCAGCGACGCGAGCGCCGAGCGGGTGACCGCCGCGCTGCAGGCGGCATTCAAGGACAAGAACACGCAGGGCGTGGTGCTGCGCATCAACTCGCCCGGCGGCAGCCCGGTGCAGTCGCAGACCATTTACGACGAGATGCGCCGCCTGCGCAAGAAGTATCCCGAGATCCCGCTGTACGCTGTGGTGGAGGACATCTGCGCTTCCGGCGGTTACTTCGTCGCCGCGGGCGCCGACCGCATCTATGTCGGCAAGGCGAGCATCGTCGGCTCCATCGGCGTGCTGATGAATGGCTTCGGCTTCACCGGCCTCATGGAGAAGCTGGGCGTGGAGCGCCGCCTCATCACCGCGGGCGAGAACAAGGCCATGCTGGACCCGTTCTCGCCGCTCGACGAGAAGGAAAAGCAGCACGTGCAGGCGCTGATGAAGGACGTGCACGAGCAGTTCATCGGCGTGGTGCGCGAAGGCCGCGGCAAGCGGCTCAAGGAAACGCCGGAGATTTTCAGCGGGCTCATCTGGACCGGCCAGAAAAGCGTCGAGCTCGGGCTCGCGGACGGCATCGGCAGCCTGGAATCGGTCGCCCGCGACGTAGTCAAGGCCGAGGACATCGTCGACTACACGCAAAAGGAGAACATCGCCGAGAAGTTCGCCCGGCGCTTTGGCGCGAGCGCGGCTAACGCGGTGATGGAATTCGCGCTGCGCTATTCACCCGGCATCCGCTAGCAGGAGGAACACCGCCGGGCGCCGCCCGATCTCGCCGGGCCCCCGCCGCCATTCGGCCACGGTTCTCGTTCTGATCGTTTCCGAGGGCAGGGTGAGGTCCGCGGCGACGCAGACGCGGGTCGCGGGAGCGCAGGCCGCCAGCAGCGCGTTCATCAGCGCGTCACTGCGGTACGGCGTTTCGATGAAGATTTCGGTCTCCCGCTCCTTGCGCGAGCGCTGCTCGAGCTCGCGGATCCTGCGGGTCCTCGGGACGTCTTCCCGGGGCAGGTAGCCGCAGAAAGCGAAGCGCTGGCCTTCCAGTCCGGAGGCCATCAGCGCGAGGACGATGGACGAGGGGCCGACCAGCGGCACCACACGCCAGCCTTCGCGGTGCGCCGCCTCGACCAGCGCCGCGCCCGGATCGGCAATCGCCGGGCAGCCGGCCTCGGACAGCAGGCCCAGGGGGCGCTGTTCCCGAAGGGGAAGCAGCAGGACGCTCACATCCTCGTCCAGGGTCCGGATCCGCAGCTCGCGCACCGGCATGCCCAGGGCGCCGAGGAAGGCGCGCGCGCTTTTGGCGTTCTCGACGGCGAAGTCCTTCAGCGTGCGGATGGTCTCCAGCGCCGGGGCCGGCAGCGCGTCCGCCGGCGCGCCGCCCAGCGGCGTGGGGATGGCGTACAGGATCAAAGGATTGGCAGCCCGGCGTTCTCCAGCATGTCGGTGAGCGCGATCAGCGGCAGGCCGATGAGGGAGGTCGGGTCATCGGTTTCCATGCGCGCGATGAGCGCGATGCCGAGGCCCTCGGCCTTGGCGCTGCCGGCGCAGTCGTAGGGCTGCTCGTGCCGCAGATAGGCCTCGATGCGCGCGTCGTCGAGCGCCCGGAAGGTGACTCGGCATGGAACGACCTTCGAGTCGAGCTTGCCGCTCTTGGCATCGAGCAGCGCTACGGCGGTGTGAAAGTCCGCGGTTCTGCCGCTCAGGCGCCGGAGCTGGCGCACTGCGTTGTCGTGGCAGCCCGGCTTGTCGAGGCGCTCGCTGCCGAGGGCGGCGACCTGGTCCGAACCGATGATGAGTGCGTCCGCGAACCTTTCCTTCAATGCTGTTGCCTTGAGGACGGCGAGGCGCAGCGCCGTATCCGCCGGCCGCTCTGCGGGCAGGGCCTGCTCGTCGACGCCCGGCGCGGCCACCTCGAACGCGAGCCCGAGGCGCTCCAGCAGCGCCTTGCGGTACTTCGAGGTGGAGCCGAGCAGCAGCCGCCGGGGTTGTGCCATCGCTTTGTTTTGACGCAGGTTTGCCCAAAAATGATATCATCCGCGGCCTTTATGCCGCATCAGCCGGTGATCGACGGCTTCGAGTTCGCGTCGGCCGGCGCAAGCAAGGAAGGGGACTGGCCGCTAGGCGACTTTCCGCGGCTGCGCGACATGCTCGCTTCGGACGCCGGGAAAGTGCATTACTCGATCGAGGGCGTGCGTGACGAGCGCGGGCGGCCGGGTTTGCGGGTCCGTGTAGCCGGCACGCTGCAGTTGCGCTGCCAGCGGTGCCTGGAGGCAATGGCGTTCGAGGTGGACAGCGACGAGACGCTGGTGCTCGCCGGCAGCCTGGCCGAGATCCACGCCGAGCCCGCGGACGCGCATGCCGCGGACCGCGTGGTGGCGGGCAGGGAGATGCCGGTGCGCGACCTGGTCGAGGACGAGCTGATCCTCGCCGTGCCATACGCGCCGCGGCATGAAAGCTGTACCGCGCGTCCCTCGCCGGACGCTGAAGCGAAACCATCGCCGTTCGCCGGCCTGCGCGGGCTGCTGCACGGCAAGCATTGACCTGAGAGGAGTCCGAACATGGCAGTCCAGCAGAACAAGAAGTCGCCGTCCCGGCGGGGAATGCACCGCTCGCACGACCACCTGGCGCAGCCGGCGCTGGCCGTCGAGCCGACGACCGGCGAGCGGCACCTGCGCCACCACGTCAGCCCGACCGGCTACTACCGCGGGAAGAAGGTCCTCAAGACGAAAGACGAGTAACCTGGTCACGGTCGCGATCGATTGCATGGGCGGCGATCACGGCCCCCATGTGACCGTTCCCGCCGCGCTCGATTTCCAGGCGCGGTTACCCGACGTCGCCGTCGTGCTGGTGGGCGCGTCCGAGGCGCTCGAGCGCGAGCTCAGGGCGCGCGGCGCCGCCACCGGCGAGCGGCTGCGCGTGCACCCGGCGAGCCAGATGGTGGCGATGGACGAGCCTCCGGCGCAGGCCCTGCGCTTCAAGAAGGACTCGTCGATGCGGGTGGCGGTCAACCTGGTGAAGAGCGGCGAGGCGCACGCCTGCGTGAGCGCGGGCAACACCGGCGCGCTGATGGCCATCTCGCGCTTCGTGCTGAAGACGCTGCCGGGCATCGACCGGCCGGCGATCGCCACCGTGCTGCCCAACATGAAGGGCGGCTACACCTATGTGCTCGACCTCGGCGCCAACGTCGACTGCACTCCCGAGCAGCTGATGCAGTTCGGCGTGATGGGCGCGATGCTGGTCGCCGCGGTGGAGCATAAGGAGCGGCCCAGCGTCGGGCTGCTCAACATCGGCGTCGAGGACATCAAGGGCAACGAAACGGTGAAGCGCGCGGCCGAGCTGCTGCGCGAGAGCGGCCTGAACTTCCATGGCAACGTCGAAGGCGACGACATCTACAAGGGCACTACCGACGTGGTGGTGTGCGACGGCTTCGTCGGCAACGTGCTGCTCAAGGCTTCCGAGGGCGTGGCCAACATGATCGTCGGCTTCCTGCGCCAGGAGTTCACGCGCAATCCGTGGAACATGCTCGCCGCCTGGATGGCCAAGCCGGTGCGCAAGTCGCTGCGCCGGCGCATGGATCCTGGCCGGTACAACGGCGCCAGCCTGCTCGGCCTCAAGGGCATCGTCATCAAGAGCCACGGCTCGGCGGACGCCTACGCCTTCCGCCAGGCGCTCGGCCGCGCCGTCGAGGAAGTGAAGAACAACGTACCCCAGCGCATCGCATCCCAGATCCAGCACCCATGATCTACTCCCGCATCATCGGCACCGGCGGCTACCTGCCCGAGCGCATCGTCGACAACCACGAGTTCGCGCGGCGCCTGGACACGAGCGACGCCTGGATCCGCGAGCGCACCGGCATCGTCCAGCGCCACTTCGCCGCCGAAGGCCAGGCTTCGAGCGATCTTGCCCTCGAAGCCGCGAAGCGCGCGCTCGAGGCGGCAGGCACGGATGCTTCCCAGATCGACCTGATCATCGTCGCCACGTCGACGCCGGATTACATCTTTCCCAGCACCGCCTGCCTGCTGCAGGCGAAGCTCGGCATCAAGGGCTGCGCGGCGTTCGACGTGCAGGCGGTGTGCAGCGGCTTCATCTACGGGCTCGCTGCTGCGGATAGTTTCATCCGTTCCGGACAAAACAAGAAAGCCCTCGTCGTGGGCGCCGAAGTGTTCTCGCGCATCCTCGACTGGAACGACCGCGGCACCTGCGTGCTGTTCGGCGACGGCGCCGGCGCGGTGGTGCTGGCGGCCGGCGCGAAGCCGGGCGTCCACGCGAGCCGGCTGCACGCCGACGGCAGCCAGGTCGAGCTGCTCTCCGTGCCGGGCAACGTGTGCGGCGGCAGGATCGTCGGCTCGCCGTTCCTGCAGATGAACGGGCAGGGCGTATTCAAGTTCGCGGTGCGGGTGCTGGAGGAATCGGCGCGCGAGACGGTGTCCGCGGCCGACATGAAGCTCGAGGACATCGACTGGCTGATCCCGCACCAGGCGAACGTGCGCATCCTCGAGGCGACCGCGCGCAAGCTCGGCCTGCCGCGCGACAAGCTGGTGGTGACCGTGGATCATCACGGCAACACTTCTGCGGCTTCGGTGCCGCTCGCGCTCGACGAGTACGTGCGCGCCGGCAAGATCCGCCCCGGCCACCGCCTGCTGCTGCAGGGCGTCGGCGGCGGCTTCACCTGGGGCTCCTGCGTGCTGACGCTATGAAGCTCGCGATGGTGTTTCCCGGCCAGGGCTCGCAGTCGGTCGGCATGCTGAGGGGCTACGAGGGGCTTCCCGGCGTGGATGCGGTGCGCGCCGACGCGGCGGCGGTTCTGGGAAGCGAGTTCGTCAAGCTGCTGGACGAGGGCCCGGCAGAGCAGCTGAACCTCACCCTCAATACCCAGCCGGCGATGGTGACGGCGGGGTATGCGGCCTACCGCGCGTGGTGCGAGCTCGGCGGTCCGCGGCCCGAAGTCGTCGCGGGGCACAGTCTCGGCGAGTACACCGCGCTCGTGGCGGCCGGCGCGCTGACGTTCAAGGATTGCCTGCCGCTGGTGCGCTTCCGGGCGCAGTCGATGCAGGAAGCGGTGCCCGAGGGCAAGGGCGCGATGGCCGCCATCCTGAGCCTGGAGGACGACAAGGTGCGCGAGGCTTGCGCCGAGGCGGGCGGGGAAGTGCAGGCGGTCAACTTCAACGCGCCCGGCCAGGTGGTCATTGCCGGCGAGAAGCAGGCGGTCGAGCGCGCCATCGAGGCCTGCAAGGCGAAAGGCGCCAAGCGCGCCATGCCGCTGCCCGTGAGCGCGCCGTTCCATTCGACGCTGATGCGTCCGGCGGGGGAGAAGCTGAAAGGCTACCTGGAGAAAGTGACCTTCGCCTCGCCCGCGATTGCGCTCGTCAACAACGTGGACGTCGCGGTGGTGCGCGAGCCGGCGGCGATCAAGGACGCGCTGGTGCGCCAGGCGGCGTCGCCGGTGCGCTGGGTGGAAACCATCCGCCGGATGCGCGAGATGGGCGTCACGCACGTCGTCGAATGCGGGCCCGGAAAGGTCCTCGCCGGCCTGACGAAGAGAATTTCACCTGAGATCCAGTCGTTGGCGCTGGCCGAGCGCGCTTCGCTGGAGGAGGCGCTGAAATGCTAGAAGGCAAGGTTGCGCTGGTCACGGGCGCGTCGCGCGGCATCGGGCATGCGATCGCCGAGCAGCTGCTCAGGGACGGGGCGAAGGTCATCGGCACCGCGACCACGCAAGAGGGCGCGCAGAAAGTGCCCGGCAGCGGCAAGGTGCTGAACGTGCGCGACGCCGGGCAGTGCGACCGGCTGGTCGAGGAAGTGCAGAAGCAGCACGGCGACATCGCCATCCTGGTGAACAACGCGGGCATCACGCGCGACAACCTGGCGCTGCGCATGAAGGACGCCGAATGGGACGAGGTGATGGAGACCAACCTGCGGGCGGTGTTCCGCCTGTCGCGGGCGGTGATGCGCGGCATGATGAAGGCGCGCTGGGGCCGCATCGTCAACATCACCTCGGTGGTCGGCGCCTCGGGCAACCCGGGGCAGGCGAACTACGCCGCGGCCAAGGCGGCGGTGGTCGGCATGACCAAGTCGCTGGCGCGCGAGCTCGGCAGCCGCGACATCACCGTGAACTGCGTGGCCCCCGGCTTCATCGACACCGACATGACGCGCGCGCTGTCGGACGACCAGAGAAAGGCGCTGCTGGAGCACATCCCGCTCGGGCGCCTGGGCACGCCGCAGGACGTGGCGGCCGCGGTCGCCTACCTGGTTTCTCCCGGCGGCGGCTACGTCACCGGCGCGGTCCTGCACGTCAACGGCGGCATGTATATGTCGTAAAATACGCCCCCTCTTCGGGAAGGAGCAGCGGATGGAAAATATCGAACAACGCGTGAAGAAAATCATCGCCGAGCAGCTCGGGGTCAACGAGGCCGAGATCAAGAACGACTCCTCGTTCGTCGACGACCTGGGCGCCGACTCGCTGGATACCGTGGAGCTCGTGATGGCGCTCGAGGAGGAGTTCGAGACCGAGATCCCGGACGAGGAGGCCGAGAAGATCACCACCGTGCAGCAGGCCATCGACTACGTCAAGGCGCATTCGAAGGCATAAGTGCGAAGTCATAAGTGACGCGCCGCAGAGTCGTGGTGACCGGGCTGGGGATCATCAGTCCGATCGGCAATACCGTGGCCGAGGCCTGGGAACGGGCGCTGGCCGGAACGCCTGGCATCGCCCGCATCAGCCGCTTCGACGCCGCGCGCCTGTCCAGCCAGATCGCCGGCGAGGTCAAGGGCTTCGACGTCACGCCGTACATGTCGGCGAAAGAGGCGCGGCGGATGGACACCTTCATCCACTACGGCATGGCGGCCGGGCTGCAGGCCTGGCGCGACGCCGGGCTGCAGGTGACGCCCGACAACGCCGAGCGCGTCGGCGTCAACTTCGGCTCCGGCATCGGCGGCCTGCCGATGATCGAGTCGATGCATGCCGAGCTGCAGGCGAACGGCCCGCGGCGCATCTCGCCGTTCTTCATCCCCGGCACCATCATCAACATGATCGCCGGACTGCTGTCCATCGAGACCGGCGCCAAGGGGCCGAATCTCGCCATGGTGACCGCCTGCACCACCTCGACGCACTGCATCGGCGAGGCCGCCAAGTCGATCCGCTACGGCGAGGCCGACGTGATGATCGCCGGCGGCTCGGAAGCGGTGGTCACCGAGCTCGCCGTGGGCGGCTTCGCCGCGGCGCGCGCGCTGTCCACCCGAAACGACGATCCGGCCACGGCCAGCCGCCCCTGGGACAAGGAGCGCGACGGCTTCGTGCTCGGCGAGGGCGCCGGCGGCGTGGTGCTCGAGGAGTACGAGCACGCGAGGGCGCGGGGCGCGAATATCTACTGCGAGGTCGCCGGCTACGGCGTTTCCGCCGACGCGCATCACATGACCGCGCCGCCGGAGGATGGCGACGGCGGGTTCCGGGCGATGCGCAATGCGCTCAAGGATGCCAGCCTCGATCCTGCGGCGGTCGACTACATCAATGCCCACGGCACCTCCACGCCGCTGGGCGACGTGGCCGAGACCATCGCGATCAAGCGCCTGCTCGGCAGCCGCGCGCCGAAGGTCGCGGTGAATTCCACCAAGTCGATGACCGGCCACCTGCTGGGCGCGGCCGGGGCGGTGGAAGCGGTATTCAGCATCCTCGCGCTGCGCGACCAGGTGTCGCCGCCGACGATCAACCTGCGCACGCCGGACCCGCAGTGCGATCTCGACTATGTGCCGAACCAGGCGCGCAAGATGCAAATCGGCGTCGCGCTGTCGAACTCCTTCGGCTTCGGCGGCACGAACGGCACGCTGGTCTTCAAGCGGCTTTGAGCCCGCGGCGCCTGCGGCTGGAGCTCAAGCCGTCGCCGCTCCTCGCGACAGCGATCGTCGTGCTGCATGCAAGCGCGGCCGCCTGCGTGCTGGTCGCGCTGCCCGGCGTGCACGGCAGCCTGATCGGCGCGGCGCTCCTCGCCCTCGGGGCGCTCGCTGCGTGGAGCAGGGCGCTGCTGCGCTCGTCCTCCTCGGTGCGGGCGCTCGAGCTCGAAGGACCGGCGCTGACCGTCACCCTGGCGAGCGGCGAATCGTGGCGGGCCGAGGTCGGTCCGCGCCGGTATGTCGGCCGCTGGGTCGTGACGCTCGCCTTGCGCGGCCCGGTGCGTCGCACCCTCCTCGTAAGCCGCGACATGCTGGGCGCCGAATCGTTCCGCAGCCTGCGTGTCTGGGCGCTGTGGGGCAGGCTGCCCGCCGTGGCGGTAAAGCAACTGCCTGCCTAGCCCACGGCCCCGCTCCGCGTCGAACTATTTCATTGTGCGTGTGTCTGTGGCACATAGGCGTTGCAGTACGGACGGCAGGTCCGGGGGTGGGGAGCCCTCGGTCGATCGGGAGCGGCTAGATGTCTGACCGCGAGATCGACCGGCAGCTGGTGGCGCGGGCGCAGCGCGGCGACAAGCGCGCGTTCGAGCTGCTGGTTGAGAAGTACCAGCGCAAGCTGGCGCGGTTGCTGTCGCGCTTCATACGCGACCCGGCCGAGGTCGAAGATGTGACGCAGGAAGCGTTCATCAAGGCCTACCGCGCACTCCCCGCGTTCCGTGGCGACAGCGCCTTTTATACGTGGCTGTACAGGATCGGTATCAACACGGCCAAGAACTACCTCATGGCCATGGGCCGGCGGGCGCCGACCTCGACCGAGGTAGAGGCCGAAGAGGCGGAAGGGTTCGAGGAGGGCGAGCAGTTGCGCGACATCAACACGCCGGAGAGCGTGCTGCTGTCCAACGAGATCGCGAAGACGGTGAACGCCACCATCGAAAGCCTGCCCGAGGAGTTGCGCCGTGCGATCCAGATGCGCGAGATCGAAGGCATGAGCTACGAGGACATCGCGCAGGCCATGGATTGCCCGATCGGCACCGTGCGCTCGCGCATCTTCCGGGCGCGTGAGGCGATCGCCGAGCAGCTCAGGCCGCTGCTGGGGACCAGCAAGGACAAGAGGTGGTAACTCGAAAAGGCAGGTGGTAGGGGTATGAGAGACAGGATTTCGGAATTCATGGACGGCGAGCTGGGCGACCAGGCCGCCGGCGGAGTCATCGAGGCGCTCGGGCGCGACGATGAGGCGCGCGATGCCTGGCGCACCTACCACCTGATCGGCGACACGCTGCGCGACAGCACGCTTCTGTCGGCGGGCTTCACGGTGCGCGTGGCGCGGCAGCTGGCCGCGGAACCCACGGTGGTGGCGCCGGGGCGGCTGCGTCCGCAGCCGCGCACCTGGTATGCCCTCGCGGCCAGCGTGGCCGCAGTCGCCCTCGTCGGGTGGCTGGCGTTTGCGCCGCAGCAGAGCCCGGTGGCGCCCGTAGCGCAGCAGCAGGCGCCCGCCGCCCTCGCCAAGACCAAGCCCGCGCTGGTCCCGCTGCCGAGCGGCGCCAACGACTACCTGCTCGCGCACCAGGCCTACTCGCCGCGCGTCTCGCTGCAGGGCATGGCGCCGTACGTGCGCACGGTTTCCGAGCAGGTCCAGGAGTCGCGCAAGTGAAGGCGGGATCGTGATTCAGCGGCTGTTCGGGGCAGCGCTGGTCCTGGCGATGGGCGCGGCGCAGGCGCAGTCGCCCGAGACCCTGAGCTGGCTGCGCAAGATCCACGAGGCGACGCAGCGGCTGTCCTACACCGGCACCTTCGTCTACCAGAACGGCATGCGCAGCGAGACCTCGCGCATCACGCGGTACGTGGACGCCGCGGGCGACATCGAGAAGCTGGAGGTCATGGACGGCGTGCCGCGCGAGATCGTGCGCACGCGCGACACGGTGCGCTGCTACCTGCCCGACAGCCGCGTGGTGAAGGTCGACCGCCGCACCGAGCGCGGCTTTCCCGCCCTGGTGCCCGAGCGCATCATGGCGCTCGCCCGGCACTACGACCTGACGCTGGGCGAAACGCGGCGCATCGCCGGCTACGATTGCCAGGCGGTCGAGCTCAGCCCGAAGGACAACCTGCGCTACGGCTACCGCCTGTACGCCGACATCGGCAGCGGCATGCTGTTGCGCGCCGTCACGCTCGATCCCGAAGGCAACGAGGTCGAGAACTTCACTTTCACGCAGCTCTCCCTCGGAAACGTCACGCGCGACATGGTGAAGCCGCGCCGTGCGGGGCGCGACTGGCGCGTCGAGAATACGGGCGCCGAGCTCGCCCGGCTCGACGGCTGGGGGCTGGCGGCCGAGCTGCCCGGGTTCCGCAAAGTCACCGAGCTCAAGCGCCGCCTGGGGGAATCGCGCCCGGTGGGACAGATGGTGTATTCCGACGGCCTGGCGGCGGTCTCGGTGTTCATCGAGCCGCTCGAGGCACGCCGCGACCCGATCAGGACCGGCCTGTCGCGCATGGGCGCCATCCATATCTATACGCGCGAGGTGGCGAATCACATGGTGACGGTGGTCGGCGAAGCGCCCGCGTCCAGCGTGCAGCGCATCGCGGACTCGGTCGAGTTCCACCGGTCACAGTAAGAATTACAGCTCAGGAGAGACGCACATGCAGCAAGTTCTGAGAGCGTTGGCCGGCCTGTGGCTGGCGGCGTTCTGCGCGACGGTGCTCGCGCAGGGACGCGAGCTGCCCGACTTCACGCGCCTGGTGGAGGAGCAGGGCAACGCCGTGGTCAACATCAGCACCACGCAGGCGGTGCGCCGGCCGGCGCCGGGCACGGTGCCGCAGGTGCCGGGCATCGAGGACGAGGAGATGCTGGAATTCTTCCGGCGCTTCATCCCGCGCCAGCCCGGTCCCGGCCAGGGCCCCGGCCCCGGTCGCCCGGAGAGCCGCTCGCTCGGCTCGGGCTTCATCATCAGCGCGGACGGCTACATCCTGACCAACGCCCACGTGGTGGAGGGCGCCGACGAGATCAACGTCAAGCTCACCGACAAGCGCGACTTCAAGGCCAAGGTGATCGGCGCCGACCGGCGCACCGACGTCGCGCTCATCAAGATCGAGGGCACCGGCCTGCCGGTGGTGAAGTTCGGCGACCCGAACAAGCTCAAGGTCGGCGAGTGGGTGGTGGCGATCGGCTCGCCCTTCGGCTTCGAGAACACCGTCACCGCGGGCATCGTCAGCGCCAAGGGCCGCTCGCTGCCGCAGGAGAACTTCGTGCCCTTCATCCAGACCGACGTCGCCATCAACCCGGGCAACTCGGGCGGGCCGCTGTTCAACCTGCGCGGCGAGGTGGTCGGGGTGAACTCGCAGATCTACAGCCGCACCGGCGGCTTCATGGGGCTGTCGTTCGCGATACCCGCCGACGTGGCGCTCGACATACAGAAGCAGCTGCGCGAGAAGGGCCGCGTGGCGCGCGGGCGCATCGGCGTGGTGATCCAGGAGGTGACGCGCGACCTGGCAACCTCGTTCGGCCTGGATCGGCCGCGCGGCGCGCTGGTCAACTCGGTGGAGAAGGGCAGCCCGGCCGACAGGGCGGGCGTCGAGGCGACCGACATCATCATCGGCTACGACGGCAAGCCGGTCGAATCCTCCAGCGACCTGCCGCGCATGGTCGGCTCCACGCGGCCCGGCTCGCACGCCACGCTCGAGGTATGGCGCAGGGGCCAGACGCGCAAGCTGAACGTGACCGTGGGCGAGCTGCAGGAGGACCGGGTCGCTTCGCGCGACACGCCGCGCCCGAAGCCGGTGGCCGAGGCGCCGGCCAACCGCCTGGGCATCGTGGTCGCCGAGCTTTCGGCCGAGCAGAAGAGCCAGATGAAGCTGCAGGGCGGCCTGGTGGTCACCGAGGTGCGGCCGGATGCCAAGGCCGAGGTGCGCAAGGGCGACGTGCTGCTCACCATGGTGCACAAGGGGCAGCACACCGAGCTCAAGTCGGTCGAGCAGTTCAACAAGCTGCTCGCCGGCCTGGACAAGAGCGCCGTGATCACGCTGCAGGTGCGCCGCGGCGAATCGATGGCCTTCGTCACCGTCTCGGGACTGACCGATAAAGGTTAGGCTGTACGGCAGGGCCTACTGCCACCTCTGCGAGGAGATGGCGCAGGCCCTGCGCTCCCTCGGCGTGGAGTTCGAGGAGGTGGACGTCGATGCCGATCCCCGGCTCGACGACCTTTACGGCGCAGACGTGCCGGTGCTGTTTCAGGGGGACGCCGAACTGTGCCGCCATCGCCTCACGCCCGAGGCGATTGCCAAGCTAAAATAGCGGCCTGAACGAGGAGGGTGCCTGGCTGGGCACCCTCTTTCTTTATAGGGCCCAGAGCCTGCCTTGACGACTTTAAGTCGAATCCGCAACTTTTCCATCATCGCGCACATCGACCACGGCAAGTCGACGCTCGCGGACCGCTTCATCCAGATGTGCGGCGGCCTGGCCGACCGCGAGATGGCCGCGCAGGTGCTCGACTCGATGGACCTGGAGCGCGAGCGCGGCATCACCATCAAGGCGCAGACCGCCGCGCTGGAATATCGATCCCGGAGCGGTGAGGTGTATTTGTTGAACCTCATCGATACTCCCGGGCACGTCGACTTCTCCTACGAGGTGAGCCGCTCGCTCGCCGCCTGCGAAGGCGCGGTGCTGGTGGTGGATGCCTCGCAGGGCGTGGAGGCCCAGACCGTGGCGAACTGCTATACCGCGATCGAGCAGGGGGTCGAGGTGATCCCGGTGCTGAACAAGATCGACCTGCCCTCGGCCGACCCGGACAAGGCGATCCAGGAGATCGAGGACGTCATCGGCATAGCCGCCGGCGACGCGTTGCGCGTCAGCGCCAAGACCGGCGAGAACGTCGCCGAGATCCTGGAGGCGGTGATCGCGCGCGTGCCGCCGCCCAAGGGCGATCCGCAAGCCCGCCTGAAGGCGCTGATCATCGATTCGTGGTTCGACAACTACGTCGGCGTGGTGATGCTGGTACGGGTGTTCGAAGGCAGCGTCCGGCCCAGGGACAAGATCCTGCTGATGAGCAACCAGGCGTCCTACCTGTGCGACCAGGTCGGCGTGTTCACTCCCAAGGGAAAACAGAAGGAGAGCCTGGGCGCAGGCGAGGTGGGCTACGTCACGGCCGGCATCAAGGAGCTGCGCGCGGCCAAGGTCGGCGACACGGTGACCCATGCGGACAAGCCGGCCGACAAGCCGCTACCGGGGTTCAAGGAGGTCAAGCCGCAGGTGTTCGCCGGGCTCTATCCGGTCGAGGCCAACCAGTACGAGGCCCTGCGCGACGCGCTGGAGAAGCTGCACCTAAACGACGCCTCCTTCCACTACGAGCCCGAGACCTCGCAGGCGCTCGGCTTCGGCTTCCGCTGCGGCTTCCTCGGCCTGCTGCACATGGACATAGTGCAGGAGCGCCTCGAACGCGAGTACGGCATGCACCTCATCACCACGGCGCCGTCGGTGGTCTACGAGGTGCTGCTGCGCGACGGCACGGTGGAGCAGGTGTCGAACCCCTCGCGCCTGCCCGACCCCACGCTGATCGCCGAGATCCGCGAGCCGATCATCGCCACGCGCATCTTCGTGCCGCAGGAATACGTCGGCCCGGTGATCACGCTGTGCACGCAGAAGCGCGGCACGCAGACCAACATGCACTACTCCGCGCGCCACGTGGTGATCTCCTACGACCTGCCGCTCAACGAGGTGGTGCTCGACTTCTTCGACCGCCTGAAGTCGATGACGCGCGGCTACGGCTCGCTCGATTACGAGTTCAAGGAGCATCGCGCGGCCGACATGGTGCGGCTGGACGTGCTGGTGAACGGCGAGCGGGTGGACGCGCTCTCCAGCATGGTGCATCGCGAGAGCTCGCAGGCACGGGGAAGAGAGCTCGTGAGCAAGCTGAGGACCCTGATCCCGCGGCAGATGTTCGACGTCGCGATCCAGGCCGCCATCGGCGGCCACATCGTGGCGCGCGAGAACGTCAAGGCGCTGCGCAAGAACGTGCTCGCCAAGTGCTACGGCGGCGACGTCACGCGCAAGCGCAAGCTCCTGGAAAAGCAAAAAGAAGGGAAAAAGCGCATGAAGCAGGTCGGCTCGGTGGAGATTCCCCAGGAAGCGTTCCTCGCGGTGCTGCAGCGGGGAGACAGTTGAGCTTCGCCCTTTTCCTGCTCACGCTGCTGGTGGTCACCGGCGCGGTGTGGGCGCTCGAGCTCGCCTGGTTGCGGCGCCGGCGGGCCGCGGGCGCCAAGCAGCCCTGGTGGGTCGAGTACTCGGTGAGCTTTTTCCCGGTGATCCTGATCGTGTTCGTGCTGCGCTCGTTCCTGGTCGAGCCCTTCAAGATCCCGTCCAGCTCCATGGTGCCGACGCTGCTGGTGGGCGACTTCATCCTCGTGAACAAATTCACGTACGGCATCCGCCTGCCGGTGGCCAACGTGAAGGTGGTCGCGCTCGGCAGCCCGCAGCGGGGCGACGTGATGGTTTTCCGCTATCCCGAGGATCCGTCGCTCGACTACATCAAGCGCGTGGTCGGACTGCCGGGCGACCGCCTGGAATACCGCAACAAGCGCCTGTCCATCAACGGCAGCCCGGTGCCGCTGCGCCAGACCGACGACTACCTGTCGAAGGAGCGCATGCAGTTTTCCCGCCGCTACGTCGAGATGCTCAACGGCCAGGAGCACGAGATCCTGCTGGAGGAGGACGCGCCGGCCTTCGTCGCCCCGTCGCGCACGTTTCCGCACGCCGGCAATTGCAACTACAATATGACCGGCCTGGCGTGCACGGTTCCGCCGGGGCATTACTTCGTGATGGGCGACAACCGGGACAATTCGAGCGACAGCCGCGTCTGGGGATTCGTGCCCGACGAGAACATCGTCGGCAAGGCGTTCTTCATCTGGCTCAACCTGAACGAGCTGGGGCGCTTCGGATCCTTCCGCTGAGCATGGCGCCGGGAGGAAAGACGATGCACAGCAGGCAACGCGGAGTGACCGTCAGCGGCTTGGTGGTGTGGTTGTTTCTCTTCATCGTGGTCGCGCTGCTCGCCATGAAGCTGATTCCCGCCTACATGGAATACGGCACGGCGAAGAGCGCCATCGAGGCGATCGCCCGCGAGCGCGTGGCCGGCACGCCCATGGAGGTGCGCCGCGCCTTCGACTCGCGCGCCGCCATCGACGACATCACCGTGGTCAAGGCCGCGGACCTCGACATCACCAAGCAGGGCAACGAGATGGTGATCGGCTTCGCCTACCGCAAGGAAGTGCCCCTGTTCGCGAACGTGGGCGTCTACATGGATTTCGCGGCCAGCACGGGCCAGTAGATCGCTTTGTCGCGGCCAGCAGCGCTCGAGGAACGGCTCGGCCACCGGTTCGCGGATCCGCGGCTCCTCGAGCAGGCGCTGACCCACCGCAGCCGCGGCGCCGACAACAACGAGCGGCTCGAATTCCTCGGCGATGGCGTGCTCGGCTGCGCGGTGGCGGACGAGCTCTACGCCAGGTTCCCGCAGCTTTCGGAAGGCAAGCTCACGCGGCTGCGCGCGAGCCTGGTGCGCGAGGAGACGCTCGCCCAGGTGGGCAAGGAGCTCGGCGTCGACGCCCTCGTGCGCCTGGGCGAGGGGGAGCTCGCGGCGGCACCCGAGCCGCGTCCTTCGATCCTCGCCGATGCGCTCGAGGCGGTGCTGGGCGCGGTGTTCCTCGACGGCGGGTACGCCGCCGCGCGCAACGCGGTGCTGGCGGCGTTCGGGCCGCACATCGACCGGCTCGATCCCGAGCGTCCGGCGAAGGACGCGAAGACCCGGCTGCAGGAGCTGCTGCAGGCGAGACACCGCGGCCTGCCGCAGTATCGCGTGG
>DASUUN010000459.1:0-9744 GCA_036374055.1 Burkholderiales bacterium
GCGGTGGCGAGGCGGTACTGGACGCGGCCCAGGCGGCGCACGTTGGTGAGCTCGACGTTGACCAGCTGCGCGTCGTAGTCGGGGCGCAGCACGATCTCGCAGGGCAGCGAGCCGGTGACGGTGAACTCGGCGCGCGACACCTTGCCGAAGTCGCTCTTCGCTTCCGCGCGCTGGGTGTGGGCGATCTTCATCGCCTTCAGGTACTGCTCGCAGCGCGGGATGTCCTCGCCCAGCAGCTTCACCTTGGCCGGCGCGCCGGGGGTGATGCGAAAGCGCATGAACGTGTGGTCGTGCACTTCGCGGCCGTGCAGGTGGCGCTTGCGCCGGTCGACGAAGGCCTCGGAGAGGCGCACCGACGGCAGCCTGCCCAGGTAGATGAACTCGTAGGGCTGCTCGGAGGTGGGACGGATCTCGTTCAGCTCGCGCACCAGCTCGACGAGGTACTGGAAGGCGCCGGCCATCGCGTTGTCGAGCTCGGCGATGCGCCGGTCGCGCTCCGCGTTCGGGTCGGCCTTGGGCGGCAGCACCGAGGCCTGCTTGCGCAGCATGTCGAGCGCGGCGCGGCGCATGGTGCCGGTGTTGGTGAGCTCGGCCACCGGCGTGGGCCCGAGCGAGCGCTCGAAGGCCTCGCGCTTGCGCGTCTGCTCCTCGGACCAGCGGCGCATCTCCTCCTCCTTGCGCAGCTGCGCCTGCTGCTCGGCCCTGAGGCGAGCTTCCTCCTCCCGGTCGAAGCGCTCGACGAACTTGTCGAGGTCCTTGAGCAGCTGGGTGCGCGCCTTGTCCTCCGCGATCGGCCGCGCGGCCGGGTGCGAGCGCGTGGCCATGGCGGCCTCGCTTTCCTCCGGCGCCCGCGCCGGGGCCGCGCCCATGCGGCGCAGGTCGAAGGCCATCTCGGCGGCGCGCTGGTAGCGCAGCTCCGGCTTCTTGGCGAGCGCCCGGTCGACGATGCGCTCGAAGCCGGCCGGGATGCGCGGGTCGATCTGGCGCAGCGGCGGATGCGGGATGGCGGCGATGCGGTTCATGAGCGGGAACACCGTGGTGTCGCCCGCGTTCTCGAACGGCGTGCGCCGCGCCAGCATCTCGTACAGCACCACGCCGAGGGAGAAGATGTCGGAGCGCGGGTCGACCGGCATGCCCAGCACTTGCTCGGGCGACATGTAGCGCGGCGAGCCGAGCGACGTGCCGGTCTGCGTCATGGTGGAGGAGGGCACGTAGGCCACGCCGAAATCGGTGAGCTTGGCGCGTTCCATGGAGTCGACCATCACGTTCGCCGGCTTCACGTCCCGGTGCACGATCGAATAGCGCTGCGCGAGGTCCAGCGCATCGGCGACCTGCGCGGCGATGTCGGCGACCAGGTCGTAGGCCAGGCGTCCGTCTTCGCGCAGGATGGTCTGCAGGGAGCGGCCTTCGAGCAGCTCCATGGCGATGTACGCCATGCCGTCCTGCTCGCCGACGTCGAAGACGGTGACGATGTTGGGATGGTTCAGGCGGCCGGCGGAGCGCGCTTCGCGGATGAAGCGCTCGCGCACCTCGCCCATGACGTCGGCGGGCAGGTTGGGCAGCAGCGTCTTGATCGCCACCTCGCGCTCGATCAGCGGATCGAGCGCCCGGTACACCGCGCCCATCGCCCCGCGCCCCAGTTCCCCTATGATCTTGTAACGGCCCAGCGTCGCTTGCACTGCGCCAGCCTCGTTATGTATTAAGTCCATTCTACCGGCCAACTACAGGAAAATGCTTGAACTTTTGATACGTGGGGCCCTCGTCGCCGACGGCAGCGGGGCCCCTGTCCGGCAGGCCGACGTGGGTGTCAGGAACGGCAAGATCGTGACCCTCGGCACGGTCCGCGAAAGCGCGCGGCACACGGTCGATGCCGGCGGGCTGTGCCTGATGCCGGGGATCGTCGACGTGCACACGCACTACGACGCCCAGGCCACTTGGGACCGCACGCTATCGCCGTCGGTGTCGCTCGGCGTCACTACCGCGATCCTCGGCAACTGCGGCTTCGGCATCGCTCCGTGCCCGCAGGCGCTGCGCGAAACGGTCGTCAAAAATCTTTCGGTGGTCGAGGGCATGGACCTCAGGGCGCTGCTCGAAGGCACGCGCTGGAATTTCGAAACCTTCGCCGAGTATCTCGACGCGCTGGAGCGGCTGCGCCCCCTGGCCAACGTCGGCGTGCTGGCCGGCCATTCAACCATCCGCACCGCCGTGATGGGTGAGGAAGCTTCCACACGCGCCACGCCGACTCGTGAGGAATTGTCCGGGATGCAGCGCCTGGTGCGCGAGGCGCTGCAGGCGGGCGCCGCGGGATTCGCCTCCTCGTTCTCGCCCAACCACAGCGGCTGGGGCGGCAAGCCCATGCCCTCGACGATTGCCTCGGATGACGAGCTGCGCTGCCTCGCAGGCGAGCTCAAGGCATTCGGCAGAGGCATCTTCGTGATGGCCACGGGCCCGCGCGCCACGCCGGAGTACATGGAGCAGATCGCCGCCGACACCGGTCGCCCGGCGTTCATGGTGACCGTGCTCACGATGTACAACCGCGCGCAGCCGGAGCGCGCGCTGCAGTACTACGAGCGCTGCGCGGCGGCGCTGGCGCGCGGCCGCGAGGTCTACATCCACACGAGCTGCCAGCCGCTGTCGTTCGACTTCACGCTGAGCGAGCCGTACATCCTCTATTCGCACGACGCCTTCGACCGCGTGAAGGCTGCGGCGCCCGAGGCACGCGCGGCGATCTACCGCGATCGGGGCTTCAGAGAACGCTTGCGGGAGAATTTCGCGAACCCGAAGAGCGGCATCCTGTTCTACGGCGACTGGTCGCAGGTCGAGCTCGACGGCGTGCCGGTCACCGAGCTGGCCGAGGATCCGCTCGAATTCGTGTTCGACCTGCCGCTCGGGACGCAGCTCGTCGCCAAGCTCTACCAGAACGACGACGCGGGCGTCGCGCCGCTGCTCAGGCACCCGGCGGGCGTGGTGGCGCTGTCCGACGCGGGCGCGCACCTCATCTACTTCTGCGATGCCGGCTTCGGCCTGCACTTCCTCGCGCACTGGGTGCGCGACAGCGCCACGTTTACCCTCGAGGAGGGGGTGCGCCGGCTGACCAGCGACCCGGCGCGCAAGTACCGCATCCCGCAGCGCGGGCTGATCGCCCCGGGGAACTGGGCCGACCTGCTGCTCTTCGATCCGGCGAAGGTCGGCATCTCGAGCCTCGTCAGGAGGAACGACCTGCCCGGCGGCGGCACGCGGATGCTGCGCACGCCGCTCGGCGTGCACGGCGTCTGGGTGAACGGACTACAGGTGTTCGACGGGGTGAAATATTCGTCCCTGCCCGACGGTCCCGGCCGCGTCCTTAGGGCATTCGAATCATAAGCTTGCCGCGTGCCCCGCTCATTGCGCGTAACCTCGCGCCTCTAGATTGGTGCGCAAGGAGCCGATATGGGCGCACGACTGCTGCCACGCACACTACCCGAGCTGTTCTCGTATTCCCTCGCCATCGAGCAGGAGGCGGCGAAGCGCTATTTCGAGCTGGAGCGCCTGATGCGCGACATCGGCGTCGAGGACCTCGCCGACGAGCTCGAGCGCATCGGCCGCGAGGAGCAGGAGCAGTACGAGCTGATCAAGCTGGGCACCTCCGGGCGCGCCCTGCCGGAGTTCGCCGGCTGGGAGCTGCGGTGGCATTTCCTGTGCGACAGCGCCGCCCTCCGGCGCGCGCCGCGCAGCAGCCGCGAAGCGATCGCCAGCGCGCTCGCGTTCGAGCGCCAGACCCACGCCTTCTACGTGGACGTGGCCGAGAACGCCCGGGACGACGCGGTGCGCGCGTTCTCTGCCGAAATGGCGGGTGACGAGCAGCGCCACATCGCCCGGCTGGAGACGCTGCTCGAGCGCGAGCCCGACCCCGCGGCCGGCGGCGAAGCCGCCGACCTGCAGCTCAAAGGGCTTTGAAGACCCACTCGCCGTTGCCCTGCCGGCAGGCGGCGCCCTTGACCGTATCCTTCTTCCCGCCCGAGGTCAGCACCGTGGTGAACCGGCGGCAGGGGCTCGTGCCTTCCTTGAACGCCGCGGTGGGCGTGAGGCGATAGCTCACGCCGGTGGCCGGGTTGGTCCAGGCCACGGTCTTGCGGGCGCTCGCGAGCTCCAGCGCATGCCCCATGCAGGCGCGGTCCGCGGCGTCCAACTCCTTGCCGATGGCGTGACCTACCACCGCGCCGAGCGCCGTGCCGAGGATGATGGCGACCGGCCGGTCTTCCTCGCCCGCCGCCCGGGATCCGACCACGCCGCCGATGACGCCGCCGACCACCGCACCCACGGCGGCGGTGTTGCAGCGGCCTTCCACCACGCCATAGTCCCTTGCCCACTTCTTGCCGGTGTAGCCCACGTAGGTCGGGTCATTCTTCTTGCGCCAGCCGTGGGCCTTGGCATGCGGCGGCGGCTCCGCCGGCACGGGCGGCGCAACCACGGCAAGGGAAACGAGCAGGGCGAGCAGCGCGGGGGTTTTCATGGCCCCCGAGTTTACTAGAGGAGCGATTCCAGCTCGGCGAGGAACTCGTCCGGCGGCAGGTAGCCGTCAATGCGGTGGGCGATCTTCCCCTGGTCGTCGAAGAACACCAGGGTGGGCGTGAACCGCACCTTCATGAGCGCCGCGAACTGCTTCTCCGGCATGCGCCGGCCGTCGGTCCAGGTGACTTCGCGGTCGCCGAAGATGTTGACGTCGATCGCCATGAAGTGCCGGCGCATCTTCCCGACGATCGCGGCGTCGCGGAAGTTCACCTCGACCAGCCGCTTGCAGTATGGGCAGCCGTCCTGGTGGAAGTACACCATCAGGCGCCGGCCTTCCTTCGCCGCCTCGGCCAGGTCCTCGCGCAGGTCGAGAAAGGACGCGGCGAACCATGCGGGCGGCTCCTGGGCGTGCGCCGGCGCGGCGAGCAGCAGCGCGGCAAGGGCAAGCCATTTCATCGCCGGTATATTAATCTCCATGCTCGGGCTTCTGGCGGTCCTCGGGCGGCGCCGGCCGCGCGGCCGGGCCGCGCTTTCGGTGATCGGCATCGCCCTCGGCGTGGCGCTCGGCTACGGCGTGTACCTCGTCAACCGCGCTGCGGTGGAGGACCTCGCCGCATCGGTGCGCGCGCTGGCCGGCGAAGCGGACCTGCAGGTGCGCGGCGGGCGGGCAGGCTTCCCGGAATCGCTTTACCCGCGCATCGCCCGGCTGCCCGGCGTGGCCTGGGTGAACCCCGGGCTGGAGCTCGACGCCGGCATCGCGGGCAGCGAGCGCACCATCCGAGTGGTGGGTCTGGACGTGCTGCGCCTGGGCCAGCCCGCGCTGCTCGCGCCGGACCGCGTGCGGCTGTCGCCGCTGGCCTACGAAACCGCTCGGGAGAAGCTGCGTCTGGTGGTCGGCGGGCAGACCGTCGAACTGCAGGTGGAAGGCGTCGGCGAGCTCACCGGCTTTTCCGCGCTCACCGACATCGCCACGGCGCAATGGCGCCTCGGCCGCCTGGGCGAGCTGAACCGGCTGGACATCCGCGTCGAAAGCGGCGCGGAGCGTGACGCGGTGCGCAAAGCGATCGAGCCCATGCTTCCGCCGGGCGTGCACGTCGCTGCGGTGCAGACGCTGGAGCAGGCGAGCGGCTACCCGTCGCGCGCGTACCGCGTGAACCTGAACGTGCTCGCGATGGTGGCGCTGTTCACCGGGGGCTTCCTCGTGTTCTCCGCGCAGGCGCTGGAGATGGCGCGCCGCCGCGCCGAGCACGCGCTGCTGCGCGTGCTCGGGCTGCCCGCGCCGCGGCTCGCGCGGCTCATTCTGCTGGAGGCGGGCGCGCTGGGCGCGCTCGGCGGCCTGCTCGGCGTGGTGCTGGGCTACTTCCTCGCCGCGGTCGCGGTGCGCTACGCGGGAGCCGACCTTGGCACCGGGCAGCTGCGCGCGGTCGCGCCGCGGCTGGAAGTGGGCGGGACGTTTCTCTTTTACGTCCTCGCCGGCGTCGCGGTCGCCGTGGCCGGGGCGCTGCTGCCGGCCCTCGACGCGGCTCGCGCGCCCGCGGCCCAGGCGCTCAAGGCGGGCGACGATCAACGCATGTTCCGGCATGTAGCGCGCGCCTGGCCGGGCCTCGCGTTCCTCGCGGCCGGCGCGGCCCTGTCGCAGCTCGGCCCGGTGCGCGGCCTGCCGCTGTTCGGCTATCTCGCGATCGCCTGCCTGCTGGTGGGCGCCATCGCCCTCATGCCGCGCGTGTCGCAATGGGCTTTCTCCGCGCTGCCGCTGGGTCGCGCCATCCCGTGGGTGCTTGCGGTTTCGCAGCTGCGCGGCGCGCCGGCGCAGGCCGCGGTGAGCCTGGCGGCGATCGTGGCGAGCTTCTCGCTCATGGCGGCGATGGCCATCATGGTGGCTTCGTTCCGCGAGTCCGTGGACCGCTGGCTCGACCAGGTGCTGCCGGCGCAGCTTTACTTCCGCACCACCCACGCGGGCGACACCGGCTGGCTCGCGCCGGGCTTCGAGCAGCGCGTGCGCGCGCTGCCGCAGATCGAGCGGGTCGACTTCCTGCGCACCGGACGCATCTCGCTCGATGCGGCGCGGCCTGCGCTGTCGCTGCTCGCGCGCGATCGCGCCGAGCAGGCGTTTCCACTGGTCGCGGAGCGCTACGCGCGCCAGCCGGGCGATCCGCCGGGGGTCTGGGTGAGCGAGGCGGTTCGCGACGTGTACGGCTTCGCGCCGTCGCACAGGATCGAGCTGCCCGTCAACGGGCGCGCGATTACGGTGGTGGTGGCCGGCGTGTTCCGGGACTATGCGCGCCAGCACGGCGCGGTGCTGATGGACCGCGGCGACTACATCGCCCTGACCGGCGACCGGCGCGTCAACGACGGCGCGGCGTGGCTGAAGCCCGGCGTCACCCCCGCGCAGGCGATGGAAGCGCTGCGCGCGCTGCCGGGCGGCGCCGAGCTGGACATCGCGGCGCCCCCCGAGATCCGCGAGCTGTCGTTGCGCATTTTCGACCGCAGCTTCACGGTGACCTACGCGATGGAGGCGGTCGCGGTGCTGGTCGGCCTGTTCGGCCTGTCCTCGAGCCTGGGCGCCATCGTGCTCGCCCGGCGGCGCGAGTTCGGCGTGCTGCGCCACCTCGGCCTGACGCGCGGTCAGGTGCGCGCCATGCTCGCCACCGAAGGCGGGCTGCTGGCGCTGCTCGGCGCGGCCGCCGGGCTGGCGCTGGGCGCAGCCATCAGCCTCGTCCTGGTGTTCGTCGTGAACCGCCAGTCGTTCGGCTGGAGCATGGAGCTGCATCCGCCCTACGCCTTCCTGCTTTTTCTCACTGCCGTGCTCGTCGGCCTGGCGGTGGTCACGGCGATCCTGTCGGGCAGGGAAGCCATGGGCATGGGACCGGTGCGCGCCGTGCGGGAGGACTGGTGAGGCGAAGAGCCTTTCTCGCACTGGCGGCTTTGCCGTTCGCCGCAGGCGCGGCGAAGGTCGACTATCCGCAGGTGCGGCCGGCTCGCAGGTTCTCGTTTCCGCGCGACCATGGCGCGCACCCGGCATTCCGCATCGAGTGGTGGTACATCACCGGCTGGCTGGACGGGCCGCTCGGCTTCCAGCTCACGTTCTTCCGCGCCCGGCCCGAGGAGCAGAGCGCTAACCCGAGCCGCTTCAACCCCCAGCAGATCGTTTTCGCGCACGCGGCGCTGTCCGACCCGAAGCGCGGCCGCCTGCTCCACGACGAGCGCGTGGCGCGCGCGGGCTTCGGCCTGGCACAGGCCGAAACCGGCCGCACGCACGTGTGGATCGACGACTGGCGGCTCGCCCAGGAAGGCAACCGCTACGCCGCGCGCATCGCGGCGCGCGAGTTCGATTTCGACTTGCGCTTCGCGGCCGAGCGCATCGTGCTGCAGGGCGAGCACGGCTTCAGCCGCAAGGGTCACCGGCCGCACGAGGCGAGCTACTACTACAGCCGGCCGCACCTGGACGTGGCCGGCAGGCTGGACGGCAGGGCGGTGACCGGCAAGGCGTGGCTCGACCACGAATGGTCGAGCGCCTACCTCGCGCCCGAGGCCGCCGGCTGGGACTGGACCGGCATCAACCTGGACAACGGCGCTTCGCTCATGGCTTTCCGCATGCGCGATCGCGCCGGGCAGACGCATTACGCGCCGCCGGGCGTCGTTATGAAGCCTCTGAGGATGTGGCGTTCCCCGCGCACCGGGGTCGCGTACCCGGTCTCCATGCAGGTGAACGAGCTGCGGCTCGAGCCGCTGATGGACGACCAGGAGCTCGATTCGCGCGCCAGCACCGGCACCATCTACTGGGAAGGCGCCGTAAGGGCATTCAAGGATGCTGTCGAAGTGGGCCGCGGCTATCTGGAGCTCACGGGCTACTGGAAGCCGATGACGCTCTGAAGCTCGACAGGCCCACGCCGGCGAGGACCAGCGCGATGCCGGCGAAGTGGAACCAGCGCGGGTACTCGGCGAGAAAGATCGCCGACAGCAGCACGCCGAAGGCGGGCATCAGGTGCAGCGTCACGCCGGCGCGCGCCGCCCCCAGCCGCCTCACCACGTAGCTCCAGCCGGCGTACGCGAGCAGCAGCGAGCCGATCGCGGAGTACAGGATTGCGGCTGTGCCGGCCAAACTGAGACGGAAAAAGAATCCCCCGTAAACCTCGACCGCGATCCACGGCAGCATGAACACCAGGCCGAAGGCGCACACCATCACCAGCAGCTCGAGGGTGTCGAGCGGATCGCGCCGCACGCGCAGCAGGATGGTGTAGCCCGCCCACATCATCATCGAGGCGAGCGCCATCAGGTCGCCGAGATTGAACGACAGCAGCGCCGGGCGGCCCTGCGTGGCGATCAGGAAGACGCCGCTGAAGGAGATCGCCACGCCGAGCCACTGGCGCAGGCCGACGCGCTCGCCCAGCGGAATGGCCATCAGCAGGATGAAGATCGGCGTGGTCGAGAGGTAGAGGATGCCGCTGGTGGCGGTGGTGTAGTGCAGGCCGAGCCATTGCAGCGCGAGGTGCACGCCGCCGCCGGTGAGCCCCATGGCCGCGAAGACCCTGAAGTGCGCGGCGTCCAGCGAAGCCCACTTGTCTTTCAGCCCCCGCAAGGCGAACGGCAGGAGGATGGCGAGGACGATGAGCAGCCGCCCCACGGTGGCGACGCCGGGGGCCACCTCCTCGCGCACCGCGCGCGCGACGATCCAGTTTCCGGACCACAGCAGCAGCGTCGCGATCAGCACCAGCCACGCGGCGAAACGCATGGGGGGCGATTATCGCCTGCGTGCTAATCTTGCCCGATGCCTTTTGTGGAAGCGGCGGGCCGCTCGCTGAGCTACGAGTGGTTTGGCGGCGAAGCGCGCAGCGCGCCGGCACTCGTCTTTCTGCACGAAGGCCTCGGCTCGATCCGCCAGTGGCGCGATTTCCCCGCCCGCGTGGCCGCCGCCACCGGCTGCCCCGCGCTGGTGTACGACCGTTACGGCTACGGCCAGTCGGAAGTGCTGCAGGAGGCGCGGCGCACCGAGCGCTTCATGCACGACGAGGCCTTGGTTTTTTTACCGGACCTGCGCCGCTCACTTTCCCTCGAGGATGTCATTCTTGTCGGCCACTCGGACGGCGCGTCGATTGCCCTGATCCACGCCGGCGCCGGCCATCGCGCGAGGGGCGTGGCGGTCATGGCGCCGCACGTGTTCATCGAGCCGGTCTGTCTGAGCTCGATCGAGAAGGCCAAGGTGACCTTCGAGACTACCGATCTGCCCGCGAAGCTCGGGCGCTACCACCGCGA
>DASUUN010000460.1:0-2811 GCA_036374055.1 Burkholderiales bacterium
CGCGTGCTGATGCTCGGCCCGGGTTTCGACGTGCGCGGCGGCGTGTCGGCGGTGGAGCGCATGGCGTTTTCCGCCCTCCCGGCCCACGTGACCGCCACCCACATCGCCACGATGGTGGAGGGCTCCAAGGCGCGGAAGCTCGTGACCTACCTGCTTGCCCTCGTGCGGGCGTGGCGGCAGCTGCGGGCGCGGCCCGACATCGTGCACATCCATTTCGCCAGCCGCGCGAGCAGCGTTCGCAAGATGGCGCTGGCGCGCCTCGCCCTGGCGCGCGGCTGCAAGGTCATCATGCACGCCCATGGCGGGGGCTACGCCGACTACTGGCGCTCGCTGCCGCCGCGCGCTCAGAAGCGTGTCGCGAGCGTGCTCGCCCGCGCGCACGCGGTCATCGTTCTGGGCGAGCGCTGGCACGAGTTCTTCGCCTCGATCGGCGTGCCGCGCGAGCGGCTGGTCGTGTTCTCCAATCCGGTGGCGCTGCCGGCGGCGTTGCCGAAGCGGGTGCCGCGCTCCCAAACCCTGGTCGCCTGCGTAGGGCTCGTCTCCGAAGCCAAAGGCACCTTCGACCTCGTCGAAGCGGTGGCCCGGCTGTCGCCCGCTACGCGGGCGCGCCTCAAGGTCATCATTGCCGGAGACGGCGAGCATGCGGCGCTGCGGCAGCGCGTTTCGCGCCATGGACTCGAGGCGCACGTTGAAGTGCGGGGCTGGCTGGATCCCAAGCAACGCGACGCCCTGCTCGCCTCGGCCGACGCCTTCGCCTTGCCCTCGCACCGCGAGGCCCTGCCGATGGCGCTGCTCGAGGCGATGGCCTGGGGGCTCGCGCCCGTGTGCACGCCCGTAGGCAGCATCCCCGAGGTGGTCGAGCACGAGCGCGATGCGCTCGTCGTGCCCGCGGGCGACATCGGCGCGCTGGCGCTCGCCCTCGAGCGCCTTGCGCTGGACGCCGGCCTGCGCGCGCGCCTCGGCGCCGCGGCGCGCCGCCGCGTGGAGGGAATGGGCCTGGACCGCTACATGGAGAACCTCTGCGCGCTCTACGAGGCGGTCGCATGCGCACGCTGACGAAGAAGCTCAAGGCCCTGCGGCTGGGCGATATCGCGATCCGCCGCAATCCGCTGTTCTACACGGGCGCCCGGCGGGAGTTGCGGCGCCTGGAGGCGGCGGACGTCGCCTGCCGGCGGGAATGGATGGGCCGAAAGCTCGCGCTCGCGCTGGCGCACGCGAGCCGCTCGCGTTACGCAAGGGACATCGCGACCCCGCGCGAGCTCGCCTCGTGGCCCCCGCTGTCGAAGACGCGCGTGGTGCGCGATCCCGCCGCCTTCCGGTGCGGCAGGCCCCTGGTGGCGGCGCAGGCGAGCACCGGCGGCACTTCCGGCGAGCCGCTGCCGCTGCTGCGCTCGCTGCGCTCCGTGGCATTCGAGCAGGCGTGCATCGACCGCATGCTCGAGCTGCTGGACGTGCGCCCGTCCGAAGCGCGCATCGCGATCCTGCGCGGCGACAGCATCAAGGACCCGTCGGACTTCACGCCGCCCTACTGGACCGAGGCGGCCGGCGGCCGGCGCCTGCTGCTGTCCTCGTTCCATCTCAATGCGGCGACCATCGAGGCGTACGCGCAGGCGCTGCAGCGCTACGCGCCGGACGTTCTGTGGGCCCATCCGAACACCATCGACTCGCTGTGCGTGCACTTGCGGCGCGCAGGGAGGCGCCTGGCGCTGCCCCGGGTGCTGACCTCCTCGGAGGTGCTGCGCCCGCGCGTCTGGGAATTCATCGTCGAGACCCTGGGATGCCGGCTGCTCGACTACTACGGACAGGCGGAGCGGGTGGCGTTCGCCTACGCCTGCGCGCCTGGCGAGTACCGCTTCCTCCCGGGCTATTCGCATGTCGAGCTGCTGCCCGCGGGGCAGGAGGGGTCCGAGACGCTTTATGAGATCGTCGGCACCTCCCTGTGGAACAGCGCCATGCCTCTCGTGCGCTACCGCACCGCCGACCTGCTGCGCCTGCCTTCCAGCTGGGGAGCGCGCGAGCTGGAGGAGGTGGCGCTCGGCGCCCGCAGCTTCGGCGGCATCCTGGGGCGCGACGGCGACTTTCTGCTCTCGCCGGAAGGTACGCGCCTCATCTCGCCGAACCATTTCCTGCGCGAGGTGCCGCATCTTGCGCGCATCCAGGTGATCCAGGAAACGCTGGCCCACGTGCGCATCCTGGTGCTCGGCACGGAGGCGTTCTCGCTCGCCGACGAGGCAGAGCTGCTGCGCAACGTGCGCATGAAGGTGCCGGCCTCGATGCGCGTATCCATCGAGCGCGTGCCGGCCCTGGAGCGCACGCGGCTGGGAAAGACGCCGTTCGTCATCCACCGGCCGGCGGTCAGGCAGCTGCTGCGCTCATCCTGAGCGCCGTCGGGCGCGAGCCGGCCTAGTCCCATAAGACCGTCGTTCACGGCATCTTCAGTAACCTTCGCCCGCTATCGTTCGGCGCGTGAACTGGCTGGGGCGGGAGCTGCTGATCAGGTCGTTGCTGGTCGTATCGGGCACCGCGCTCGCGCTCGCGCTGGCCGAGGGCGCGCTGCGCGTGGCGGGCTTCTCGTTCCCGGCCCTGTACACCACCGACGAGGTCGTCGGCTCGCGGCTGCGCCCCGGCGCGTCGGGCTGGAACCGCAGCGAAGGCGAAGCCTATGTGCGCATCAGCAGCCAGGGGCTGCGCGACCGCGAGCATGCCCCCGGCAAGCCGCCGGACCGCTACCGCATGGCGGTGCTCGGCGATTCGTATGCCGAAGCGCTGCAGGTGCCGGTCGAGCAGACGTTCTGGGCGAAGCTGCCGCAG
>DASUUN010000461.1:0-8325 GCA_036374055.1 Burkholderiales bacterium
GAAGGGCGACGAATCCGTCGGCACCGGCATGGTGGGCGCGCCCGCCTGCGGCGACGTGATGAAGCTGCAGATCAGGGTGGGCGCCGACGGCCGCATCGAGGACGCGCGCTTCAAGACCTACGGCTGCGGCTCGGCCATCGCGTCGAGCTCCCTGGTCACCGAGTGGGTCAAGGGCAAGACGCTGGACGAGGCGGCCGGCATCAAGAACACGCAGATCGCCGAGGAGCTGTCGCTGCCGCCGGTGAAGATCCATTGCTCGATCCTCGCCGAGGACGCGATCAAGGCCGCCGTCGAGGACTACAAGAAGAAGCGCAAGTAATGGCGATTACCCTTACCGAGAAGGCGGCGAGCCACGTCCAGTCGTTCCTCGCCAAGCGGGGCAAGGGCGTGGGACTGCGCCTGGGCGTGCGCACTTCGGGCTGCTCGGGCATGGCCTACAAGCTCGAGTTCGTCGATGCGGTGAACCCCGAGGACCACGAGTTCGAAAGCCACGGCGTGAAGGTGGTGGTCGACCCGAAGAGCCTGCCGTACATCGATGGCACGGAGCTCGACTACGCGCGCGAAGGCCTGAACGAGGGATTCAAGTTCCGCAACCCGAGGGTGAAGGATGAATGCGGGTGCGGCGAGAGCTTCAACGTCTAGCCGCTCGCCCAGCCACTTCGAGCTGTTCGGGCTGGCGCCGGCCTTTGCGCTCGACCGGCAGGCGCTGGAGCGCAGCTACCGGGAAATCCAGTCCCGGGTGCATCCCGACCGCTTCGCCAGCGCCGGCGACGCCGAGCGGCGCGCTTCGCTGCAGTGGACCACCCGCGTCAACGAGGCCTACCGGGTCCTGACCGACCCGGTGCAGCGCGCAAAGCACATCCTGGAGCTGCATGGCGTGGACGTAGCCTTCGAGACCAATACGCAGATGCCGACCGATTTCCTGATGCAGCAGCTCGAGCTGCGCGAGGAGCTGGAGGGCGCCGTGGCAGGCAAGGATGCGGCCGCCCTGGACGGCTTGCGCGCCGGCCTGTCGAAATCCAAGGCCCTGCTCGAGAATGAAATCGCAGAAGCGATCGATGCCCGGAAGGACTACGCCGGCGCAGCGGACCTCGTGAGGAAGCTCATGTTCCTCGACCGGCTCGACCAGGAGGTCGGCGCAGCCTACGAGGAAGTCGAGTAATGGCGCTGCTGCAGATTGCCGAGCCCGGCATGTCCCCGGCGCCGCACGAGCAGCGGCTCGCGGTCGGCATCGACCTGGGCACCACCAATTCGTTGGTGGCCACGGTGCGCAGCAGCGTGGCCACCGTGCTGCCCGACGCGCTCGGCCGGCCGCTGCTGCCCTCCGTGGTGCGCTATTACGCCGACGGCAGGGTCGACGTCGGCTACGCCGCGCAGGCGAAGCAGGCCGCCGATCCGAAGAACACCATCGCTTCGGTGAAGCGCTTCATGGGGCGGGGGCTGAAGGACGTCGCGCATGCCGAGAGCGCGCCCTACGACTTCGTCGATGCCCCGGGCATGGTCCAGGTGCGCACCGCGGCCGGCGTGAAAAGCCCGGTGGAAGTCTCGGCCGAGATCCTTCGCGTGCTCAGGCAAAGAGCCGAGCTGTCCCTCGGCGGCAGCCTCGCGGGGGCGGTGATCACCGTGCCCGCCTACTTCGACGACGCGCAGCGCCAGGCCACCAAGGACGCGGGGCGCCTTGCCGGCCTCAACGTGCTCCGATTGCTGAACGAGCCCACGGCGGCGGCGATCGCCTATGGCCTGGACAACGCGGCCGAGGGCATCTACGCGGTCTACGACCTGGGCGGGGGCACCTTCGACCTTTCGATCCTCAAGCTGTCGCGCGGGGTGTTCGAGGTCGTCGCAACCAGCGGCGACTCGATGCTGGGCGGCGACGACTTCGACCAGCGCGTGTTCTGCTGGGCGGTCGAGCAGGCCAAGCTGCCGCCGCTGGGCGCGCGCGACATGCGCCTTTTGCAGATGAAGGCGCGCGAGGCCAAGGAATACCTGACCTTTCATGGCGAGGCGCCCCTCACGGCGAAGCTTTCCACCGGGGAAGTCGTGGATCTGTCGCTCGATACCGAAACCTTCTGCAACATCTCCCAGACCCTGGTGCAGAAGACGCTCGGGCCCGTGCGCAAGGCCCTGCGCGATGCCGGGCTGACGGTCGACGACATCAAGGGCGTGGTCATGGTGGGCGGCGCAACCCGCATGCCGCAGGTGCAGCGCGCGGTGGGCGAGTTCTTCCGCCGCGACCCGCTCAACAACCTCGACCCGGACAAGGTGGTGGCGCTCGGCGCGGCCATGCAGGCGAACGTGCTGGCCGGCAACCGGGCGCAGGGCGAGGACTGGCTGCTGCTCGACGTGATCCCGCTGTCGCTCGGCATCGAGACGATGGGCGGTCTCGCCGAGAAGATCCTGCCGAGGAACACCACCATTCCCGCGGCCAAGGCGCAGGAGTTCACCACCTTCAAGGACGGTCAGGCCGGCATGAGCTTCCACGTGGTGCAGGGCGAGCGCGAGCTGGTCGCCGACTGCCGCTCGCTGGCGCGCTTCGAGCTGACGGGAATCCCGCCGATGGCGGCGGGCGCGGCGCGCGTGCGGGTCACCTTCCAGGTCGACGCCGACGGGCTGCTCTCGGTCTCCGCCCGGGAGGCCTCCTCGGGCGTGGAAGCGTCGGTGACGGTGAAGCCCTCCTACGGCCTGCAGGACGCGGACATCGAGCGCATGCTGCGCGACTCCTTCGAGCATGCCCGGGAGGACGTTCATGCCCGCGCGCTCGCCGAAGCGCGCGTCGAGGGACAGCGCCTGCTGCAGGCGACACGCTCCGCCCTGGATGCGGATCGAGCCCTTCTGAGCGCCCAGGAGATCGAAAGCATCGAAAAGGCGATGCAGGAGCTCGACACGCGGGTCGGCGCGACGGACCACCGCGCCATCAAGCAGGCCACCGAAGCGCTCAGCCGGGCGACCGACGAGTTCGCCGCGCGGCGCATGGACGAGGGCATCCGGCGCGCGCTTGCCGGGAAGAAGATCGGCAGCCTCTGATGCCGCGCATCAAGGTGCTGCAGCACGCGACGCTATGTCCGCAGGGCGCCGAGATCGAGGCGCAGGAGGGCGTGTCGATCCTGGACAACCTGCTCGAGCACCACATCGAGGTCGAGCATGCCTGCGAGAAGCAGGCCGCCTGCACCACCTGCCACGTCATCCTGCGGCAGGGCTTCGACTCGCTCGAGGACGCGACCGAGAAGGAAGAGGACATGCTCGACAAGGCCTGGGGCCTGGAAGCGACCTCCCGCCTGTCGTGCCAGGCCAAGGTGGCGGACGAGGATCTCACCATCGAGATCCCCAAGTACACCATCAACTACGAGCGCGAAGGGGGCGCGAAGAAATGAAGTGGACCGATACGCTGGACATCGCGATCGCGCTCACCGAAGCGCATCCGGACGTGGATCCGAAACGCGTGCGCTTCACCGATCTTTTCAGCTGGGTGATGGCGCTGCCCGGCTTCGACGACGACCCCAAGCGCTGCGGCGAGAAGATCCTGGAAGCGATCCAGATGGCGTGGATCGACGAAGCCGAGTAACAATCGGTAACAGCAATCCGACGCGGCGGGTTTTACGATTTTCCGCATGCGCCACAGCCTCCCCCTTCTCCTCGCCGCTTCCCAGGCGTCGGCCCAGGTATACCGCTGGGTGGATGCGCACGGCAGGGTGAACTATTCGAATCTCGCGATAAGCGCGCAGCCCGGCCCGCCGTCGCTGGAACAGCCCCATCGTGCGCCCGGCGGCCGGTGCGGGGCCTGGACTTCCGGAAGTACGTGTCGCCCCAGCGCGGCATGAGCGAAGGCGCACCTACACCTACCTGCCGACCCCCAGCGACCCGTTACGACCATCACTCTGGTGCGCGGCCGCATCAGCGAGATCGAGCGCGTCCGCAAGTTCTGATCCTGGCACGGGGTTTGCGTCGCTCCCGGGGGTCAACTTCAGGAGGGCCGCATGGAACGCAAGGACAAGGTCGAAGGCGAAGGCAGCTACACCGGCAGCAAGGATTACAACGAGCGCACGAAGAAGTTCGTGGAGTCCGGCAAGGTCGAGGAAGCGGCGAACGAGGCCAAGCCCGGCTCCGAGCAGGAGGCGCACGAGATGAAGAAGGCCGAGCGCCTGGGCAAGGAGCGCGCGAAGGGCGAGGACCCCGCCCTCAAGAAGAAGAAGGACCAGTGACCTACTTGGCGCGCAAGGCGCCCCAGAGCTGGTCCAGACGCGCGTAGCGCCCGCAGCCGGTGACATAGAACCGGTACTGCAGCGGGTTCTTCTTGTAGTAGTCCTGGTGGTACTCCTCGGCGGGCCAGAAGTCGCTCGCCGGGGTGATGGGCGTCACGATGGGCTGGCGGAACGGCTTGTCCTTCTCCCATTTCGCCTTGGAGGCTTCCGCCAGGCGCTTCTGCTCCTCCGAGTGGTAGAAGATCTCGGGGCGGTACTGCGAGCCCGAGTCGCAGAACTGGCGGTCCTTCGCGGTGGGGTCGTGGTTCAGCCAGAAGGTCTGCAGCAGCTTCTCGTAGCTCAGCTTCGCCGGGTCGTAGGTCACCTGGACCACCTCGGTGTGCCCGGTGCGCCCGGTGGACACCTGCTCGTAGCTCGGGTTCTTCACCTTCCCGCCCATGTAGCCCGACACCACCGCCTCGGGAGCGAGCCCGAGCTTCTCGAAGGCCTCCTCCGTGCACCAGAAGCAGCCGCCCGCGAACGTGGCCTTTTCCAGCTGCTGCGCGTGCAGCGCGCCGGATAGTCCGAGCAACAACAGGATGGCGAGGACCCTCATGATTTCATCTCCTTGAGTACGGCGTCGATGACCGGTTGGTCGCGCAAGCATAGCCGGACATTACTGAGGGGCGAAACACGGGCGGCGCGCACGTAGGCGCGGGCGCAGATTTCCAGCGGGACGGCAAAGATGCCGCTCGAGACCGCTGGGAAGGACACCGAGGTCCACTGGTTTTCGACGGCGCGGGCGAATGCCGCGCTGAGCGCCGCGAGAAGCTTCGCTTCCTCGTCGCCTTCGCCGTTTCGCGGCCCCACGGCGTGGATTACGCCCTTGAAGGGCAGGCGGCCGGCGGTGGTGACCACCGCGGCACCGGTCGGCAGGGGACCCCGCCGCTTCACGATCCGTTCGGATTCCTCCACCAGGGCGGGCCCGGCGGCGCGCGCGATGACCCCCGCCACGCCGCCGCCGTGAGCGAGATGGCCGTTGGCGGCGTTGACGATCGCGTCGACCGGCTCCTCGAGGAGGTTGCCGCGCACGACGCGGAAGAAGCGGCCCGGGGCTACTTCTTCTTGCGCGATTTCTTCTTGCGTGGCGGCACCTTCCCGCCGGCGCGGCGCGCCTCGGACAAGCCGATGGCGATCGCCTGCTTGCGGCTCTTGACCTTCCTGCCCGAGCCGCCGCTGCGCAGCTGGCCGCGCTTGCGCTCGTGCATCGCCTTCTTCACTTTCTGCTGCGCCTTCTTCCCGTACCTCGCCATGCCGCCTCCTACTGGATCCTGGCTTTCGCCCGGAGCGACTTCACCAGATCTCCGAGCCGGTTCTGCACCAGCGACTGCTGGATGCGCGGCCGGGCCTCGTTCAGCGCGGGAAACTCGATCGCCCGCACGTCCTCGAGCCGGATCACGTGATAGCCGAAGCGCGTGCGCACCGGCTGCTCGGTGTACTTGCCCTTCTCCAGCTTGACCATGGCGGCGGAGAACTGCGGGTCGTAGGTCCCCGGCACGGCCCAGTCCAGGTCGCCGCCGCGCTGCGCGCTGCCCGTGTCCTTGGAGCTCTTGCTCGCCAGCTCCTCGAACTTGCCGCCTTTGCGCAGCTCGGCGATGACCTCGTTCGCCTGCTCCTCCGTCTCGAGCAGGATGTGGCGCGCCCGGTATTCCTTGTCGCCGGCGCGGCTCTTGACCCGCTCGTACTCCTGCTTCACGTCGTCCTCGCTGATCGGGTGAGTGCGCACCCAGTCGGTGATGTAGGCGTTGACCAGGATCTCCTGGCGCGCGAAATCGACCTGCGTCTGCACTTCCGGGCGCTTGCCGATGCCGGTGCGCTGCGCCTCCTGGGCAATCAGCTCGCGGTTGATCAGCTCCTCGCGCACCATGGCGCGCGTCTGCTCGTTGTCCGGCATGCCGCGCTGGCCCTGGCGCTGGAGCATGAGGTTCATGCGGCTCTGCGGCACGGCGACACCGTTCACCGTGGCGATCGAGGCCGGCTTGGCCGGCGCCTTCTTCTTCGTCGGCAGCTCCTGGCCGAGGGCGAGCGCCGGCAGCGCCATGCATGCTGCGGCGATGATCCATGTCTTCATTGGGTTCCTTTCGTCTCTTCGGGGCTGCGCGCGGTTATCGCGAGCGCGTGGATGGGATGCTGCATGAGCTCGCCTAGCGCCTGGTAGACCATGCGGTGGCGTGCGACGGTGGGCTTGCCGGCGAACTGCGGCGACACGATCGACAGCCGCCAGTGGGTATTGCCGCCTTCCCGGTAGCCGGCGTGGCCGCGGTGCTGCTCGCTCTCGTCCACCAGGTCCAGCGCGAGGGGCTCGAGGGCCTGCAGGCGCGCGCGGATGGCTTCGGCGACGCTCATGACTTGTCTTCGACGTACTTCGCCAGGAAGGCCGACTGCACCACCACGAACAGCAGCATCAGTCCCATGCCGCCGAACAGCTTGAACGACGCCCAGACCTTCTCGGAGAAGTTGTAGGCCACGTAGAGGTTGAGGATGCCCATGACCGCGAAGAACCCGACCCAGCTCCAGTTCAGGCGCGCCCAGACCGGGTCGGGCAGGCTCATCTGCTCCGACAGCAGGCCGCGGATCAGGTTCCGGCGGGCAAGCGCCGCCCCGGCGAGCACCGCGCCGAACAGCCAGTAGAGCACGGTCGGCTTCCACAGGATGAAGGTCTTGTCGCGCAGATAGAGGGTGAGGCCGCCGAACACCACGATGATGGCGAGGCTCGCCCACAGCATGGGCGGGATCTTCTTCTTGCGCAGCGCGAGCCAGCCCACCTGCACGAAGGTCGCGGCGATCGCCACGGCGGTGGCGACGAAGATGTCCCAGAACAGGATCGCGACGAAGAACAGCGCGACGGGAAACAGTTCGAACAGGAACTTCATGAGGGAAAGCGGATTTTACCAGTCACTTCCAGGCGCCGAGCGCCTTGCGCGCGGCTTCGTTGCCCGGCCGCACCACCAGGCCGCTCGACGACACCGTCACCACGTACTCGGCGCCCTCGGCCATCGGCACGAAGGCGGCGCTGCCATAGAGCGCGTCGGCGAGCGGCACGTAGCGCTGGTAGCGCCGGGTCAGCGCCCACAGGTCCAGCCCCGGCTCTTCCGCGAGGTCGTGCACCGTGCGCGGCGCCGCCCGCTCCGAGGCCCCGTCGCCGTAGCGCCCGGACAGGCGCTCGAGGCGGTAAAGGGTGTCCAGCCCCAGGAGGTTCCCCATGGCGCGCCACTTGAGCACGCGCGCATCGATCTGCCACTCGTCGCCGCGCACCTCGAAGTGGCGGGGCGGCGCGTCCTTCGCCTGCAGGCTCACCGCGTAATGGCGCTGGCCGAGCTGGCGCGAGGTGATGCGCGCCGCCTCCTGCTCGTGGGTCAGGCGGGCGTAGGTGAAGAGGTTGGCCGCGACCAGGCCGGCGATGCTCACCAGCAGCAGCACGATCGCGCCCGACAGCAGGTAGAGGGTGCCGGCGACGAGGCGCAAACGGCGCAGGCGCCGCAGCGAAGCGAGGAGGAACGGAATCGCGAGCAGCACGCCCAGGAGCGCGACGCCCACGATCAGCACCCGGGGATCCAGCGCGGCGAGCCAGTCGATCACGGCCGCAGCAGCCCCCGCTTGCGGTGCCAGTCGACGATGGCTTCCTTCGGGTACTCCCTGAAGCGCCTGCCCGCGGGGACTTCGGCCCAGTTGGCCTTAGAGCCGAGGAAGATGAGCTGGCGCTCCTTCGGCCTGGGCCTGGGCAGCGGGGTGTCGATGGCCGAAGCGAACGGGTAGACCCAGTCCGGCCAGCGCTTGTCGAAGACCCACAGCGCGCTCGCGCACTTCGGGCAGAAGTGCCTTTCCCCCCCGGAACGCATCGCCCGGTATATCCGCGTGGCGCCTTTCACTTTCAGCGTGCCGGCCTTGCCCATGATGTTGATGGCGTAGCCGCCACCGCCCGCGGTCTTGCGGCAGATCGAGCAGTAGCACCACAGGTAAGGGACCGGCGTCTCGGACTCCAGCGAGAAGCGCACCGCGCGGCAATGGCACGAGCCTTTCAGCAGCATGCGATTAATATACCCACAACTCACGGAGGCGACAGTGGCCCTTGTCACGCTCATCGAAT
>DASUUN010000462.1:0-2592 GCA_036374055.1 Burkholderiales bacterium
GTGTCCAGGCCGATCTGCTGGCAACGGCGGTTGGCTATGAAGCGCAGGTACTCCTTGAACATCGGGGCGTTCAGTCCCAGCACGCCGCGCGGCATGGTGTCCTCGGCGTAGCGGTACTCGAGCTCGACGGCGCGGCGGAACAGCTCGTGCAGCTCATCCCTGAACTCGCCGGTCCACAGGTGCGGGTTCTCCAGCTTGATCTGGTTGACCAGGTCGATGCCGAAGTTGCAGTGCATCGACTCGTCGCGCAGGATGTACATGTACTGCTCGGCGGCGCCGGTCATCTTGTTCTGCCGGCCCAGCGCCAGAATCTGGGCGAAGCCGACGTAGAAGAACAGGCCCTCCATCAGGCAGGAGAACACGATCAGGCTGCGCAGCAGCTTGCGGTCGGCCTCGGGGGTGCCGGTGACGAAGGCCGGATCGGTCAGGGTGTCGATGAACGGCACCAGGAACTCGTCCTTCTCCCGGATCGAGGTGACCTCGTGGTAGGCGTTGAAGATCTCGCTCTCCTCGAGGTCCAGGCTCTCCACGATGTACTGGTAGGCGTGGGTGTGGATCGCCTCCTCGAAGGCCTGGCGCAGCAGGTACTGGCGGCACTCGGGCGCGGTAATGTGGCGGTAGGTGCCGAGCACGATGTTGTTGGCTGCCAGCGAGTCTGCGGTGACGAAGAAGCCGAGGTTGCGCTTCACGATGCGCCGCTCGTCGTCGGTCAGGCCGTTCGGGTCCTTCCACAGCTGGATGTCGCGGCTCATGTTGATCTCCTGCGGCATCCAGTGGTTGGCGCAGGCGGCGAGGTACTTCTCCCAGGCCCACTTGTACTTGAAGGGAACCAGCTGGTTGACGTCGGCCTTGGAGTTGATGACCTTCTTGTCCTCGACCGTGACCCGGCGGAACGGGGTTTCGGGCTTCTGCGGGGCTTCCTTGCCCCGGCTTTCCGGCACGAACGGCGCCGTGGGCTGGATCACGTCGTCAAAGCTGAGCATGAGCCTGACCTCTTGTTGTGGTGGTGGGCAGGACGAGCAGCTCGCGGTAGGCCGCCTCGCGCTCGCCCGGGCTCGACTGGTACATCTCGCAGGTCGCCACGTAGAGGTTCCACTCGCTGCCGGCGAGCGTCAGCCAGTAGCCGTACTTCGGATTGCCGCGGATGAGCTCGGGCGTGGAAAGGTCCTCGGCGTGCCCGAAATGCACCGCGTGGAACATGAGCAGGCGCCAGCCGGGCACCATGACGGCGTACAGGCCCGGGGCCCGCGGCGGCGACCACAGCGGCGCGATGAACGGCCCGGTGAACTGGCGGCTGCCGAGCGTGATCACTGGCAGGCCTCGCAGTCCGGGGTGTCGATGGCGCAGAACTTGGGGTCCTCGGCCGGCTCGGCGGCGGACGGCACCGCGTTCAGCTGGCCTGCCTTGCTGGTCGACTTCTCGGCGTGGGTCGCGCCCATGGCGCGCAGGTAATAGGTGGTCTTGAGGCCGCGGATCCAGGCGAGCTTGTAGGTGTCGTCGAGCTTGCGTCCCGAGGCGCCGCCCATGTAGATGTTGAGCGACTGCGACTGGTCGATCCACTTCTGGCGGCGCGCGGCCGCCTCGACCAGCCACTTGGGCTCGACTTCGAACGCGGTGGCGTACAGCCGGCGCAGCTCCACCGGCGCGCGGTCGATGCGCGCCAGGTTGCCGTCGAAGTACTTGAGGTCGGCGATCATCACCTCGTCCCACAGGCCGGCCTGCTTGAGGTCGCTCACCAGGTACTCGTTCACGACGGTGAACTCGCCCGACAGGTTGGACTTCACGAACAGGTTCTGGAACGTGGGCTCGATCGACGCCGAGACGCCGATGATGTTGGCGATGGTCGCGGTGGGCGCAATCGCGATGCAGTTGGAGTTGCGCATGCCGTGGCCGCGGATGCGCGCGCGCAGCGCCTCCCAGTCGAGCGTGGACGAGCGGTCGAGCTCCACGTAGCCGCCGCGCTCCGCGGCGAGCAGGTCGAGCGTATCCTGCGGCAGCACGCCCCGGTCCCACAGCGAGCCGGCGAACGAAGGGTAGCGGCCGCGCTCCTCGGCGAGCTCGGTGGACGCCCAGTACGCCGCATACGCGACCATCTCCATCGAGCGGTCGGCGAACTCCACCGCCTCCTGCGAGGCGTACGGCACCCGCATGCGGTGCAGGCAGTCCTGGAAGCCCATGATGCCCAGGCCCACCGGCCGGTGGCGGGCGTTGGAATTGCGCGCCTTGTCCACCGCGTAGTAGTTGATGTCGATGACGTTGTCCAGCATCCGCATCGCCGTGCGGATGGTTGTTTTCATTTTTTCGAAGTCCAGGCCCTGGTCGGTCATGTGGGCAACCAGGTTCACCGACCCCAGGTTGCAGACCGCGATCTCATCCGCCGAGGTGTTCAGGGTGATCTCGGTGCACAGGTTGGAGCTGTGCACCACGCCTGCGTGCTGCTGCGGGCTCCTGAGGTTGCACGGGTCCTTGAAGGTGATCCACGGATGCCCGGTCTCGAACAGCATCGACAGCATCTTGCGCCACAGCTGCACCGCCGGGATCTTCTTGTAGAGCTTCAGCTCGCCGCGCGCCGCCTTGTCCTCGTAGCGCAGG
>DASUUN010000463.1:0-4346 GCA_036374055.1 Burkholderiales bacterium
CGCCTGGTCGAGGCCGCCGAGCGGCGAGCCCCGGTAGCCCGAGACGAAGCCGGCGGTGTTCAGCCCGGCCGCCGCGTCGCGCGCGCGCTGCAGCATGAGCAGGCGGATGAGCGCCTGCGTGCCGGTGAGAAACACGCGGCCACGCTCCACGGTGTACTTGTCTTCGAGGGATGCCTTGGCGAGTTCCATCTCAGGTTTCCATCGGAATTATGGACTTAGACAGCGGCGCGGGCCTTAATTCGCGGCTTGACGCTTCTTGGCCTGTCCCAGTAGGGCTCGGGGCCGAACGAGGCGGCGAGAAAGTCGATGAAAGCACGGGTCTTGGCGGGCAGGTGCCGCCGATGAGGATAGACCGCGTAGATTGCCACGTCGCCGTGGAAGCTATAGCCCGGTAGCAGGGACACGAGCGAGCCGTCCTCGAGGTGGCGGCGCACGTCCCAGGTGGACTTGAGCGCCACGCCCATGCCGGCGAGCGCCCACTCGCGCAGCACCTCCCAGTTGTCGCACACGTAGCGGCCGCTCACGCGCACCGTGTCGGCCTTGCCGTCGGGCCCCTTGTATTCCCAGGTGCCGCTGAAATCGCCGGCGAGCAGGCAATTGTGCCGTGCAAGATCCTGCGGCGTGCGCGGCACGCCGTGGCGCTCGAGGTAGGCGGGGCTCGCGCACACCACGCGGCGGTTGGGGGCGAGCTTGCGCGCGGCGAGCGAGGAGTCGGCCAGGCTGGCGATGCGGATGGCGAGGTCGAAGCCTTCCTCGACCAGGTTCACGTTGCGGTCGGACAGGCTGAGCGAGAGCTGCACCTCGGGGTAGCGCGCGGCGAACTGCGGCACGAGCGGCGCGACGTACTGGTTGCCGAAGGACGCCGGCAGCGCCACGCGCAGCGTGCCCTGCGGCTCCTGCCGCCCGGCCGAGATCTCGGCGTCGGCCTGCTCGATCTCGGCCAGCACCCGGGTGCAGCTTTCGTAGTAATGCGCGCCCTCGTCGGTGAGGTGCAGGCTGCGGGTGGTGCGGTTGACGAGGCGCACGCCGAGCCGGGCCTCGAGCGCCGCCAGGCGGCGGCTGACCATGGCCGGGGACAGGCTGAGCTCGCGGGCGGCGGCCGACAGGCTCCCGGTAGCGACCACTCGCGCAAAAACTGCCATTTCGTTTAGGGCGTCCGCCACCTTTGCATTATATGCAAAAGTGTTTTGAGATTCGCGGAGATTGCCAGTGGACCAGTAAAAGCCTAAAGTCTGTTGCAACGCAGCACCGGCAGCCTCCTCCTCCTCCTTTGGCTCCGGTTGCTTCGATAGGGGCGGCCCACAAGGCTGCCCCTATTTTTTTCAGGCGATGGCTTTCCACATCTCGAGGTCGCGCTTCGCGGTCCAGATCCGCGGATGCTTGATGCCGCTCGCCTCGTCGTAGGCGCGGGAGACGTCGAACGGCATGCAGTGCTCGTAGATGGGGTATTTGCCGTAGGTCGGGTCCATGCGGCGGCGCGCCATTTCGTAGACCTCCTTCAGCGATTTCCCCGCCCCGACCCCTTCCCTCGCCACCTCGTACAGGCCGCGGATGAAGTCCTGCGTGTAGGCGATCGCCCGGTCGCAGGCTGCGGGGGTGGTCAGCGCCGGCCCCCGGCCAGGGACCAAGGCTTTTGCTTTCAAGGAACGAAGTTTCTCCAGCGTCGAAGGCCACGTCTCGAGGTGCGCGTCCCCGGTGTAAACCCCGGCCTCGTACTCCACCAGGTCCCCCGAAAACAGCACCTTCTGCGACGGCACCCAGACGATGGTGTCGCCGGCGGTGTGCCCGGCCCCGGCGTGCAGGATGCGCACTTCGAGCTTGCCCATCATCAGCGTCAGCTCGCCGCTGAAGGCGAGGGTCGGCCAGGTGAGGCCGGGAATGGTCTCGGCGCCGCGGAACAGGCGCGGGAAGCGCCCGATCTCGCTTTTCATGTCCTGCGCGCCGCGCTCGCGGATGAGCTCGAGGGTCGCCTGGCTCGCGATGATGTGCTGCGCCTTGAAAGCCGAGGCGCCCAGCACGCGCACCGCGTGGTAGTGCGTGAGCACCACGTACTTGATCGGCTTGGAGGTCACGCGGCGGACGCGCCGGATCACCTCGCGCGCCATGAGCGGCGTGGCCTGCGCGTCGATCACCATCACGCCGTCGTCGCCGACGATGACGCCGGTGTTCGGATCGCCCTCGGTGGTGAAGGCGTAGCAGCTCTGCGACAGCTTCTGGAAAGTGATTTTCTTGGGCTTGAGGTCGCCCTGGGAAGCGAAGGCTTTCGTCATGCGCAAAGTCTAGCCGATGGGCCAGTACAGCCGACTGACCCCTCTGTCAGCCCGGGGGCGGGATCTTCTCGAGGCGGTAGCCGTAGTTGTAGATCGGCACCACCCGGTAGCCGGATTCGGGGCGCAGGTCGAGCTTCTTGCGCACCTGGCTGACGTGGGTGTCGACGGTGCGCGTGGCGAGGTCGCCGGTGCGGCCCCAGACCGTTTCCTGCAGGTGCCCGCGGGACATCAGGCGGCCGATATTGCGGAACAGCGTCACCGTCAGCTCGAATTCCTTGGGCGTCAGGTCGATGCGCGTGCCGTCCTTGCGCACCTCGTTGCGCTGGGTGTCGATCTCGAACGGCGGAAAGGACATCTGCTTCTTGTCCTCGCTCGGGTACGCGCGCCGCAGGAGCGCATGCACGCGGGCCAGGAGCTCCTGGCGGCGCACCGGCTTCACCATGTAGTCGTCGGCGCCGTGCTCCAGGGCGAAGACGATGTCCTGCTCCGAGTCGCGCACCGTGACGAACAGCACCGGGACGCTTTTCGAGATGTTGGCGCGCAGCCACATCAGCACCTCGGCGCCCGAGACGTCGGGAACCTGCCAGTCGAGCATGAACAGGTCGAAGCTTTCGCGGCCGGCCATTTTCATGGCCTCGCGCCCGCTGGTGTACGGATGCACGTCGTGGCCGTCGTCCGTGATCCAGCGGCGCAGCAGCGCCAGCTGGTCGGGATCGTCTTCTAGTATCGCGATTCGCAAGATGGGGCTCCCTTTGAGCGAATGATACTGCTATAAGCCGATGATGCGCATAGGCTTGATCGGGGGCGGGACCATTGCCCGGCTGGTACTGGAAAACGTGCAACGCGGCGAGCGGGGCGCCCTCGAGGTGGTTGCCCTGATGGGCCGTCCGGGCGGCGCGCCGCGCGCCCGGGATCTGGCGCGCGAGTTCGGGGTGAGCTACGTGGAAGATCGGCAGGCGTTGGTCGCCGCCCGCCCGCAGGCGGTGATCGAGGCGGCCTCGCACGAGGCGGTGCGCCAGCACCTCGTGCCCCTGCTGGACGCAGGTATCGGCGTGGTCGTGCTCTCGGCCGGCGCCTTGATCGACGACGCGCTGCGCCGGGCGGCCGAAGACGCCTCCACCCGCAGCGGGGCGCTGCTCTATGTGCCCTCGGGGGGGATCGGCGGCCTCGATGTGCTGAAGACCGCCTGCCTCGCCGGCGTGGACGAGGCGTCCATCCAGGTCGCCAAGCCGCCGGCTGCGTGGAAGGGCATCGCGTATGTCGAGTCGAAGGGGTTCAAGCTCGACGGCCTGAAAGCCCCCCTCACCCTTTTCGAGGGCTCCGCCCGCGAAGGGGTGCCCCACTTTCCGCAGAACGTGAACATCGCGGCGATCCTTTCCCTCGGCGGCATCGGCCCGGACCGCACCCGGCTCAAGGTCGTGGCCGACCCCGCGCTGACCCTCAACACGCACACCATCCGCGTCTCCGGCGCCTCCGGGCGCTTCACCCTGGTGCTCGAGAACGTCCCCGCGCCCGAGAACCCAAAAACTTCCTGGCTCGCCTGCTACAGCGCGCTCGCCGCGCTCGAATCGCTCAAATCTCACATCCGTTACGGAACCTGACAAATACGCCACGCCCGGCCGCCCAAAAAGGCCGCCGGACGTGACTTTGTTCGACGTTCCCGCAGTCCCCAGTCCGCAATATCTAGGCGTTTCTTGACACTATGAGAGGGGACAGAAATGAAACGCTTGATCCTGTTTGCGGCAGTCGCTTTGGCGTTCTCTACCGGCGCCATCGCCCAGAACGGCGCGGTTAAGCCGGCCGCCGCCAAGCTGAGCGATGCGCAGCTCGACCAAGTGACGGCCGGCGGACTGCTGTTGTTCAACCCCGGGAAGCGGGTGGTCGCGCTCGACACGACCGTTCCGATGAGCGACTGGTCCTGCATGAACTGCGCCGAGCTGAAAAGCATGTACGACCGATTTGGCCCCGGCGGCGTCAAGATCAGCGTCGACGCGAATGGGGTCCCGACCATGCAGTTCATCGGCAAGTGGCGCAAGCAGTAGCGGGCAAAACGCCACAGCAGAACTAGATGTAAGC
>DASUUN010000464.1:0-6993 GCA_036374055.1 Burkholderiales bacterium
GTGCCCCGGCATCACGCCGATCACCGTGAGCGGGATCGGCGCCATGATCACCAGCGGCGTGAGGTAGGAGCGGAACTGCGCCACCACCAGCAGGTAGATGAGGATCAGGCCCACGCCGTAGGCGAGCCCCATGTCGCGGAAGGTCTCGTAGGTCACCTGCCACTCGCCGTCCCACTTCAGCGCGTATTCCCGGTACGGGTCCGACGGCTGGCGGATGAAATACTCCTCCACGTCCGCCAGCGCGCGCCGCGCGGCGAACATGCCGTAGAGCGGGCTGTCGACCGGCCCGGCCTGGTCGGCGAACACATACACCACCGGCAGGAGGTCCTTGTGGTAGATCGGGCGGTCGCGCTCGGTGCGCACCACGCGCGTCACCTCCGACAGCGGCACCAGGCTGCCTTCGGCGGTGCGCACGCCGAGCTTGAGCGCAGCGTCGAGCGCGTCCTGCCGCTCGGGCGGCAGGGCGATGCGCACCGGCACCATGTACTTGGAATAGCCGTCGTGCAGCGGCGAGACGTCCATGCCCGCGAGCGCCACGCGCATCGTGTCGACCACGTCGCGCCGCGTCACCCCGAGCTGCGCCGCGCGCGCCTGGTCCACGCGGATCTGCAGGCGCGGCGCCGCGTCCTCGACGCTGTCGTCGATGCCGACGATGTCGGGCGTGGCGGCGAACGCGGCGCGCACGCGCTTCGCCAGGCGCACGCGCCCGGCTTCGTCCGGGCCGTAGACCTCGGCGACGATCGGCGAGAGCACCGGCGGCCCGGGCGGCACCTCGACGACCTTGACGCGCGCCTCCCAGCGGCGCGCGATCTCCTCGAGCTGCGGGCGCACCGCCTGCGCGATGGCGTGGCTGTCGCGCTCGCGCGCATCCTTGCCCGCGAGGTTCACCTGCAGGTCGCCGGTCTCGGACAGCGCGCGCAGGTAGTACTGGCGCACCAGGCCGTTGAAGTTGATCGGCGAGGCGGCCCCCGCGTAGGCCTGGTAGTCGGTCACTTCGGGCACCGTCGCGAGGTACGCGCCCATGTCGTGCAGCGCCGCGGCGGTCACCTCGACCGGCGTGCCCGCCGGCATGTCGACCACCACCTGGAACTCGGACTTGTTGTCGAACGGCAGCATCTTCAGCACCACCAGCTTGGCCGCCGGCAGCGCCACCGACGCCGCGATCAGCGCGAGCACCCCGTAGAGCAGCCACCTGCGGTTGCGCGCAGAGGCGACGAAGGGGTTGAGAACGCGTTCGAAAACCGGTTGAAGCCGATCTTTGCCTTCTGCCGAGTGTTTGTGCTTCAAGAGGCGCAAGGCAAGCCACGGCGTCACGGTGAAGGCGATGGCGAGCGAGATCAGCATGCCCAGGCTGGCGTTGATCGGGATCGGGCTCATGTACGGGCCCATCAGCCCGCTCACGAAGGCCATCGGCAGCAGCGCGGCGATCACGGTGAAGGTGGCGAGGATGGTCGGGCCGCCCACCTCGTCCACCGCGTCCGGGATGATGCCGGTGAGCGGACCCGACTCGAGCGAGCGGCGGCGGTGGATGTTCTCCACCACCACGATGGCGTCGTCCACCAGGATGCCGATGGAGAAGATCAGGGCGAAGAGCGACACGCGGTTCAGGGTGAAGCCCCAGGCCCAGGAGGCGAACAGCGTGGTCGCGAGCGTGAGCAGTACCGCGACGCCGACGATCAAGGCTTCGCGCAGCCCGAGGGCGAGGAACACCAGCACCACCACTGAAAGCGTGGCGAACACCAGCTTCTTGATGAGCTGCTGCGCCTTGTCGTTGGCGGTGGCGCCGTAGTTGCGCGTGACGCTCACCTGCACGTCGGCCGGGATGAGCGTGCCGCGCAGCTCCTCCACGCGGGCGAGCACCTGCTCGGCGACGTCGACCGCGTTCTCGCCGGCCTTCTTGGTGACCTGCAGGGTCACCGCCGGGTGCTCGCCTTGCGCGCTGCCGGTCCACACGTAGCGCGCCGGCTGCTCCGGGCCGTCGCGCACCTCGGCGACGTCCGAGAGGAACACCGGGCGCTGGGCGCGCACGCCGAGCACCAGCTGCTTCACGTCCTGCGCCGACTCGAGGTAGTTGCCGGTCTCGACCACGATCTCGCGGTTCTCCTGCACCAGCTTGCCGCTGGGCGCCGACACGTTGGCCAGCTGCAGGGCGTTGCGCACGTCGAGCGCCGACATGCCGTAGGCGTTCAGGCGATCCGGGTCGAGCAGCACGCGCAGTGCCCGGCCCGGGCCGCCGAGCGTCTGCACCTCGCGCGTGCCGGGCACGCGCTTGAGCTCGACTTCCGCCGCGTGCGCCACGCGCTCCAGATCGTAGGCCCCGCGCTCCGGATCCGGCGTCCACAGGGTCAGCGTGACGATCGGCACGTCATCGATGCCTTTGGGCTTGACCACCGGCTCGAGCACGCCGAGCTCGGGCGCGAGCCAGTCGCGGTTCGCCTGGATGGTGTCGTGCAGCCGCACCAGCGCCTCGGTGCGCGGCACGCCCACCTCGAACTGCACGGTGAGCACCGCCATGCCGGCGCGCGATACGGAGAACACGTGCTCCACGCCGCGGATCTGCGCCAGCACCTGCTCGGCGGGCGTGGCGACCAGCACCTCGACGTCGCGCGCCGAGGCGCCCGGGAAGGGCACCAGCACATTGGCCATGGTGACGTTGATCTGCGGCTCTTCCTCGCGCGGCGTGACCAGCACCGCGAACAGGCCGAGCAGGAACGCCACCAGGGCGAGCAGCGGCGTGAGCTGCGAGTCCTGGAAGAAGCGCGCGATGCGGCCCGAGACGCCCACGCCCGGCTAGCCCTTCAGCTTGCGGATGCCGAGCAGGCCCATGATCACCTTCTCGTACACCGGCTCGGAGCTGCCGCGCTTCATCTTGGAGAGGAAGTACTTCTCGAAGGCCACCTTCGCGAGGTGCACCCACTTGCCTTCGCTCGACCAGTTGACGTTGCGCGGCGGGATCTGCGGCAGGGCGACGAAGGCGATGCCGGTGGTGCCCATGTCGGCGAGGCACACCGCGTTCCAGGTGGCGCGCGTGGCCGGCGGGCGGCCGGCGATCTGCGCGGCGATGTTGTGCACCGTGGCCGTCACCATCGACTCGATCATGTAGCCGGTCTTGGGCGCGCCGGTGGCCACCGGAGTCTGCTCCACCGGCGGAATGGCGACGCACACGCCGACCGCGTAGATGTTCGGGAACGCCTTGTTGCGCTGGTGCTCGTCGATCAGGATGAAGCCGCGCGGGTTGGTGAGCCCCTCGATGCCGGACACCGCGTCCACGCCCTTGAAGGCCGGCAGCATCATGGCGTACTTGAACGGCAGCTCGTGGCGGCGCTTTTCCTTGCCCAGGTCGTCGAACTCCACGGCGTGCAGCTTGCCCGCCTCGATGCGCTCGGTCTTCGCGTTGGTGACCCACTTGATGTCGTGGTCGCGCATCTCGGACTCGAGCATGCCCTTGGAGTCGCCCACGCCCCCCAGCCCGAGGTGGCCGATGTAGGGCTCGGGCGTGACGAAGGTCATCGGCACGCGGTCGCGGATCTTCCGCTTGCGCAGCTCCGCGTCCATGATGAAGGCGAACTCGTAGGCCGGGCCGAAGCAGGAGGCGCCCTGTGCCGCGCCGACCACCACTGGCCCGGGATCGGCGACGAACTTCGCCCACGCGTCGGCCGCGCCCACGGCGTGATCGACGTGGCAGACGGAATGGGTATGGCCCTCCGGACCCAGGCCCGGCACCTCGTCGAAGGCGAGCTTGGGGCCGGTGGCGATGACCAGGTAATCGTAGGAAAGCGAGCGGCCGTCGTCGAGCTCCAGGCGGTTTTCCTGGGGGTGCAGGCGCTTCGCGCCGACCGGCACGAACTCGATCCCCTTGCGCTCAAGGTGGCTGCGCACCGGGAACTCGATGTCCTTGCGCTTGCGCCAGTTGACCGCCACCCAGGGGTTGGAGGGCACGAAATGAAAGCTCTCGCCGCGGTTCACCACCGTGATGCGGTGCTCTCTCGCGAGCTTGCTGCGCAGCTCGTACGCGGCGGGAAGCCCGCCGATGCCCGCGCCCAGAACGACGACATGTGCCATGGTCAGTTTCCTTTCATGCCGGCCTTCACCGGCTCGAGCGCGACGCGTTCCCCCGGGCGTAGCCCGGCGAGCACTTCGACCGCGCGCTCGTCGCCGGCCGTGCCCAGCCGGATCTGGCGCAGCTGCGGCGCGCCGCCGTCCGGAACCACGTAGACCGCGGTCACCTCGCTGCGCTGGAGCACGGCCGCGCGCGGCACCAGCAGGGCCGAGGTGCGCCCGGTGACGAAGTGCGCGCGCGCGTAGATGCCGGGGTAGATGCCGCGCACGTCGGCCGGGAGTCCCAGCCGCACCTGCGTCGTATGGGTGCGCGGATCTGCCTGAGGAATGACCGTGAGCTGCGTGGCTTCGACCCAGCGCGCGCTGGAAGGCACCTCGACGCGCGCCTTGGCGCCCGACTGGATGGCCGAGACCTGGGCCTGCGGCACCGTCGCCGTGACGCGCAGCGTGCCCGGGTCGAAGCCGGTCATCAGCGGCTTGCCCGGCGTCGCCATCTCACCCAGCTCCACATGTCGCGCGGAAACCAGGCCGCTATACGGCGCGACGATGGTGGCGAAGCTGCGCTCGGTCTGCGCCTGGCCGGCGCCGGCGAGCAGCGCGGTGACCCGCGCCTGCGCCGCCTTGTACTCGGACTCGGCGCGGTCGAGCGCCGCCTGGCTGAGGAATTTCTGCGCCACCAGCTGCCGGGAGCGCTCGAACTCGGCGCGCGCGTTGCGCAGCGCCGCTTCCGCCTGCCGCACCTGGGCTTCGCTCGCGGCGAGCGCCTGGGTCGCGGCCCGCTCGTCGATGCGGGCGATCACCTCGCCCTTCTTGACGTAGTCGCCGACGTCGAAGCGCAGCTCGACGATCCTGCCGGCGATCTGCGCCGACACGGTCGACTGGCGCACCGCCTCCACCACCGCCTCCGCCGTGTAGGTGAGCTCGACGTCGCGCCGCTCCACCACCGCCGTTTCGAGACGCTCGCCGGGCTGCGCGCGCGGGGCGGGCGACTCGGGGCTGCCGCAGGCGGCAAGCCCCAGGACGAGCGCGGTTGCCGTCAGGAAGCGCATGCGGTGCCGCCGCTGCGCACCCCTACCTTTCGCAGGATCGACTCCAGCGGGCACAGGCGCGTGAAGCCGCTCTGGAAAAGGTTCAGCCCGACGAACGCCGTGAACCAGAGGAAATGCGGGTTCACCCACACGCCGAGTGCCAGCGAAACCAGCACGAAAAAGCCCGCGAAGATGCGGATCAGCCGTTCGACCGTCATATGACCTCCATGAGTATTGACGGTCCATTGTCGAGGGCGGCATCCGCCCAGTCTGTGACTTTGGTTCCGCCGGGTGTTGACGTGGATCAAAGCTCTATAATCCCGACCCCTCATGAAGATCTGCATTGTCTCGGACAGCCACGACCGCGCCGACGCGCTCGCGCAGGCGGTGCGCGAAGCGAAGGCGCTGGGCGCGCAGGCGGTGGTGCACTGCGGCGACGTCATCGGCACCCAGACGCTGCGGCCCACGCTCGCGCTCGGCCTGCCGGTGCACGTGATCCACGGCAACAACCTCGGCGACGTAGTCTCGCTGTCGCGGTGGGCGCGCGACAGCGGCGGGCAGCTGCAGTACCACGGGCCGGACGCGCGCCTGGAGCTCGGCGGACGGCGCATCTTCGTCGTCCACTATCCCGAGTACGGCTATGCCATGGCCTGCACCGGGGACTGGGACCTGGTGTGCTGCGGCCATTCGCACGTCGCCGGAAGCGAGCAGGTGGCGAACGTCAAGGGCAGCAGGACATGGCTGGTCAACCCCGGGACGGTTGCCGGGCTCGCCGCGCCTGCGACGTGGGCGCTGGGCGACCTCGCGGCGATGCGCTTCGAAACACATTCAATGTCTCTATAGCCGCATAGCGCCTTTTTGCGCGGACGCACAAGCTCCGCCCGTAGAATCGCGCCCCAGGAGGGAGCGCGTAACGTGTTCACCACGAATCCATTTGCCGAGCTCTCGGCATCCCTGTCGCCCGCCGCCATGCAGACCTATGTCGTCATCATGGCCGTCCTGGTCGCGGCGGGCACGCTGTTCGACGTCGTGCACAAGGGCAGCGCCAGGTATTTCTTCAACAACTGGCGCAAGTCGAAGACCCAGAGCAGGCAGCCGGTCGGCGGCGGCGAGCTCGTGTCGATCGCCGTGAAGACCGCCGTCGTGGACGTGCTCGCCTCGGGGGAATTCTGCAACCCGCGCCGGCGCATCGCGCACCTGCTCGGCATGTACGGCTTCGTGCTCCACGTCGTTGCATCGGTGGTGCTGGTATTCGATCTTTCGGCGGGCTCGCCCTGGCCGCAGCTCTGGTGGCTCGGCGGCCTGATGGTGCTCGTCGGCGGCTACTGGTTCTGGTTCTTCATCCGCGTCGACGTCGCCGCGGAAGGCAACTCGCCGTTCCGTGTGGTGCGCGCGGACCTGTTCATCCTTTCGCTACTCGCCAGCGTGACGTTCGCGCTCCTCTGGGCCCTGGTCCAGGCGCGCGGCGGCGCGGCGGCCTGGGTCCTGTTCGGCCTGTACGTCATCGCCACCACGGTGCTGTTCGGCTCGGTGCCCTGGTCCAAGTTCGCGCACATGTTCTTCAAGCCGGCGGCGGCTTTCGAGAAAAGAGTATCCCAGGCCAATGGCACGGTCGAGAACCTGCCGACGCAGACCCGGGACGATCCCGAGCAACAGAAAAGACACTCCATGGAACTGTTGCGGGACGCGCCCATGGACATGGGGCTTGGCATCAAGCGCGAAGCGCCCCGCCACTACTAGAGAACAACTCATGCCTACCTTCGTCTACATGACGAGGTGCGACGGATGCGGACACTGCGTCGACATCTGTCCCTCGGACATCATGCACATCGACGAGACGTATCGCCGCGCCTACAACATCGAGCCCAACATGTGCTGGGAGTGCTACTCCTGCGTGAAGGCCTGC
>DASUUN010000465.1:0-2615 GCA_036374055.1 Burkholderiales bacterium
TTCGTTGAACTTGCGCCAGTGCTGCTCGGAAAGGATCTCGGTGGGTGCCATCACCGCCGCCTGCCAGCCGGCGTCAGCGGCAACCAGGCACGCGACGGCTGCGACGATGGTCTTGCCGCTGCCGACATCGCCCTGCAGAAGCCGCTGCATCGGATGGGGCTCGCGCAGGTCAGCGGTGACCTCGTTCATCGCGCGCGCCTGCGCGCGCGTCAGCCGGAAGGGCAGACGCTTCAAAAAAGCGTTCACCAGCGGCCCGTTACCGGGAAGCGCCGGCGCACGCCGCGCGCGCCGAGCGCGATAAGCGAACTTCATGGACAGCTGCTGCGCCAGCAGCTCGTCGAACTTCATGCGCCGCCAGGCCGCGGCGTTGTCGACGCCGGGCCGCGGCCGGTGCAGCAGCTCGACGCTCTCACGAAATCCAGCCAGGCCGTACTGAATTCGAATCTTTTCCGGGAGGGTATCTTCGAGGTCCTCGGCGTCCAGCGCGTCCAGGATGAGCTTTCGCAACTCGACCTGCGGAAGCCCTGCGGTGGTCGGATAGATCGGCGTCAGCGCCTCCGGCAGGGGATCTTCCGGGTGCACCAGGCGGTAGCGCGGGTGCGCCATCTCGGCGCCGAACCAGCCGCCGCGCACTTCGCCAAAAGCGCGCACGTACAGGCCCTGCTCCGCGGCGCGCTGGAAAGCCTTGAGCTGGCTGCCGTAGAAATTGAAGAAACGCAGCGCGAGGCCCTCGGCCTGCACGATCAGCTGGCGCTTGGGCCGGAACACGACTTTCGCGCTCTGCAGCTTTGCCTGCACCAGCACCGGCTTGCCGGGCGGCGCGGCGGCGGGCGCGGTGATGACGGTCTCGTCCTCGTAGCGCAGCGGCAGATGCAGGATGAGGTCGAAGCGGGAGCGCAGGCCCAGTCTTGCGAGCTTGCCTGCCGTCCCCTTGGACTTCACCCCGCGTGGAGAATGGCGTCGATCTCGACCACCGCGCCTCGCGGCAGGCCGGCCACGCCCACGGCCGCGCGCGCCGGGTAGGGCTCCCGCAGGTACTGCGCCATGATCTCGTTCACGCGCGCGAAGTGCGCGAGGTCGGTAAGGTACACGGTCATGCGCACGGCGTGATCGAGGCTGAGTCCGGCCTCGCCCGCGACCGCGGCCAGGTTGCGGAACACGCGGTGCGTCTGCGCCTCGATCCCCTCGGCGAGCTGCATGCTCTCCGGATCGAGCCCGATCTGGCCGGAAAGATAGACGGTGTCGCCCGCGCGCACCGCCTGCGAGTAGGTGCCGATGGCCTCGGGCGCAGCCTTCGATTGGATTGCGGTCTTCATGGGGGTATCTTAGCCGAATGATTTCCAGCCTTGAAAAGCTGCTCGGCACGCCGCGCGACGGCGCGCTGCTGCGCTACTCGCTCGGTCTGGAGCACGCCAAGGCGGGCGATGCGGCGCGCGCCGCCGGCTACTTTCGCGACGCGGTGCAGCGCGACCCGCTCTACTCGGCCGCCTGGAAGGCACTGGGCAAGGCGCTTTCCGACTCGAATCTTCCGGCGGAGGCGCTGCAGGCGTACCGCCAGGGCATCGAAGCGGCCCGGAAAAAAGGCGACCGCCAGGCGGAAAAGGAGATGACGGTGTTCGCGCGCCGCCTGGAGAAGGCCCTAGGCGGCGCGCCTTAGGCGCTCGGCGAGCTGCGCGGCCGGCATCGGCCGGTCGAACAGGTAGCCTTGCGCGAGATCGCAGCCGTAGCGCCGCAGGAACGCCATCTGCTCCGAGGTCTCGACGCCCTCGGCGATCACCGTGAAGCTCAGGTTGTGCGCCATGTCGATGATCGCGCGCACGATCGACGCGGCCTCGCCGCTCGACACGGCGTCGCGCACGAAGCTGCGGTCGACCTTGAGCGCGTTCAGCGGCAGGCGCGTGAGGTAGGACAGGCTGGAATAGCCCGTGCCGAAGTCGTCGACCGAGATGCGCAGGCCGGCGCCGCGCAGGCTGGCGAGCAGCCGCACCGCGTCCTCCGGATCCTCCATCAGGCAGCTCTCGGTGATCTCCAGCTCGATCAGGCTGGACGACACCCCGGCCGCCGACAGCGTGCGCCGGATGAGCGCGTCGAGGTCGCGGCGGCGGAACTGCTTGGCCGACAGGTTCACTGCGACCGGCAGCGACGGCAGGCCGTCGCGCTGCCAGCGGCGCAGCTGCGCCGCAGCCTCTTCCAGCACCCATTCGCCCACCGGCAGGATCAGCCCCGAGTCCTCGAGGGCGGGGATGAACTCGCCCGGCGACACCATGCCGCGCTGCGGGTGGTTCCAGCGCAGCAGCGCCTCCATGCCGTGCATGCGCCCGTCCGCGAGATCGACCATGGGCTGGTAGTGCAGCACGAACTCGCGCCGCTCGATGGCGCGGCGCAGGTCGGTGTTGAGCTGCAGCTTGGCCACCGAGCGCTGGTTCATCTCGCCGGTGAAGAAGCAGTACGCGTTGCGGGTGAGCTCCTTGGCGCGGTACATCGCCATGTCGGCGTTCTTGAGCAGCGTTTCGGCGTCGTCGCCGTCGGACGGGAACACCGAGATGCCGATGCTCGCGGTGACGTAGGCCTCGTTGCCGCCCAGGTCGAAGGGCAGCGCCAGCGCATCGAGGATC
>DASUUN010000466.1:0-2562 GCA_036374055.1 Burkholderiales bacterium
CCGCTCCGGGGTCCAGCCGCACGCGGCCGCTTACCGTCAGGTGGTCGGCCAGCCATTGCTTGCGGGCCGCGAGCGGCACGGTGCCGGCGGCGAGCAGCGTGCCGATGGCCTCGCCCTGCGCCAGGCGCAAGAGCACGTCGGGCTCGCGACCCGAGGCGATCACGGTATGGGCGCCGCTGCGCGCCGCGCGCTGCGCAGCCTGCACCTTCGTCAGCATGCCGCCCTTCGCGATCGCGCTGCCCGTGCCGCCCGCCATGCGCTCGAGCTGCGGGTCGAGGGCATCGGCTTTCGAGATGAGGCGCGCGCCGGGGTTGCGGCGTGGGTCGGAATCGTAAAGGCCCGCCTGGTCGGTGAGGATCACCAGCACGTCGGCTTCCACCAGGTTGGTCACCAGCGCCCCCAGGGTGTCGTTGTCGCCCAGCTTGATCTCGTCGGTCACCACGGTGTCGTTCTCGTTGATCACCGGGATCACGCCCAAGTCGAGCAGGGTGCGCAGCGTCGAGCGCGCGTTGAGGTAGCGCTGCCGGTCGGTCATGTCGGCGTGCGTCAGCAGCACCTGGGCGGTGTGCAGGCCGTGCCCGCGGAAGCAGCTTTCGTAGCACTGCACCAGGCCCATCTGGCCGACCGCCGCCGCCGCCTGCAGCTCGTGCATGGCGCGCGGCCGGCGCGACCAGCCCAGGCGCTGCATGCCCTCGGCGATGGCGCCGCTCGACACCAGGACCACGCGCCGGCCGAGCTTGCGCAGCGCCGCCACCTGCGCCGCCCAGCGCGCGATGGCAGCGGCGTCCAGGCCGCGGCCCTCGTTGGTCACCAGCGACGAGCCGACCTTCACCACCAGCGTCCTGGCTTGCGCGATCACGTCCCGGCGAGCTCCCGTGCGACTGCGTGCATGAGGGGTTTGCACCCCTCCCCGCTGATCGCCGCGACTTTGAACCACGGCCGCTTCCAGCGCAACGCGCGCAGGATCTTCTGCACCCGCGCGTCGGGGTCCTCGACCGCGTCGATCTTGTTGAATACCAGCCAGCGCGGCTTGCGGTAGAGCGAATCCTCGTACTTCTTCAGCTCGGCGGCGATGATCCGCGCGTCGCGCACCGGGTCATCCTGGGTCAGGTCGATCAGGTGAAGCAGCAGGCGGGTGCGGGCGAGATGCCGCAGGAACTGGTGGCCGAGGCCGGCGCCTTCGGAGGCCCCCTCGATCAGGCCGGGAATGTCGGCGACCACGAAGCTCGTGTCGCCCGCGCGCACGACGCCGAGCGAGGGGCTGAGGGTGGTGAACGGGTAGTCGGCGACCTTGGGCCGCGCGCTGGACACCGCGCGGATCAGCGTCGACTTGCCGGCATTCGGCAGGCCGAGCAGGCCGACATCGGCGAGCACGCGCAGCTCGAGCGCGAGCTTGCGCGTCTCGCCCGGCTCGCCGCGCGTGAACTGGCGCGGCGCGCGGTTGACGCTCGACTTGAAGTGCAGGTTGCCCAGGCCGCCGGCGCCGCCGCGGGCGAGCAGCGCCCGGCTGCCGTCCTTCGCCAGGTCCGCCACCAGCTCGCCGCTGTGCTGGTCGCGGATCAGCGTGCCGACCGGCACGCGCAGCTCCACGTCGCCGCCCGCGCGGCCGTTGCAGTCCGAGCCCATGCCGCGGCCGCCGTTCTCGGCGCGGTGGATGCGCGCGAAGCGGTAGTCCACCAGGGTGTTGATGTTGCGGTCGGCGCGCGCCCACACGCTGCCGCCGCGGCCGCCGTCGCCGCCGTCCGGCCCGCCGCGCGGCACGTACTTCTCGCGGCGGAAGGTGGCGGCGCCGTTGCCGCCGCTGCCCGCGTACACCTCGATCTTCGCCTCGTCGATGAATTTCATGGGTCCGGAAACGAAAAAGCCCTATCCGACTGCGATAGGGCTTTACGTTGAAGGAGTACCGGCTATGCCGGGAGGACGCTTACCGTTTTCTTGTTGTGCTCGCCCTTCACCGCGTACTGGACCTGGCCGTTGACCCGGGCGAACAGCGTGTGGTCGCGGCCGATGCCGACGTTGCTGCCGGCGTGCACCACCGTGCCGCGCTGGCGCACCAGGATCTGCCCGGCGTTCACCCGTTCGCCGCCGTAGACCTTGACGCCGAGGCGCTTGGCCTGGGAATCGCGGCCGTTTCTCGAGCTGCCGCCTGCTTTCTTGTGTGCCATGACTTACCCTTGGATCTCGTCGATGCGCAATTCGGTGTACGACTGCCGGTGCCCCTGCGACTTCTGGTAGTGCTTGCGCCGGCGCAGCTTGAAGATCCTGACCTTGTCGCCGCGCCCGTGGGCGAGCACCGTGGCCTTCACCCTGGCGCCGGAGACCAGCGGCGCGCCGACCTTGACGTCGTCGCCGCTGCCGACCAGCAGCACCTCTTCGAGAGATACGCTGGCGCCGACCTCGGCGCCGAGGGCTTCCACCCGGACCTGCTCGCCGGACTGGACCCGGTATTGTTTGCCGCCGGACTTAATGATCGCGTACATGCCCGATAGACTCCTAGCCTCGCCTTGCTTCCGAAAAGACTTGGAATTATAAGCGAATCATGAGCTTCGTGACAATGCTGGC
>DASUUN010000467.1:0-11950 GCA_036374055.1 Burkholderiales bacterium
CGGCGGCAGCGGCGTGGCGAAGGCGCTGCACGGACTGTTCCGTGTCTTCGGCGCCCTGGCGAGCCTGCTCCCTCTGGCCGCGCTCGCCTGCACGGCGGGCGGCGCGGCGCTCGGCTGGTTCGGCTGGCTGGGCAGCACGACGCTGGTGCTCGACCTCGCCGGCTCGCAGCGCACCTATGCGGTGCGCGGCCGCAATCCCGCGCTCATGGATTTTTCCGAGGCGGTGTCGGAGCGCCTCATGTCCCTCAAGCGGTGAAATACGCAGACCTGCGCGAGTTCCTCTCGCAGCTCGAGGCGAAGGGAGAGCTCAAGCGCATCACCGCGGAGGTATCGCCGCGGCTCGAGATGACCGAGATCGCCGACCGCGTGCTGCGCGCCGGCGGGCCGGCGCTGCTGTTCGAAAAGCCAACGGGCCACCGCATCCCGGTGCTCGCCAACCTGTTCGGCACGGTGGAGCGCGTCGCCGCCGCGATGGGCGTCGGCGGCCTGCCGGCGCTGCGTGACATGGGGCGGCTGCTTGCCTACCTGAAGGAGCCCGAGCCCCCCAAGGGCCTGCGCGACCTGTGGGACAAGTTCCCGCTGTTCAAGCAGGTGCTGAACATGGCGCCGCGCGAGCGCTCCTCGGCGCCGTGCCAGGAGGTGGTCTGGGAAGGCCGCGAGGTGGACCTCGCACGCCTGCCCGTGCAGACCTGCTGGCCGGGCGACGCCGGGCCGCTCATCACCTGGGGCCTCACCGTTACGCGCGGGCCGGCGAAGCCGCGCCAGAACCTCGGCATCTACCGGCAGCAGGTCATCGGCCCGGACCGGGTGGTCATGCGCTGGCTCGCCCACCGCGGCGGCGCCCTCGACTTTCAGGATTTCCGGAAGAAAAGCCCTGGTATGCCGTTCCCGGTTGCCGTTGCGCTGGGCGCGGACCCCGCGACCATGCTCGCCGCAGTCACGCCGGTTCCCGATACGCTCAGCGAGTACCAGTTCGCCGGCCTGCTGCGCGGCGCGCGCACCGAGCTGGTCAAGTGCATCGGCAACGATCTGCAGGTGCCGGCGACCGCGGAAATCGTCCTGGAGGGTTTCATCAAGGACGAGACGGCGGAGGAAGGTCCCTTTGGCGACCACACCGGCTACTACAACGAGGTGGAGCGCTTCCCGGTGATGCAGGTGGAAAGAATCACCCTGCGGCGCGACCCGATCTATCACTCCACCTACACCGGCAAGCCGCCCGATGAGCCGGCGGTGCTCGGCATGGCGTTGAACGAGCTGTTCGTGCCGCTGCTCGTCCGGCAGTTTCCCGAAATCCTCGATTTCTACCTGCCGCCGGAGGGCTGCTCCTACCGGCTCGCGGTGGTGCGCATGAAGAAGCAGTACCCGGGGCACGCCAAGCGCGTGATGTTCGGGGTGTGGAGCTACCTGCGGCAGTTCATGTACACCAAGTTCGTGGTGGTGTGCGACGAGGACATCGACGTGCGCGACTGGAAGGAAGTGGTGTGGGCGCTGACCACGCGCGTCGACCCGGCGCGCGACCTGGTCCTGGTGGAAAACACCCCGATCGACTACCTCGACTTCGCCAGCCCGGTGTCGGGGCTGGGCTCCAAGATGGGCATCGATGCGACGGACAAGTGGCCCGGCGAGACCGCGCGGCGCTGGGGCAGGCCGATCGTCATGGACGCCGAGGTCCGCCGGCGGGTGGACCAGCTCTGGGGCCAGCTCGGCCTGTAGCGCCGCCTTCGTAGACCCAGGCGAGCAGGGCATCCAGCGCCTCCTGCGATTCGCCGGCGCGCGGGTGGTTGACGATCATCACCACGGCGTGCCGGCGCCCGCGGCGGTCGAGCACGTAGCCCGCGATCGAGCGCGCGTCCTGGAGCAGTCCTGTCTTGATGTGGGCATGGCCGGCGACCCGCTCGCCGAGCAGGCGCTTGCGCATGGTGCCGTCGATCCCCACCACCGGCAGCGAGGCGACGAACTCCGGCATCACGCGGCTGCGCCAGGCCGCCTGCAGCAGCGCCGCGATGGTCGCCGCGCTCGCCCGCTCGATGCGCGAGAGCCCCGAGCCGTTGTCGATCACCAGCTCGGGCGCGCGGATCTTCTTCAGCTGCAGCCACTGCTGCACCGACTGGCGCGCGTGCGCCGGGTCGGCTGGCGGCCCGCCCATCTCGGCCGCCAGCGTGAGGTAGAGCTGGCGCGCCATCACGTTGTTGGAAAACTTGTTGATGTCGCGCACGACCTCGGCGAGCGGCACCGACTCGTGCGTGTAGAGCAGCGTGGCGCCGGGCTGGACCGGGCCGTTGCGCACGCTGCCCGTCCAGCTGCCGCCCATCTCGGTCCACAGCAGCCGGATCATGCCGGCGATGTAGTCCTCCGGGTGGTGCAGGGCCGCGTTCAGGTCGCGCTCGCCGCATTCCGCGGGATACAGCCCCGTGAAGGCGGCGCGCGGCGGGGCGGACTGGAAGCTCGCCTGGATGAGCTCGCGGAAAGCGCGCCCTTCAGGGCAGCTTCCCTCGCCGACTTTCAGGGTATTGACCAGCTCCAGCCCCGGGGGGGAGGGCTCGGCGAACACCCGCACGCCGCCGCCCTGGGGCAGGAACACGAAGCGGATCGACTTGAAGTTGACCAGCAGCGCGTCCGGGTCGACGTTGTAGGGGCGGAAAACGTCGCTGTCGACCCGGCCGTTGGCCACCGGGGTGAAGTAGCTGCGGTCGAGCACGACGTCGCCGCGGATCTCCCGCACGCCGCGGGCGCGCAGGGCGCGCAGCAGCATCCAGAAGCTCTCGTAGTCGAGCTTGGGGTCGCCGTAGCCGCGCAGCACCAGGTCGTCGCCATCGGCGTAGACCTCGGTTCGCCAGCGGTAACCCGGTCCGAGCAATTCCAGGGCGGCAAAGGTGGTCACGAGCTTCATCACCGAGGCGGGGTTCACCGCCGCCCCCGCATGGACCCTGAGGCTGTTCCGGCCGGTGCCGACCTCCTCCACGACCACATGGGCGCTCGACGGGGGGATACCGACCGCCTTGAGCGCCTGACGGACCGGCCGTGGCAGGTCCGCACCTAGCACGCACGTGCAAGTAAGCGCTAACAAAACCCCAAGAGTCTTGAAAAGCCCGTTCATTGCCTCTATCATTAGCACTCGTCAGGATCGAGTGCTAACAAGCGCCCATGGTCCGCAAATTCCGGCTTGGAAAATCCCAAGTCATTGTCGTACATCGAATTTTTCTCATTCTACTGGGAGATCGCATGAAAATCCGTCCGCTTCATGACCGCGTGATCGTCAAGCGCATTGAGGAAGAGCGCAAGTCCGCCGGTGGCATCGTCATCCCCGACACCGCTGCCGAGAAGCCCGACCAGGGCGAGATCGTGGCCGTCGGCAAGGGCAAGAAGGACGAGCAGGGCAAGCTGATCGCCCTCGACGTCAAGCCCGGCGACAAGGTGCTGTTCGGCAAGTATTCCGGCCAGACCGTGAAGGTCAAGGGCGAGGAGCTCCTCGTGATGCGCGAGGAAGACATCATGGGCGTCATCGAAGGCGCGTAAGCCGCAACCCAACGAATTCGAAACAGGAGAGATACGCAATGCCAGCCAAAGAAGTACGTTTCCACGACGGCGCCCGTTCGCGCATGGTGCACGGCCTGAACATCCTGGCCGATGCGGTCAAGGTCACCCTGGGCCCCAAAGGCCGCAACGTCGTGCTGGAGCGCTCGTTCGGCGCCCCCACGGTCACCAAGGACGGCGTGTCGGTCGCCAAGGAGATCGAGCTCAAGGACAAGTTCGAGAACATGGGCGCGCAGATGGTGAAGGAAGTCGCCTCCAAGACCTCGGACGTCGCCGGCGACGGCACCACCACGGCGACGGTGCTCGCCCAGGCCATCGTGCGCGAAGGCATGAAGTTCGTCGCCTCGGGCATGAACCCGATGGACCTGAAGCGCGGCATCGACAAGGCGGTGATCGCGGTGGTCGACGAGCTGAAGAAGATCTCCAAGCCCTGCTCGAGCTCTAAGGAGATCGCGCAGGTGGGCTCGATCTCGGCCAACAGCGATGCCGACATCGGCAAGATCATCGCCGATGCGATGGACAAGGTGGGCAAAGAAGGCGTGATCACCGTCGAGGACGGCAAGTCGCTGCAGAACGAGCTCGACCTGGTCGAGGGCATGCAGTTCGACCGCGGCTACCTGTCGCCGTACTTCATCAACAACCCCGAGAAGCAGATCGCCGTGCTGGAGGATCCGTACATCCTGCTGCACGACAAGAAGATCTCGTCGATCCGCGAGCTGCTGCCGGTGCTGGAGCAGGTAGCCAAGGCGGGCAAGCCGCTGCTGATCATCGCCGAGGAAGTCGAGGGCGAAGCGCTCGCGACTCTGGTCGTCAACAATATCCGCGGGATCTTGAAGACAGTCGCGGTCAAGGCGCCGGGCTTCGGCGACCGCCGCAAGGCGATGCTGGAAGACATGGCCATCCTCACCGGCGGCACGGTGATCTCCGAGGAGCTGGGCCTCAAGCTCGAGAACGTGACGCTGAAGGACTTGGGCAAGGCGAAGAAGATCGAGTCGGCCAAGGAGAACACCACCATCATCGACGGCGCAGGCGAGAAGAAGCAGATCGAGGGCCGGGTGAAGCAGATCCGCGTGCAGATCGACGAGGCCACCAGCGATTACGACAAGGAGAAGCTCCAGGAGCGCGTGGCGAAGCTCGCCGGCGGCGTGGCGCTGATCAAGGTCGGCGCGGCCACCGAAGTCGAGATGAAGGAGAAGAAGGCCCGCGTCGAGGACGCCCTGCACGCGACCCGTGCAGCGGTGGAGGAAGGCGTAGTCCCGGGCGGCGGCGTGGCGTTCATCCGCGCCAAGCAGGCGCTCGAGGGCAAGCTCAAGGGCGACAACCACGACCAGGACGCGGGCATCAAGATCGTGATGCGCGCCCTGGAAGAGCCTCTGCGCATCATCGTCGACAACAGCGGCGCCGAGCCGTCGGTAGTACTCAACAAAGTGGTCGAGAACAAGGGCAACTACGGCTTCAACGCCCAGACCGAGGAGTACGGCGATCTCGTGCAGCAGGGCGTTATCGACCCGACCAAGGTGGCGCGTACCGCGCTGCAGAACGCCTCCTCGGTGGCCGGCCTGATGCTCACCACCGACGCGATGGTCGCGGAGCTGGTGGAAGAGAAGAAGGGCGGCGGCGGCCATTCCCACGGCATGCCCGACATGGGCGGCATGGGCGGCATGGACATGTAATGGTTTTTTGAAGGCAGCATCGCAAAGGGGCGCTCCGGCGCCCCTTTTTTTTGTAGACTGGCCCCATGAGGATTCTCGTCGCGGAGGACGACGCGGTCCTGGCCGACGGCGTGTCTCAGTCGCTGCGCCAGTCCGGCTACGCGGTCGACTGGGTGAAGAACGGCGCCGAGGCCGACAGCGCGCTCGCCGCCGCCGACGAGTTCGATCTGCTCATCCTGGACCTCGGCCTGCCGAAGAAATCCGGCCTCGACGTGCTCAGGCGGCTGCGCAGCACCGACTCGCGCCTGCCGGTGCTGATCCTGACTGCGCTAGACGGGGTCGGCGACCGCGTGCGCGGCCTCGACGCCGGCGCCGACGACTACCTGGCCAAGCCGTTCGACCTCGCCGAGCTGGAGGCGCGCGTGCGCGCGCTCACGCGTCGCGGCATGGCGGGCAGCCCGACGCTGCTGCACCACGGCGCGCTGAAGTACGACCAGATCGGGCGCGTCGCCAGCCTGAACGGCGCGTCCCTGGAGCTCTCGGCGCGCGAGCTTTCCCTGCTGGAGGTATTCCTGCAGCGCGCCGGACGGCTGGTGTCGAAGGAGCAGCTGGTCTCGCACTTGTGCGAGTGGGGCGAGGAGGTATCGCCGAACGCGATCGAGGTCTACGTGCATCGGCTGCGCAAGAAGCTCGAGCCGGGCGGCGTGCGCATCGTCACCGTCCGCGGCCTCGGCTACAGCCTCGAGAAACCTTTATAATCCGCGCCTTCCCGCAGCACCCCGTTCCAGGGGCACGCTCGCGTGCCGGCGGCCAAGTAGCTCAGTTGGTAGAGCAGCGGACTGAAAATCCGTGTGTCGGTGGTTCGATTCCGCCCTTGGCCACCATCCTCGTTCGTGCCTGTTGAATCCGCTTTTTCACAGGCGTAGCATGGGCCGGTCTCGCAAGAAAGGAGACCGGCCATGTGCGAGCACTGGTGGGACGAACGGCTGCTCAGGGAGCAAGCCGAGAAGCTCAGGCGGCAGCCGGTGAAGCCCGAGGCTGCACCGCAGGAGCAGGAGAAACCGGAGCGCAAGCCCCAGCAACAGCCGGATCCGGTTCCGGCGTAGAAATGAAGCCCCGCGTCCGCGGGGCTTTCGCTTTGCCGAAGTAGCCGAATCCGCTACAAGCGGGCGGCTCGCAGCCGATGCGCTTATATTTCGCCCCTTGCCACCCTTGAACAAGAATCTCCTCGGGCTCGACGACGTATTCGCGCACGTAGTGAGCAGCGTGCGCGACTACGCCATCTTCCTGCTCGACCGCAGCGGCCGCGTGGCGAGCTGGAATCCCGGCGCCGAGCGCATTAAGGGCTACGCGGCGTCCGAGATCCTCGGCCAGCACTTCTCCGTGTTCTATCCCGAGGAGGCCAAACAGCGCCGCTGGCCCGACCAGGAGCTCAAGTTCGCCGAGGAGCAGGGGCGCTTCGAGGACGAGGGCTGGCGCATCGCCAAGGGCGGCCGGATGTTCTGGGCGGACGTGGTGATCACCGCGCTGCGCGACGCCGCCGGCGAGCTGCGCGGCTTCGCGAAAATCACGCGCGACCTGACCGAGCGCCGCCAGCGCGAGGAATCCATGCGCCGCAGCGAGGAGCGCTTCCGCCTGCTGGTCGAAGGCGTCAAGGACTACGCGATCTTCATGCTCGATCGCGACGGCCGGGTGGCGAGCTGGAACGCGGGCGCCGAGCGCATGAAGGGCTACAGCGCGCAGGAAATCATCGGCCAGCATTTCTCGGTGTTCTATCCGCGGGAAGCGATCGAGAAGAAGTGGCCCGAGCAGGAGCTCGCGATGGCGCGCGAGCACGGCCGCTTCGAGGACGAGGGCCCGCGCGTGCGCAAGAACGGCGCGGTGTTCTGGGCCGACGTGGTGATGACGCCGCTGTACGATCCGCAAGGCGCGCTGATGGGCTACGCCAAGGTGACGCGCGACCTCACGGACCGCAAGCGCGTCGAGGCGCTGGAAAAGGCCGAGCGGCAGACCAACGAGTTCCTCGCCATGCTGGCGCACGAGCTGCGCAATCCGCTGGCACCGATGAGCAACGCTCTCGAGCTGCTCGGCAATCGGCCCGCCGCGGACGCCACCGAGCAATGGGTCCGCGATGTGCTCCGGCGCCAGACCGGGCAGATGGCGCGCCTGGTCAACGACCTGATGGACGTAAGCCGCATTACGCGCTCGGCGATCGTTCTTTCGAGAAAGCCGGTCGACATGTGCAACGTGGTGCGCTGCGCCGCCGACGCGTCGCTGCACGGGATGCGGGAGCGCCGCCACGAGCTGTCGCTGGATCTCCCCGATCACGAGCTGGTGGTGATGGGCGACGAAACGCGCCTGCTGCAGGTGATGCAGAACCTGTTGGACAACGCGGCGAAGTACACCCCCGCGGGCGGCCGCATCGAGGTGCGCGCGCGGCTCGAGGAGGGCAGCGTGCTCGTCGCGGTGAAGGACAACGGGCAGGGCATGGACCCCGAGGCGCTGCAGACGGCATTCGACCTGTTCTGGCAGGGACGCCAGGCGCTGGATCGCCCTGGAGGCGGGCTGGGAGTCGGCCTAACCCTCGTGCAGCGCCTGACCACCATGCACGGTGGCCGAGTGGAGGCGCGCAGCGCCGGCGCCGGAAAGGGAAGCGAATTCATCGTCAGGCTGCCGGCAGCGGCTGGCGAAGCCCTGGCGCCGAGGAGTAGCGAGCCGCACGCGCCACCCGCGCGTCACCTGCGGGTGGTCGTGGTGGACGACAACCAGGACGCCGCCAATGCGTTGCGGCTGCTGCTCGAGTCCGACGGCCACCAGGTGAAGACGGCGAGCGACGGCGTCTCGGGGCTCGCGCTGGCGCGAGAATACCGGCCGGACTACCTGCTGCTCGACATCGGCCTGCCGCGGTTGAACGGCTACGACATCGCCGCCAGCCTGCGCGCCGATCCCGCGATGAACGACACCACCATCGTCGCCATTACCGGCTACGGCCAGGTGCATGACCGCGCGCGCACCAGCGCGGTGGGCTTCGACCACCACCTCACCAAGCCGGTGGAGTTCTCGGCGCTGCAGGAGCTGCTGCAGAGGGAAAAATAGAAAAATGGGGACGGACCCGATTTCCGTAGGCGAAGCAAAGGGAAAATGGGGTCCGTCCCCATTTTTCCGGTCTCTATTTTTCCGCGATCAGCACCACGTTCGAGCCGCCAAACGCGAACGAATTCGACATCACGGCGCGCGGCGGGGCGATGCGCTCGGCGCGCAGCGCGACGTGGCGTAGCCGGATCGCCGGGTCGGGCTGCTCGAGGAACGCGGTGGGGGCGATCATTCCTTCCTCCAGCGCGAGCAGCGCGACCGCGAACTCCAGCGCGCCGGCGCCGCCCAGCAGGTGCCCGTGCAGCGACTTGGTCGAGCTGACGAGCGGCTGCGCCTCGAGGAACACCGCATTGATGGCCTCGGCCTCGACCACGTCGCCCACCGCCGTCGCGGTGCCGTGCGCGTTGATGTAGCCGATGTCCTGCGGCTGGAGTCCGGCCTCGGCGAGGGCCTCGCGCATGGCGCGCGTCTGGCCGCCGCGGTCGGGTCGCGACATGTGCGCCGCGTCGCAGGTATTGCCGTAGCCGGTGAGAAACCCGTGGATGCGCGCGCCGCGGGCCCGCGCGCGGGACTCTTCCTCCAGCACGAAGGCCGCCGCGCCTTCGCCCAGCACCAGACCGGCGCGCCGCTTGTCGAAGGGCTTGCAGCTGGCTGCCGGGTTGTCGGCGTCGCCCGGCGCGAGCGTGCGCAGCGCCTGCCAGGCGGTCAGCGTGCCGGGCGTGAGCAGGGCTTCGGCGCCGCCGGCCACCATGGCGTCGGCGCGTCCGGCCGCGATGGTGCGCATCGCCTCGCCCAGCGCCATCGCCGACGACGAGCAGGCGGTGGAAAAGTTGGCGAACGGCCCGCCGAGCCCGTGGCGCACCGCCACGCTGGAGCCGGCGGCGTTGCTCATTGCCATGACCACGGTCAGGGGCCGCACGCGCCATTCGCCCGCGCCATAGACGGTCTTGAAGCTCGCTTCCAGGGTGTGCGCGCCGCCCATCCCCGTGCCCCAGTACACCCCGATGCGGCTGCGGTCGGCGCCGGCCAGGTCCAGACCGCTCGCCGCCAGCGCCTGGGCCGCGGCCCCCAGCGCGAACTGCGACACGCGATCCAGATTCGTAGCCTCGGCCTGCGTAAGCAGCGGCGCCGGGCTCCAGTCGACCAGCGCGCCCACCTTCACCCCCGAGCCCTGGGCGAGCTCGCCGGGCAGCAGGCGAATGCCGGGGTGCGCCTCGGCGAGCGAGCGGTGGAATTCCTGCAGCGTGTTGCCGAGCGGGGAGACGACGCCCGCCCCGGTGATCGCGACGCGTCGCACCCGGCTCCCGGCGCTCAGGCCTTGCCGGCGGAGGAAAGGGCGGCGGCCACGTGGCGCTCCAGGTCGGCGAGCGTCTTGATCGCCTTGAGCTCCTCGTCCGACACGCTGACGCCGAACTCCTCTTCCACCTTGAACATGAACTCGATGAAGCTGAGCGAGTCGATGCCAAGCGTATCGAGCGGCGCCGCGGGGTCGAGCCCGCTGGCGTCGATGGAGAACTCCTTCGCGGCGAGGTCCTTGATGCGGGCGAGCGTGTCCATTCGGGAAAGGATTATAGCCTTATAATCTGCGGACTTAGGTCAAGATGGCATGCCGCTTTTCGCGCTCGGTCTGAATCACCACACCGCGCCCCTCGCAGTGCGCGAGCGCGTGGTGTTCCACGTCGAGCGGCTGCGCGACGCGCTGACCGAGATCCGGCGCGGCCTCGCCACCGAGGCGGCGATCCTCTCCACCTGCAACCGCACCGAGCTGTACCTCGCGGCGCAGCGCCCGCCGGCCGAGGTGGCCGAGTGGATGGCGCAATACCACCGGCTGGAGCGCGACGAGCTGCAGCGCTACCTGTACACCCTGCCGCGCGAGCAGGCGGTGCGCCATGCCTTCCGTGTCGCCTCGGGCCTGGATTCCATGGTGCTCGGCGAGCCGCAGATCCTCGGCCAGATGAAGGAGGCCGCGCGCGCCGCCGAGTCCGCCGGCACGCTCGGCACGGTGCTGCACCGGCTCTTCCAGCGCACCTTCGCCGTCGCCAAGGAGGTGCGCAGCACCACCAGCGTCGGCGCGGCGAGCGTGTCGATGGCGGCGGCGGCGGTGAAGCTCGCGGCGCGCATCTTCCCGAGCCTGAAGGACCAGAAGGTGCTGTTCATCGGTGCGGGCGACATGATCGAGCTGTGCGCCACGCATTTTGCCGCCCAGGCGCCGGCGCACCTCGCGGTGGCCAACCGCACGCTGGAGCGCGCGCAGCGCCTGGCGCACCGCTTCAACGGCGAGGCGCTCGAGCTGAGGTCGCTGCCCGAGCGCCTGCAGGAATACGACATCGTCGTCTCGAGCACCGCGTCGTCGCTGCCGATCCTCGGCAAGGGCCTGGTGGAGCGCGCGCTGCGCGCGCGGCGGCGCCGGCCGATGTTCATGGTCGACCTCGCCGTGCCGCGCGACATCGAGCCCGAGGCGGCCGAGCTGGACGACGTGTTCCTCTACACGGTCGACGACCTGGCGCAGATCGTCTCCCATAACCGGGACGCGCGCCGCGCCGCGGTGGAGCAGGCCGAGGCCATCATCGAGACGCAGGTCGGGCAGTTCATGCACTGGATGCAGGCGCGCGAGAGCGTGCCGCTGATCCGCGCGCTGCGCGAGCTCGGCGAGCAGGCGCGCCGCCACGAGCTCGAGCATGCACTGCGCCTGCTCGCGCGCGGCGACGATGCCGCCAGCGTGCTCGAGGCGCTGTCCCAGGGGCTGACCAACAAGCTGCTGCACGCGCCCACCAAGGCGCTGAACGAGACCGCCGGCGACGAGCGCCGCGCGCTGGTCGACACCGTCGCCCGCCTGTTCCGCATCAAGTGAAAGCCTCGCTGCGCACCAAGCTCGACAGCCTGGTCGGGCGCCTGAGCGATATCAGCGGCCTGCTAGCGGCGGAGGACGCCACGCGCGACATGGAGCAGTTCAAGCGGCTGTCGCGCGAGCATTCCGAGCTCTCGACCCTGGCTTCCCTGTACGAGAGCTACCGCCAGGCCGAGCGCGATGCCGAGGAAGCGCGCGAGATGGCGGCCGACGCGAGCATGAAGTCCTACGCCGACGAGGAGCTGAAGAAGGCGCGCGCCGCGATGGAGCGGCTGGAGGGCGAGCTGCAGAAGGCGCTGCTGCCCAGGGATCCCAACGACGAGCGCAACACCTTCCTCGAGGTGCGCGCGGGCACCGGCGGCGACGAGTCGAGCCTGTTCGCCGGCGAGCTGTTCCGCATGTACGTGCGCTACGCCGAGCGCCAGCGCTGGCAGGTGGAGATCATCTCCGAGAGCCCGTCGGAGCTGGGCGGTTACAAGGAGGTCATCGCGCGCATCATCGGCCAGGGCGCGTACTCGAAGCTGAAGTTCGAGTCCGGCGGCCACCGCGTGCAGCGCGTGCCGGAGACCGAGGCGCAGGGCCGCATCCATACCTCGGCGTGCACCGTGGCGGTGCTGCCGGAAGCCGATGCGGTGGACGCCGTGGTGCTCAACCCCGCGGAGCTGCGCATCGATACCTTCCGCGCCTCGGGCGCCGGCGGCCAGCACGTGAACAAGACCGAGTCGGCGATCCGCGTCACCCACCTGCCCACCGGCATCGTGGTGGAGTGCCAGGATTCGCGCTCGCAGCACAAGAACCGCGAGAAGGCGCTCGGCGTGCTCGT
>DASUUN010000468.1:0-3133 GCA_036374055.1 Burkholderiales bacterium
GTCGGCATCGGGAACACCAGGAAGCCGACGACGTTGAGTCCCAGGGTCTTTTGCACCAGATCGTCGTACAGCGCCTGCCCGCCGCCCTGGTAGAACCATGCGATCGTGTGGTGCGCGTCGTTGCCGAACACCGGTCCAGTGCCGAAGAGCGATGCCGCCTTGTGCTTGCCGTACCAGTACACGGGCACGGAATGGGCGGCGTCGAGCACGCCCTTCGAGGTCGCGTCCATCACCTCGAACGGCTTCACCACCGCGCCGCCGACCAGATAGTCGATGCGCAACCTTCCGCCGGCCATGTCATTCACACGCTTCACGTACTGCTCGGCCATCTCGTTGAAGATGTCCTTGGCCCCCCAGGCGCCCTGCATCTTGAAGACGACCGGCGACTGGGTGCGGCCGATCATCGGGAAGCCCAGCGCTGTCGCGCCGGTGGCCGCCGCGGCGGCGCCGGTCAGGAACTTGCGGCGCGACGCCTTCGGTTTTTGCTGCTCGTTGCTCATTTGTCTCCTCCTACGGTGAACTGACGAAGTGCAGGGCTGAGGCCCCTGAATGGATCCCGCCCGCCCTCCTCCACCCCCGAGCGGCAGGCTCGGCCGATTCTATAACAGTCGCCGCGGCCTTCGCATTCCGTTATTTTCGCCGGCGCGGCGCCGGCTTGGCGGCGAAATAGTGGCCGTAGGCCAGGCGCGGGCCGACCTGCGTGTCCAGCTGCCAGCGCACGGCGCGTTGCGCGAAGCGCTTCTGCGACTCCTGGATCTCGCGGAATAGCGCGTCGTCGGCGCGCTTGCCGGCCGCGGCGTCGTACGCCGCGAGCTGACGCTGCAGCACAGCATCGGGGGTCTTCGCCATGCGCACCGCGCCCTCGGCCTGCAGCTGGGCATGCGCGGCCGAGTAGCGGTCGATCGCCTTCCAGGACAGGTCGGCCGAGGCCGCGTCGGCGGCGTTCTCCAGGATGGCGCGCAGCTTCGACGGCAGGGCTTCGAACTTGGTCTTGTTGAACAGCAGCTCGAACTGCTCGGCGCTCTGGTGATAGCTCTGCAGCATGTAGACCTTCGCCGCGCCGGGCAGGCCGAGCTCGCGGTCGGCGGCGGCATTGTTGTACTCCGCGCCGTCGAGCGTGCCGCGGCGCAGCGCCTCGGCGATGTCGCGCGCCGGCAGCGGGCTCGGCGCCGCGCCGAGCCCGGCGTAGATCTCCGCCGCCATGCCGGGGGCGCGCATGCGCAGCCGCCGGAAGTCCTGCGGCCGCCGGATGGGCTTCTTGAACCAGCCGAGCGGCTGCGTCGGCATGGGGCCGTACGGGAAGGACACCACGTCGGCGCCGATTGCGGCGTACAGCCTGGCGAGCAGCTGGCGGCCGCCGCCGTACCGGTGCCAGGCGAGCAGCAGGTTCGCGTCCATGCCGAACGCCGGCCCGGCAGCCCACAGCGAGAACGCGGGATGCCTGGCGAAGTGGTGGTGGAGCAGGCCGTGCGCGGCGTCTACCGCTCCTTTGCTGACGGCCTCGAGCAACCCGGTCGCGGCACCCGGCGCCTCCGCGGGCAAAGCCTCGATGCGCACGTCGCCCCCGGTCATGTCGTTCACCTTCTTCGCGAAGTCGAGCGCGTACCCGTGGAACAGGCTCTTCGCTGCCCAGGCGCTTTGCAGGCGCAGCACGATGGCGCCCTGGCCGCGGGCGAGCCCGGGGGCGCCGAGCGCGGCGGCGGAGGCCGCGCCGGCCAGGAACTTGCGTCGCTTCGGCTTGAATCTCATTCTCGTTTTCCTTTTTCCCAGCGGCTGCATGCCTCGCGCACCACGTCGGCGAGCGAGCCGTACGCCGACTGCCGCCCGCGCAGCCAGTTCGCGTCGGACTCGCCGATGCGCACCCCGGCGGCGAGCTCCTCGAGCAGCTCGCCGCAGCCCAGGCGCTCGGCGTAGGGCGCCACGCGCTGCAGGCTGTCGAGGATATCCTCGCCGATTTTCTTCTTGCGGCTCTCGTAGGGCTCGACCATATCGCCGCGGAAGCCGAAACGGCAGGCCTCGAAGCGGTTGTAGCTGTTCACCAGGTAGACGTCGCGCGAGGGCTGCAGCGGCCGCTCGGCGAAGTGCCAGGCGGCGAGCGACTGGGCGTACGCCGCCAGCAGGGCTGCGCGGCGCACGGTCAGCGGCGTGTCGCAGACCCGGATCTCGACCGTGCCGTACTCGGGCTTGGGTCGGATGTCCCAGTAGAAGTCTTTCATGCTCGCCACGATGCCGAAGTCCTTCATGCGGGTGAAGAACTCGAGGAACGCCGCCCAGTCGCTCACGAAGGGGATATGGCCGGCGAGCGGAAACGCGCTGACCGCGGTGAGGCGGGACGACTGGAACGAGGTGTCCTCGCCCTGGTAGTACGGCGAGGCCGCCGACAGCGCGATGAAATGCGGCACGTAGCGCGTGAGGATGTGGGTGAGGAACACGGCGTCGTCGCCGCTCGGGCAGCCGAGATGGATGTGCTGGCCGAACACGGTGAACTGCTTGGCGAGGTAGCCGTAGCGCTCGACCACGAAACGGAAGCGCTCGTTGGGGAAGATGCGCCGGTCGGCCCAGTCGTGGAACGGATGCGAGCCGCCGCCCGAGACCCGGATGTTGAGCACGCCGGCGTCCTGCACCACGGCGCCGCGCACCGTCTCGAGCTCCTCCAGCAGCTTAGCGCAGTCGGTATGCACCGAGCTGTTCAGCTCGATCATGCTTTCGGTGATCTCGGGCTTCACGGCGCCGGGCAGCTTGCGCTTGGCGAGCCTGGCGAGCAGGTCGCCTGCGTCGCGCGACAGGTCGAAGTCGTGCGGCCGCACCAGCTGCAGCTCGAGCTCCACCCCCAGGCTGAGCGCCGTGGAGGCGGTGAAGTTCATCTCATCCATCGGGATGCGCCTCCCCTGCGCGGCGCAGCGCGAACTGCGTCGCGATCGGACCGATCAGCTCCAGGATCACCACCGCCGACAGCACCACCGCGGCGAGCTCCTTGCCGAACTCCGGATAAAGCGTGGTGGTGTCGCGCACCATCACCACGGCGGATCCGGACAGCGGCACCAGCGCTATCGCGAGCAGGCCGGCGCCGCCCGGGCGGATGCCCGAGAGCGAGCCGAAAGCGAGCAGCGCCGCGCTCTTGCCCAGAAAGCGC
>DASUUN010000469.1:0-2792 GCA_036374055.1 Burkholderiales bacterium
CGGCTCATGTTGATCTCCTGCGGCATCCAGTGGTTGGCGCAGGCGGCGAGGTACTTCTCCCAGGCCCACTTGTACTTCAGGGGCACCAGCTGGTTGACGTCGGCCTTCGAGTTGATGACCTTCTTGTCGTCGACCTTGACGCGCCGCAGGCTGCCTTCCGGGGCCGGGGCACGCGGCGCCTCGTTGGCGCTGCCTGCCGGGACGAAGGCGCTCGCCGGCTGGATCACGTCCTCAAAGCTGAGCATGGGCCTGTCCTCGTGTCGTGGTGGTGGGCAGGACGAGCAGCTCGCGGTAAGCCGCCTCGCGCTCCCCCGGGGTCGACTGGTACATCTCGCAGGTCGCCACGTAGAGGTTCCACTCGCTGCCCGCGAGGGTCAGCCAGTAGCCGTACTTGGGGTTGCTGCGGATCAGCTCGGGCGTCGAGAGGTCCTCGGCATGCCCGAAATGCACCGCGTGGAACATGAGCAGGCGCCAGCCGGGGACCATCACGGCGTACAGCCCCGGCGCCCGCGGCGGCGACCACAGCGGCGCGATGAAAGGCCCGGTGAACTGGCGGCTGCCGAGGGTGATCACGTGCTCGCCCCGAGTGTCATTGACATGCCTCGCAGTCCGGGTTGTCGATGGCGCAGAATTTCGGGTCCTCGGCCGGCTCGGGAGCGCCTGCAGGCACCGCGTTCAGGTGCCCCGCCTTGGTGGTCGACTTCTCGGCGTGGGTGGCGCCCATGGCGCGCAGGTAGTACGTGGTCTTGAGGCCGCGGATCCACGCGAGCTTGTAGGTGTCGTCGAGCTTGCGCCCCGACGCCCCGCCCATGTAGATGTTGAGCGACTGCGACTGGTCGATCCACTTCTGCCGGCGCGCGGCGGCCTCGACCAGCCACTTCGGCTCCACCTCGAAAGCGGTGGCGTAGAGCTGGCGCAGCGCCGCCGGGGCGCGGTCGATGCGCGCCAGGTTGCCGTCGAAGTACTTCAGGTCGGCGATCATCACCTCGTCCCACAGGCCGGCCTGCTTCAGGTCGGCGACCAGGTACTCGTTCACCACGGTGAACTCGCCCGACAGGTTCGACTTGACGAACAGGTTCTGGAAGGTCGGCTCGATGGACGCGGACACCCCGATGATGTTGGCGATGGTGGCGGTAGGCGCGATGGCGATGCAGTTGGAGTTGCGCATGCCGTGCTTGCGGATGCGCCCGCGCAGCGCCTCCCAGTCGAGGGTGGCCGAGCGGTCGAGCTCCACGTAGCCGCCGCGCTCGGCGGCGAGCAGGTCGAGCGTGTCCTGCGGCAGCACGCCGCGGTCCCACAGCGAGCCGGCGAACGAGGGATAGCGGCCGCGCTCCTCGGCGAGCTCGGTGGAGGCCCAGTAGGCGGCATAGGCCACCATTTCCATCGAGCGGTCGGCGAACTCGACGGCCTCCTGCGAGGCGTACGGCACGCGCATGCGGTGCAGGCAGTCCTGGAATCCCATGATCCCCAGGCCCACCGGCCGGTGGCGGGCGTTGGAATTGCGCGCCTTGTCCACCGCGTAGTAGTTGATGTCGATGACGTTGTCCAGCATGCGCATCGCCGTCGAAATTGTTTTTGTTATTTTTTGGAAGTCCAGACCGTTTTCGGTCATGTGCGCGACCAGGTTGACCGACCCCAGGTTGCAGACCGCGATCTCGTCCTGCGAGGTGTTCAGCGTGATCTCGGTGCACAGGTTGGAGCTGTGCACCACGCCGGCGTGCTGCTGCGGGCTCCTCAGGTTGCACGGATCCTTGAACGTGATCCAGGGATGCCCGGTCTCGAACAGCATCGAAAGCATCTTGCGCCACAGCTGCACCGCGGGGATCTTCTTGTAGAGCTTGAGCTCGCCGCGCGCCGCCTTGTCCTCGTAGCGCAGGTAGGCCTCCTCGAAGGCCTTGCCGAACCTGTCGTGCAGCTCGCGCACGTCCGACGGGCTGAACAGCGTCCATTCGGCGTTCTCCATCACCCGCTTCATGAACAGATCCGGGATCCAGTTGGCCGTGTTCATGTCGTGCGTGCGGCGCCGGTCGTCGCCGGTGTTCTTGCGCAGCTCGAGGAACTCCTCGATGTCGAGGTGCCAGGTCTCGAGATACGAGCACACCGCGCCCTTCCTCTTGCCGCCCTGGTTCACCGCCACGGCGGTGTCGTTCACCACCTTGAGGAACGGCACCACGCCCTGCGACTTGCCGTTGGTGCCCTTGATGTGCGAGCCGAGGGCGCGCACCGGCGTCCAGTCGTTGCCCAGGCCGCCGGCGTACTTGGCGAGCAGCGCGTTTTCCTTGATGGCGTCGTAGATGCCCTCGAGGTTGTCCGACACGGTGGTGAGGTAGCAGCTCGAAAGCTGCGAGCGCTGGGTGCCCGAGTTGAACAGCGTCGGCGTCGAGCTCATGAAGTCGAAGCTCGACAGCACGTCGTAGAACTCGATCGCGCGTTCTTCCCGATTCTTTTCTTCCAGAGCCAAACCCATGGCCACGCGCATGAAGAACGCCTGCGGCAACTCGATGCGCCGGCCGCCGACGTGCAGGAAGTAGCGGTCGTAGAGGGTCTGCAGGCCGAGGTAGCCGAACTGCAGGTCGCGCCGCGCTTTGAGCGCCTTTCCCAGCCTGGACAGGTCAAAACGACCCAATTCGGGGTCGAGGAGCTCCGCCGCGATCCCGCGCTGGATGAACTGCGGGAAGTACGCGGCGTAGCGCGTTTCCATGTCGGCCTGGCTGGCTTCCTCGCCCAGCACCTCCAGCCGGATGGTGTTCAGCAGCAGGCGCGCGGTGACGTAGCCGTAGGCCGGCTCCTTC
>DASUUN010000470.1:0-5033 GCA_036374055.1 Burkholderiales bacterium
CGCCGCGCTCGAGCGGCGCTTCCAGAAGGTGCTGGTGGGCGAGCCGAGCGTGGAAGCCACCATCGCCATCCTGCGCGGCCTGCAGGAGCGCTACGAGCTGCATCACGGCGTGGACATCACCGACCCGGCGATCGTCGCCGCTGCCGAGCTTTCGCACCGCTACATCACCGACCGCTTCCTGCCCGACAAGGCGATCGACCTGATCGACGAGGCGGCGGCGCGCATCAAGATGGAGATCGACTCCAAGCCCGAGGCGATGGACCGCCTCGAGCGCCGGTTGATCCAGTTGAGAATCGAAAGGGAAGCCGTCAAGAAGGAAAAGGACGAGGCTTCGCAGAAGCGGCTCGGCCTGATCGAAGGCGAAATCGCGCGCCTGGAGAAGGAATACTCCGACCTCGAGGAGATCTGGAAAGCCGAGAAGGCCCAGGTGCAGGGCAGCCAGCACGTGAAGGAGGAGCTGGAGAAGCTCAAGCTGCAGATGGAAGAGGCGCGCCGCAAGGGCGACTGGCAGAGGATGTCGGAGATCCAGTACGGCAGGATCCCGCAGCTCGAAGCGCAGCTGAAAAATTCGGACAAGCCGGTAAAGGCGAAGCTCGTGCGTACCCAGGTCGGCGCGGAGGAGATCGCCGAGGTGGTGTCGCGCGCCACCGGCATCCCGGTGTCCAAGATGATGCAGGGCGAGCGCGAGAAGCTCATCAAGATGGAGGACAAGCTGCACGAGCGCGTGGTGGGCCAGGACGAGGCGGTGCGCCTCGTGTCGGACGCCATCCGGCGCTCGCGCTCGGGGCTGTCCGATCCCAACAGGCCTTATGGCAGTTTCCTGTTTTTGGGGCCAACCGGCGTGGGCAAGACCGAGCTGTGCAAGGCGCTCGCCGCGTTCCTGTTCGATTCCGAGGAGCACCTCATCCGCATCGACATGTCGGAGTACATGGAGAAGCACTCGGTGTCGCGCCTGATCGGCGCGCCGCCGGGCTACGTCGGCTACGACGAGGGCGGCCAGCTCACCGAGCAGGTGCGCAGGAAGCCTTACGCCGTGATCCTGTTCGACGAGGTCGAGAAGGCGCACCCCGACGTGTTCAACGCCCTGCTGCAGGTGCTCGACGAGGGCCGCCTGACCGACGGCCAGGGCCGCACCGTGGACTTCAAGAACACCGTGCTGGTGATGACCTCCAACCTCGGCTCGCAGATGATCCAGAGCATGGCGGGCAGCGACTACCAGGTGGTGAAGCTCGCGGTGATGGGCGAGGTGAAGACGCAGTTCCGCCCCGAGTTCGTCAATCGCATCGACGAGGTGGTCGTGTTCCATGCCCTGGGCGAGGAGCACATCCGGTCGATCGCGCGCATCCAGCTCAACGTGCTGAAGAGCCGGCTCGCCAGGATGGACTACGGCTTCGAGATCTCGGACGCGGCGGTGGCCGAGCTCGCCAAGGTGGGCTTCGACCCGGTGTACGGAGCGCGGCCGCTCAAGCGCGCCATCCAGTCCGAGGTGGAGAACCCGCTCGCCAGGGCGATCCTGGAGGGCCGCTTTGCCCCCAAGGACACGATCTACGTCGACTGGCGCGGCGGCCGGATGACCTTCGAGAAGAAGCCCGCTAGGGCCGCTGCGTAGGCTGGGGGGGCGCCTCACGCCCCAGGGCGACTTCGCCGCTCCCGATGGTGGTGAACTCGGAGCGCGCGATGCGCCCGTCGTTGTCGCGGTCGACGGAAATCCAGTTGGTGGTGAGCGCTTCCATGCTGGTCAGCTCGCCCCCGGTCAGGTAGCCGTCGCGATTCTTGTCCAGGCGGTCGAACAGCGCCCGGCTGGCGCTCGCGTCACGCCGGAAGCTGGGCGAGGGGGCGGTGGCGCCGCCTGAGGCCGCCTCGTCCGTTTTCGCGGCGGGGTCTTGCTGCTGCGCCCAGGCGCTCGCGGCAACCCACAGGACCAAGGTCAATAGGAATCTCATCTGTTCGCTCCAGTCCAGGGTCCGTGTACCTCGCGCTCGATGCGCTCGAGCGCGCCCTGCGTCAGCCGCAGCAGCTCCATGCGGGCAGCATAGACGACGTCGGAGGCAGGGAATCGCCGGCGCGGATGCGCCGTGTGGACTGCAGCAGCTCCTCCCAGAGGCCCTCGGTATCCTTGCGGAACACCGTGTCGACCTGGGCGTCGAGCACCGACCACAGGCCGCGGTCGATCTCGCTTTTCAGCTCGCCCGGGCGCCAGCCTACGTAGCCCACGAAATAGCGCGCCTCGTTCGGCGTGGTCTCGATGACGTGGTCGATGGTATTGGCGCGAAAGGCGAGGTACAGGTCCTTCATGAGCAGCACCGAGCCCGAGCCCGGGGCCTCGGTCGAGCGCACCAGCGCCACCAGCGCGCCGCGAGAGAACGGGCCGCCGTAGAACACCGGCTCGACCACCTTCTTGGACGGCTCGTGCTCGGGGAACAGGCTTTGCAGCGAGCGACGGGTGGGCCGGTTCACGATCACGCCGACATGGCCGCCGGTGGGCATGGGTGCCGCGATCAGCACGGTCTGGCGGTATTCCAGGTCGCGGAACGCCGGGTGCGCCACCAGCAGGATGGCGTCGTCCTGCGACTGCGCGCTCGCCGCCGCGGCTGCCAGGATGAGGAGAATCAGCGGGCGTAGCGCACGGATCATGAACCGAGTATACCCGCTCGTTCCACCGCGCCGCCAGCGCCGCCGTGTGCCTTTTTCCGCATCAGCGCATCGATGCGGTGCACAAGCTGCTCAACTGAAGGCTTGAATGCCAGTCTGCGCGCGGCCGAGGATCAGGGCGTGGATGTCGTGCGTGCCTTCGTAGGTGTTCACCACCTCGAGGTTCACCACGTGGCGGATCACGCCGAACTCGTCCGAGATGCCGTTGCCGCCCAGCATGTCGCGCGCGGTGCGCGCGATGTCGAGCGCCTTGCCGCAGGAATTGCGCTTCATGATGGAGGTGATCTCGGGCGAAGCCGAGCCCTCGTCCTTCATGCGGCCCAGGCGCAGGCAGCCCTGCAGGCCGAGTGCGATCTCGGTCTGCATGTCGGCCAGCTTCTTCTGGATGAGCTGGTTGGCCGCCAGCGGCCGGCCGAACTGCTTGCGGTCGAGCACGTACTGGCGCGCGCGATGCCAGCAGTCCTCCGCCGCCCCCAGCGCTCCCCAGGCGATGCCGTAGCGTGCCGAGTTGAGGCAGGTGAACGGTCCCTTCAGGCCCTTGACCTCCGGGAACGCGTTCTCCTCGGGACAGAATACGTTGTCCATCACGATCTCGCCGGTGATCGAGGCGCGCAGCCCCACCTTGCCGTGGATGGCCGGAGCCGTAAGGCCTTTCATGCCTTTCTCGAGAACATAACCCCTTATTTCCTGAGAGTCGTCCTTCGCCCAGACCACGAACACGTCGGCAATCGGGGAGTTCGAGATCCACATCTTGGTGCCGGTCAGGCTGTAGCCGCCGGGCACTTTCTTCGCCCGCGTCACCATCGAGCCGGGGTCCGAGCCGTGGTTGGGCTCGGTGAGGCCGAAGCAGCCGATCCATTCGCCGGTGGCGAGCCTGGGCAGGTACTTCTTGCGCTGCGCCTCGGTGCCGAACTCGAAGATCGGCAGCATGACGAGCGAGGACTGCACGCTCATCATCGAGCGGTAGCCCGAGTCGACGCGCTCCACCTCGCGCGCGATCACGCCGTAGGAAACGTAGTTCAGCCCCGGGCCGCCGTATTCCGCCGGGATGGTCGGCCCCAGCAGCCCGAGCGCGCCCATCTCGCGGAAGATGCGCGGATCGGTCTTCTCGTTGCGGAACGCCTCCAGCACGCGCGGGGCGAGCTTGTCCTGGCAGTAGGCGCGCGCCGCATCGCGCACCATGCGCTCGTCCTCGGTGAGCTGCTGGTCGAGCAGCAGCGGGTCGTCCCACACGAATTGGGCCTTGGCTTTCTTTTCGGGAGCGTTCATGGCGTGCTCGCTTGATAGATCGGTCGATTCTACGACTCAAAATCAGGGACAGACCACGTTTCCCCACGGCAGGAACGCGGAAAACGTGGTCTGTCCCTGAATTGGTGCTGAATTGGTGGCTACTGCATGCGTTCCAGGATGACGGCGAGCCCCTGGCCGACGCCGATGCACAGCGACACCGCGGCGTAGCGGCCGCCCGACTGCTGCAGCTCGCGCGCCACGGTGAGCGCGAGGCGCGCGCCCGAGGCGCCCAGCGGGTGGCCGATGGCGATGGCGCCGCCGTTCGGGTTGACGCGCGGGTCCTTGAAGTCCACGTCCATCAGCTTCAGGCAGCCGAGCACCTGGCTGGCGAAGGCTTCGTTGATTTCGATGACGTCCATGTCCTTCAGCTTCAGCCCCGCCCGCTCCAGCGCAAGGGGAATCGCATAAGCCGGGCCCACTCCCATGATGCGCGGCTCGACGCCGGCACTGGCGGCGGCCAAGATCTTCGCCAGCGGTTTCCTGTTGTTTTTCGAACCCCAGACCTTGGAGCCGATCACCAGCGCCGCGGCGCCGTCGTTGACGCCCGAGGCGTTGCCCGCCGTCACCACGCCGCCCTCGAACAGCGGCTTGAGCCTGGCCAGCGACTCCATGCTTGCGTCGCGCCGCGGATGCTCGTCCGCCTGGAATACTTCCGCCGGCGCGTCCTTCTTTTTCCCGGGCAGGCTGACGGGGAAAATTTCGCCCTTGTAAAAACCCTCCTTCTCGGCGGTGGCGTACTTCTGCTGCGAGGCGAGGGCGAACTCGTCGGCCTGCTCGCGCGTGATGCCGAAATCCTTCGCCACGTTGTCGCCGGTCTCCGGCATCGAATGGTTGCCGTACTGCTTGATGGCGCGCGCGTTGGGAAAGCGCACGCCGATGGTGGTGTCGTAGAGCTTGGCGTCGCGGCCGAAGGGAGTGTCGGGCTTGCTCATCACGTACGGCGCGCGCGTCATGCTCTCGACCCCGCCGGCGACGTACAGGTCCCCTTCGCCGCAGGTCACGGCGCGCGCCGCGTCGACCACGGCCTGCAGCCCGCTCGCGCACAGGCGGTTCACCGTGACCCCGGGCGTGGTGGGCGGCAGCCCGGCCAG
>DASUUN010000471.1:0-3207 GCA_036374055.1 Burkholderiales bacterium
CATCGTGAACGAGGGCACGCGCGGCGTGGTGCTCACCTTCGGCCGCTTCTCCGAGGAAACCACCTCGGGCCTGCGCTGGCGGCTGCCCTGGCCGATCCAGTCGCACGAGATCGTCAACCTCGCCCAGGTGCGCACGCTGGAGGTCGGCTACCGCAACAACGTGCGCACCAAGGTGCTCAGGGAATCGCTGATGCTCACCGACGACGAGAACATCGTCGACCTGCAGTTCGCGGTGCAGTACCTGGTGAACGACGCGCGCGACTACGTGTTCAACGTGCGCCGCCCGGACGAGTCGGCGATGCAGATCGCCGAGACCGCGATGCGCGAGGTGATCGGCAAGAGCCGCATGGACTCCATCCTGTACGAGACCCAGGTGGACATCGCCAACCGGGCGCGCGACCTGATGCAGGCGATCCACGAGCGCTATGGCACCGGCATCACGGTGAGCACCGTCACCATCCAGAACGCGCAGCCCCCCGAGCAGGTGCAGGCGGCGTTCGACGACGCGGTGAAGGCCGGCCAGGACCGCGAGCGGCAGAGAAACGAGGGCCAGGCGTACGCCAACGACGTGATCCCGCGCGCGCGCGGCACGGCCTCGCGCCTGCAGCAGGAGGCCGATGGCTACCGCCAGCGCGTGATTGCCAGCGCCGAGGGCGACGCCTCGCGCTTCCGCCAGGTGCTCACCGAATACGCGAAGGCGCCGGCGGTGACGCGCGAGCGCATCTACATCGAGACCATGCAGCAGGTGCTGTCGGCGACCAGCAAGATCATGATGGACTACCGCGGCAGCGGCAACCTGCTCTACCTGCCGCTCGACCGGCTGATGCAAAGCGCCGGCGGGGCGGGCGCCGAGGGCGCGGCCCCGCGCGCCGCGCCGGCGGAGCCCGCGCCCGAGACCGGGCCGCGCGCGCGCGACACGCTCAGGAACCGCGAGCGGGGTGACCGATGAGAGCCCTGGGCCCCATCCTCGCGCTGTTCGTGGTCCTGGCGCTGATCGTGTCCAGCGCGCTTTTCACGGTCGACCAGCGGCAGAACGCGATCGTGTTCCAGCTCGGTGAGATCAAGGAAGTGGTGCAGACGCCGGGGTTGCACTTCAAGTGGCCGATGCTGCAGAACGTCGCCCACTTCGACATGCGCATCCTGACCTATGACGACGCCGAGCCGCTGCGCTTCCTCACCCAGGGCAACCGCCCGGTGCTGGTGGACTCGTTCGTCAAGTGGCGCATCAACGACGTGCGCCAGTACTACGTCAGCGTGGGAGGCGACGAGTTCCGCGCCGCCACGCGCATCCGCCAGACGGTGTCGGGCGCGCTGCGCGACGAGTTCGGCGTGCGCAGCCTGCACGACGTGGTGTCGGGCGAGCGCGAGCAGATCATGAGCCAGGTGCGCGACAAGGTCGACGAGGACCTCAAGCGCATCGGCGTCGGCGTGGTGGACGTGCGCCTCAAGCGCGTCGACCTGCCCGCCGACGTGAGCGAGTCGGTCTACCGCCGCATGGAGGCGGAAAGAAAGCGCATCGCCAACGAGCAGCGCTCCACGGGCGCGGCCGATGCCGAGAAGATCCGCGCCGACGCCGACCGCCAGCGCGAGGTGCTGCTGGCCGAAGCCTACCGCGACGCGCAGCGCGTGCGCGGCGAGGGCGACGCCAAGGCCGCGGCCATCTACGCCGCGGCGTTCAACCAGAACCCGGAGTTCTTCTCCTTCTACCGCAGCATGGAGGCCTACCGGAACACCTTCCGCGGCCGCAACGACATGCTGCTCATCGAGCCGAACTCGGACTTCCTGCGCTACTTCAAGGACTCGCTCGGAAAGCCCGCCGCCGCGCCGAGACGATGAGCCATGGGCACCACCCTGATCATGGCGCTCGCCCTGATGCTGATCCTCGAGGGGGTGCTCCCGTTTCTCGCGCCTAACCTCTGGCGCGACACGTTCCGCCGCATCACGCAGATGAGCGACGGCCAGATCCGCTTCGTCGGCCTGTCGTCCATGATCGTGGGGCTCCTGATCCTCGCCTGGGTGCGCTCATGAAGTGGGTGCTGCCCGAGTACATCGAGGACATCCTCCCGGCGGAGGCGATGAAGATGGAGGGTTTGAGAAGAACCATCCTCGATCTTTTCTTCGCGCAGCGCTACGAGCTCGTGATGCCGCCTTTGCTGGAGTACATGGATTCGCTGCTCACCGGCACCGGGCACGACCTGGAGCTGCGCACCTTCAAGGTGGTGGACCAGCTCTCGGGGCGCATGATGGGCGTGCGCGCCGACATCACGCCGCAGGTGGCGCGCATCGACGCGCACCTGCTCAACCGCGACGCCGTCACGCGCCTGTGCTACTGCGGCAGCGTGCTGCACACCCGGCCCGCCAGCCCGTCGGCGACGCGCGAGCCGATCCAGATCGGCGCCGAGCTCTACGGCGAAGCGGGCGTCGAGGCGGACGTCGAGATCCTGCGGCTGCTCTGCCAGGCGCTCGAGCTCGCCGGCGTGCGCAACGCGCGCGTCGACATCGGCCACGTGGCGGTGTTTCGCTCCATCGCGCATTCCGGCGGGATGAACGGCGACCTAGAAAGAGACCTGTTCGAGGCGCTGCAGAAGAAAGACGTGCCCGCCCTGAAGGAGCTGACGAGGAAACTGGAGCCGAAGACCAAGGACGCTTTGCTGCTGCTGCCCGAGCTCTACGGCGGCGCCGAGGTGCTCGAGCTCGCGGAGAAGAAGCTGCCGAAGCTCGCCGAGATCAGCCGCGCGCTCGGCACGCTGAGAAACCTGGCGCAGGCCTGCCGCATCCCGGCCGGCTTCGACCTCGCCGAGCTGCGCGGCTACCACTACCACTCCGGCGTGGTGTTCGACGCCTACTGCGACGGCGTGGGCGGCGCCGTGGCGCGCGGCGGGCGCTACGACGAAGTCGGCAAGGCTTTCGGCCGCGCGCGTCCGGCGACCGGTTTTTCGATAGATCTTCGAAGCCTCGCCGGAGCCGCAGCATGACGCGTTGCTTCTTCTGCCCCCCTGACGAGGGGGGCAGCGAGCGGCCGAAGTTCCAACTGCGGCGAGCGGGGGGTTGCCGTTCGCGAAAATCAACCCCCCGCTCGCCTTCGGCTCACGACCCCCTTGTCAGGGGGTCAAAAACCATATGACGGCACGCAACGTAGTGGTCATCGGCACGCAGTGGGGCGACGAGGGCAAGGGCAAGATCGTCGACTGGCTCACCGACCGCGCG
>DASUUN010000472.1:0-7908 GCA_036374055.1 Burkholderiales bacterium
CTGTGGGTGCTGCGCGACGAGCTCGACGTCACCGGCCCGAAGTTCGGCTGCGGCATCGCGCAATGCGGCGCCTGCACCGTCCTCGTCAACGGCGAGGCGGTGCGCTCGTGCGTCTATCCGGCGTCGGAGGCGGCCGGCAAGCGCATCGTCACGATCGAGGGCCTGGCGCAGGGCGGCCGCCTGCACCCCTTGCAGCAGGCCTGGATCGAGCACCAGGTGCCACAGTGCGGCTACTGCCAGGGCGGCCAGATCCTGGCCGCGGCGGCGCTGCTGCGCAAGACCCCGCAGCCGAGCGACCAGGACATCGACGAGGCGATGACCAACATCTGCCGCTGCGGCAGCTACGCGCGCATCCGCGCGGCCATCCACGCTGCGGCGAAGAAGAAGGCATGACGACGCGCCGCGAGTTCCTGAAGGTGTCCGCCGCGCTCGGCGGCGGCCTGGCGGTGGGTTTCCCGACCGGCGCAGCGGCGCAGGGCGTCTCGCCCGAGATCAACGCATGGGTGCTGATCCAGCCGAACGACGTGGTGATCATCCGCTACGCGCGCTCCGAGATGGGGCAGGGCAGCATGACGGCCGCCGCGCAGCTGGTGGCCGAGGAGCTGGAGTGCGACTGGAGCAAGGTGCGCGTCGAGTACGCGGACACCAACCAGCACGTGAAGCGCAAGCGCGCCTGGGGCAGCATGGCCTCGGTCGGCAGCCGCACCATACGCCAGTCGCAGCACTACCTGCGCACCGCGGGCGCCGCGGCGCGCGAGATGCTGATCGCTGCGGCGGCGAAGGCGTGGGACGTTCCCGCCGGAGAATGCAGCGCGGCGAGCAGCGTCATCACCCACCTGCCGAGCGGGCGCAAGACCAGCTTTGGCCGGGTGGCGGCGGCCGCGGCGAAGCTCGAGCCGCCGCAGGAGGTGAGGCTCGCCGAGCCGAAGGACTGGAAGATCGCCGGCAAGCCGGTCCGGCGCGTCGACATCCCGGACATCGTCACCGGGCGCATGCGCTACGGCATCGATGCGCAGCTGCCCGGCATGCTCCATGCGGCCATCGCGCAGTGCCCCGTGTTCGGCGGCAAGCTGAAGTCCGTCGATGCGGCCAAGATCGCGAAGCGCCGCGGCGTGGTCAAGGTCCTCGAGATGGGCGACTACGTCGCCGTGGTGGCGGACAACTGGTGGCGCGCCAGGGAGGCGCTGAAGGCGCTGCCGGTGGAATGGGATACCGCGGGCAACGAAGGGCTGTCGAGCGAAACCATCCAGGCCCTGCTGCGTGCGCGCCTCGATGCCCAGGAGAACGTCGCCCTCGCGAAGAGCGAGGGCGACTTCGACGCGGCCCTCAAGGGGGCGGCGATGCAACTGGAGGCCGAGTACTCCACGCCCTACCTGGCCCATGCCACGCTGGAGCCGCAGACCTGTACCGCGGTGGTCAAGGACGGGCGGGTCGACGTCTGGACCTCGACGCAGAATGCGGAAGCGACGCATGCCGCGGCCGCAGCCGTGGCCGGCGTGCCGCTCGAGAACGTCTACGTGCACCGGGCGCAGCTCGGCGGCGGCTTCGGCCGCCGCGGCGCGCAGGACTACACGCGCCAGGGGGTGGCCATCGCCAAGGCCATGAACGGCGCGCCGGTGAAGATGGTCTGGACGCGGGAAGAAGACCTGCAGCACGACAACTACCGTCCGGCGAGCCTGGTGAGAATCGGCGCGGGCCTCGACCCGGCGGGCAACCCGCTCGCCTGGTATGCGCGCGTGGCCGCCCCCTCGATCCTCGCCTCCCTGCTCAAGCTCGACCTCAGGGACGGCGTCGACCCGCAGGCGGTGGCCGCGCTCGTTGACCAGCCGTACGCCGTTCCCAGCGTGCGGGTCGAATACGCGCAAAGCGACACGCCCGTGCCGGTGGGCTTCTGGCGCACCGTCGGGCATTCGCAGAACCCTTTCGTGCGCGAGTGCTTCATCGACGAGATGGCGTACGCGGCGGGGAAGGACCCGTACGAATACCGGCGCAGCCTGCTCGCCGAAGACTCGAAGGAGCGCCGCATCCTGGAAGCCACCGCCAGGGCCGCGGGCTGGGGCGAGCCGCCGCCGGCCGGCGTGCACCGCGGCATCGCCGTCACCGAGGCCTACGGCAGCTATACCGCGGCGGTGGCCGAGCTGTCGGTGAGCGATGCCAACGTCGTGGACATCCGGCGCCTGGTCCTGGGCATCGACAGCGGCCATGTAGTGAACCCGGACAACGTCGAAGCGCAGATGCAGGGCAGCGCAGTGTTCATGCTCACGGCGATGTTCTGGGGCGAGATCACCATCAGGGACGGCCGCGTCGAGCAGTCCAACTTCCACGACCACCGCATGATGCGGCTCGCCGAAATGCCGGAAGTCGAAGTGGTGATCGCCCCCTCCGGCGGCTTCTGGGGCGGCATCGGCGAGCCCGGCCAGGCCGCAATCGCGCCCGCGGTGGCCAACGCCATTTTTTTCGCCACCGGCCGGCGCATCCGCTCGCTGCCGCTCAAGAACCTGGGCTTCGATATCGCCTGAGGCGGGAAAAGCCCGGGCCCACAAGGGGGCGCCCGGGCTACGGGCCAACCATGGAGTCGACGACGGCCCGCAATTCGCCTAACGCGCGCCTAAGCGGTGCGCTGACCGCGCGCAGCAAAAAAAAGCAAGCCCTTGGGCACGCGGATTGCAGCGTTTCGGGGATCAGACTTACCGGAGTCCGGAATGAACTCGCGCATTCTCATGATCGTGCTGCTCATGCCCTTCGGCGCCTTCGCCGCGGACGAGCCAGCAAAACCGCCCGCCGACAACAGCGCCGGCCCCACCCAGCAGCCCGTGACGCCCCAGCAGGCTGTGACCCCGCAGGCCGCCGACCCGCAGCAGCAGGCCGCGGACCCGTATATCGATTTCAACAAGCGCGTGCAGGAAAGGCTGACAGCGCTGGGTTTCTATACCGGCCCCATCAATGGCGACATCGGACCCAATTCCCAGGCGGCGCTCGCGCAGTTCCAGCTCTCGGTGCCGATACCGGCAAGCGGCGCTCTCGATGACCAGACCGTGGCTGCGCTCGGTCTGGAGCGCTCGGTGCAGGCTTCGGCCGGCGCATCCACGGACAGTCCCCCCGCCACCGCGCCTGCGCAGCAGCCTGCAGACCAGGCGGGCGCGAAGCCTTCGGCGGAATCATCTCCTCCGAAACGCGAGCAAGGCGGGTCGGTGGAGGCGAGCACGAACGCGGAGGCGAGCAGCGGCGCCAGCCGCCCGGCCGAGGTCAAAGGGAACTGAAGTCCTCGTCAGCGTCGTTCGTAGCTGCACGACGGCCGGCTTGGCGCCGTGCTGCATCGTTCAAGTCCCTCGCAGCGGCGGCAAGCGGAAGCCGGACCTCGACGACGGTGCCGCGGCCGGGGCCGGCGCTGGAGACAGCGACCGTGCCGCGGTGGCGATCCACGAGTTTTTTCACCAGCGACAGGCCGATGCCCAGGCCCTCCTTTCCGCGGCGCGTGCCGTGCTGCTGCTGCCGGAACATCTCGAACACGAACGGCAGGAACTCGGGCGCGATCCCCTTTCCCGTATCCGCAATCACGATCCGCGCGTTGTCTGCGTCGCGGCCGAGCGACACGCGAATGCTGCCGGCCGCGGGCGTGAACTTCACGGCATTCGAGACGATGTTGCGGAACACCTGTTCCAGCCGGGCGGCGTCGCCTTCGACGCGCAGCGGCTCGCCGGCATCGAGGACCTCCACGCGGATCGCCTTCTTACCGATGTCCTGGGCGCTGTCCTCCAGGGCCCTGCGAACCACGGTCGACGCGTCGAGAATTTCCAGATCGAGCTCCATCGCGTCGCGGGCAAGGCGGGTCATGTCGATCAGATCCTCCACCATGCGGCCCTGAAGGAGGGCGTTGCGCTCGATGATCTCGGCAGCGCGGTGCACCTGCTCCAGGTCCTGGCTTGTCTTCAGCACGCTCGCCCAGCCGGCAATCGGCGTGAGCGGCGAGCGCAACTCGTGCGACACCACCGCCAGGAACTCGTCCTTCGCCGCGTCCGCGGCTTGCAGCTGCACCACTAGGGCTTCGTATTGCCGCGTCCGGTGGGTCTCGCGCAGCAGGGCGTCGCCGAGCACCTGGAGCAGCTCGCCGTGCAGCTTGAGGCGCCGCCCGGGCACGGGCGCCTGCTGGCGTACGATGCTCCACAGCCGGTCGAACGGCACGCCGGCTTCCCTGGCCCAGCGCTGGACGGTAGCAACTTGCGAGAACCCCGCAAGCGCATAGCCTGCCACTGCGGCCCCGACGATCTTTCCCTCGAGCATGAGCGAGGTGCCCACCACCGTCAGGCCGTGGGATTCGCCGACGACGACGGCCAATCGCGTTCCGCCTTGACGCACGCAGCGCAAGGCGCAGTCGGCAAACAGGCCGGGCTCGGCGTCATATTGCCGGAGCAGTGCGACCAGCGGCGTGAGGCGCCGCGGATTCAGGATCAGGCGAGCGCCGGCATCGAACAGCTCCACGCTCAGCCCGGTCGCCTCGCTGAACTTGTCCAGCGCCGGGTTCCACCGCTCCGAGCTGAACAGGTAGGCCCTCCTACTCTTCCTTGCCCGGCGGCGCGGGCAGTTCAGGCGCGCGGCGCTCGGGCGCGCGCGAGATGAGCCCGTAGTAGCCCGAGAACGCAGTTCTTGGCAGCGCGGCCGGCAGCTGCCGAGGCAGCACGTGCATGCCCTTTCCGTTCGCCACCTCGCACTCATGGGTGATGCGCCGGACGGGATTCGCGCGCATTTTCGCCACCGTCATCCCCAGCCGGAACTCGTCTCCCAGCTCGATCCAGTTGAGTAGGATGATGTTGTCGACCAGCGAGCTCATGCCGAACTCGCCCATCATCGACGACATGCCGAGCATCTCGGGATTTTCGTGGTTGTAGACGGCCGCGATCTGCTCCTCCTTCATCAGCGCGACCAGCGCGTGGAAGAAGTCGCGGAACACCCGGCCCTTCGGCCCCAAGGCGGTGCCGTAGGTGGACAGGCTGTCGATCAGCACGCGCTTGGGCTTGAACTCCTCGACGATCCGCTCGATCTTGTGGAAGTGGTAATCGACCTCGATCTCCTGCGGCGGGTCGTAGTACAGGCGCGCGATGCCGCGATCGATCACGGGCTGCAGGTCGATGCCGATGCCCGCCGCGTTGCGCAGCACCTGGGGCACCTGCTCGTCCAGGGACAGGAACAGGCTGCGCTCGCCGCGCCGCGCGCCTTCGGCGATGTACTGCAGGCCCATCACGCTCTTGCCGACGCCTGAAATGCCGGCCACGACGGTGGTGCTGCCCAGGAAGTAGCCGCCGTTGACGATCTCGTCCATCCCGGGAACGCCGGTGGACACCCGCGTCGCCGGATCGAACGCCGCCGCCCGGTCGCGGCTCGGCAGACGCGGCGCCTGGACCCGCCGGTACACCTCGATGCCCCGCCCGCCGACGATGTGGAAGCTGTGGCGGCCCATCTGGAAGTCGTGGCCGCGCGATTTCACGATCTCGATCGAGCGCGTCACGGCGCGCTGGCTTTCCTCGATCCTGAGGCGGATGACCGTGTCCGCGATCGACTCCTCGTGCAGCGTCGCGAACTCGGCGTTGTTCAGCGCAAACGCCTCCAGCGCCATGACGGCGGTCAGGTACTCGCGCTGCAGGCCCTGGACCAGGATGTGGAAGGTGTCGCGCGCGTCCTGCTCGCCGCCGACCGGCAGGAGTCCGGCTGCGCCGTCGATGAAGATCCTGCGCGCGCCGATCTTGCTCGCCTCGTCGAGCAGCAGGCTATCGGCCTGCTGCAGCTCCTGCCGGAAGATCTCGCGCGTGGTGTAGATGATCTTGACCTTGTCCCGGCGTTCCAGGTCCTCGAGATCCCATCCCAGGCCGGCGGCGTCGCGGACCAGCTTGTCCGGCGACACCTCGAACACCACGATGATGCCGGGCTCGTCGAATTCCTTGGCGCCGCGATAGACGAACTCCACGCCCAGCGTCGTCTTGCCGGAGCCGATGGAGCCTTCGACCAGGATGACGTTGCCGCGCGGGATGCCGCCGGACAGGATGGCGTCGAGGCCGCTGATGCCGAGGCGGACGCGGTCGGACCCGGGCGTAGCCATCTAGCGGTCGTCAGGCAACCTTGGCAAGGCCGGCCCTGCGCCGCAGGTTCGGGCCGGCAGCCGCATCGGGTTCCGGCTCAAGCAGCCGCATCACCTCGTTCCGGCCCTGCCGGGCGGAGGCGACCTTCAGGAAAGAAGCGAGCTGCCCGCCCGGATGCCCGTCCAGGTTCAGCTGGTAGAGGCGGGCGCTGCGGGAAGGATTCTGTGACCGCGTCAGCAGGCCGGCGGCAATCAGCCCGTCGAGCGACTTTGCGACGCGATCATGGTCGTGCCCGAGGTACGAAACGAGGCTGTCGGCGGTCAGCAGGGCGCGGGGATGCCGGTGGAAGAAGAGCAGCAGGTCAACGTCGCACGGGTGCCGGATGCCGCCTAGGCCGTTCAGCAGGGACCGCAGGTCTTCTCTCGTCACGGAGTCATGCTACCTTCCGCTACCCCCCCCCCGCAAGGCATACTAAGGCTTTAGCCCGAGCCAGGCGCCGCAATGCGAATCGTGGTGGTCGACGACAACGCGGATACCTGCGCCTTCATGAGCGCTGCCCTCAAGCGAGCGGGCTACGAAGTGGAGACCGCCGGAGAGGGGGCGCTGGGCATGGACCTGCTGCGCAGCCGCGAAGCCGACCTGCTCATCACCGACATCTTCATGCCGGGCCAGGAAGGCTTCGAGACGATCACGCGCTGCAAGGCCGAGTTTCCGCAGACCCGGATCATCGTCATGTCGGCCGGCACCATTCCCGGCATGCCGCACGACTTCCTCGCCACCGCGGGGCTGCTTGGCATCGGCGCCACGCTGCGCAAGCCGTTCACCGTCGACTACCTGCTCGCCACGGTGCGCAGGGTGCTGCCGCACTAATCGAGCGCGGCGAGATCGGCGCTGTTCAGCCGCAGCGCCGCCGCGGCGACGTTCTCCTCGAGGTGCGCTACGTTGCCGGTCCCCGGAATCGGCAGCATCAAGGGTGACTTCTTCAGCAGCCAGGCCAGGGCGACTTGCGCGGGCGTGGCGCCGAGCTTTTTCGCAAGCGCCCGGACTTTCGCTTTTCTCAGAACCTCTCCATCTCCCAGGGGGTACCAAGGCAGGAATGCGATCCCCAGTTTTTCACAGTGGGACAAGACCTGTTCCGAGCTTCGGTCGGCGAGGCTGTAGCGGTTCTGCACCGAGACGATCGGCACGATCCTGCGCGCCTGCTCGAGCTGCTTGACGCTGACGTTGGACAGGCCGAGGTGGCGCACCTTGCCCTCGCGCTGCAGGTCGGCGAGCGCGCCGACGGAAACTTCCAGCGGCACCTTCGGATCGACCGTATGCAGCTGATACAGGTCGATGCGCTGGAGCTTCAGGCGCTTCAGGCTGCCTTCGAGGTCGCGGCGCAGCTTCTCGGGGCGGCAGTCGGCGTCCCAGCGGCTGGGGCGCGGGCGCGCGAGGCCGCCCTTGGTGGCGATCACCAGGTCTTTCGGGTAGGGGTGGAGCGCCTCGGCGATGAGCGTCTCGTTGGTCTGCGGGCCGTAGCTTTCGGCGGTGTCGATGAAAGTGACGCCGAGCTCGACCGCGCGGCGCAGCACTCTGAGCGAGTTGGCGCGGTCCTGCGGCTCGCCCCAGATGTCGTCGTTGTCGATGACGCGCATCGCGCCGAAGCCCAGGCGGTGGACCTCCATGTCAGCGATCTTCAGCCGCAAGCTCACGCAGTGCTCCTGCCAGTCCAAGGGTGACGCGCGCCATGCGCTCGTAGTCCAGCGTGTCCGGCGTGTCGCTGGCGCGATGGTAGTGCGGATTGCGGTTGTAGGCGGTGTCGGTCACCATGATCGCCGGGAAGCCCTGGTCGCGG
>DASUUN010000473.1:0-3079 GCA_036374055.1 Burkholderiales bacterium
GCGCCCGGCAGCATGGCGAACTGGCCGAAGGAGCCGGCCGCGCCGGTGATGCCCACCGCGACGCTGCGTTTCTCCGGGGGATAGGCGCGCGCCACCACCGCCAGCACCACGCCGAACCCGGTGCACGACAGGCCCAGGCCGATGAGCACGCCCGCGGCGAGGTCGAGTGCGAGCGGGCTCGTTGAGTAGGCCATGCCGGCGAGGCCCAAGCCGTAGGCCACGCCGCCCGCGGCGAGCACGCGTCCGCCGCCGAAGCGGTCGGCCACTGCGCCGGCGAAGGGCATGGCGAGCCCCCACACCAGGTTCTGCAGGGCGATGGCGAAGCTGAACGCCTCGCGGCCCCAGCCGAGGTCCATCGACATCGGCCGCAAAAACAGCCCGAAGCTCTGCCGGATGCCGAGGGCGAGCATCAGGATCAGGCCGCCGGAGGCGAGGACCACCGTGGGCGCGCGCCAGCTCGTACGGTTCAGGACAACCTCCTCTGGCGGTAGTATGCACCATGCAACTCAAAGACAAATCCGCGCTCATCACCGGCGCGGCGAGCGGCATTGGCGCGGAGATCGCGCGCGTATTCGCCGCTGCCGGCGCGAAGGTGTGCATCGCCGACGTGAACGAGGAAGCGGCAAACAAAACCGCCTCCACCCTGGAGAACGCCATCGGTCTGCACATGGACGTCAGCAGCGAGGACGAGGTCGAGAGGGGCGTCGAGCAGGCCGCGAGCCGGCTCGGCGGCATCGACATCCTGGTCAGCAATGCCGGCGTCCAGCACATCGACAATATCGCCGATGTCTCGTTCGCCGATTGGAAAAGGGTGCTCGCCATTCATCTGGATGGCGGTTTCCTTACTACGCGCGCCTGTCTGCGACGCATGATCGAGCAGAAGCGCGGCGGCGCGGTGATCCTGATGGGCTCGGTGCACTCGAAGGAGGCCTCCGTGCAGAAGGGCCCGTACGTCGTCGCCAAGCACGGCCTGCTCGGGCTGTGCCGGGTGGTGGCGAAGGAGGGCGCGCCGCACGGAATCCGCGCCAACGCCATCTGCCCGGGGTTCGTGCGCACGCCGCTGGTGGAGAGGCAGATCCCCCAGCTCGCGAAGGAGCTCGGCATCTCCCCGGATGCGGTCGTGAAGGACGTGATGCTGCGGGCCACGGTGGACGGCGAGTTCACCACCGCCGGCGACGTGGCGCAGGTGGCGCTGTTCCTCGCGGCGTTTCCGACCAACGCGCTGACGGGACAGTCGATCGTCGTCAGCCACGGCTGGCACATGGCTTAGAGTTCACTTCTCGATCCGTCCAAGCATGCCGCCCAGGATCTCGGAATTCCGCCGCCTGCATGAATCGGGCTGCTTCGTCATCGCGAACCCGTGGGATCGGGGCAGCGCGATCTACCTCGAAACGCTCGGTTTCAAGGCGCTTGCCACTACCAGCGCGGGATTCGCGTGGTCGGAGGGCCGTCCGGACAATGGCATCGATGTCGAGCAGGCATTGCGGCACCTCGAAGAGATCGCGAGCGCGGTTGCAGTGCCTGTCAACGCGGACTTCGAGGGTGGTTTCGCGGTGGAAGCGGACCTGGTCGCCGCGAACGTGGCGCGCGCCGTCAGAACCGGCATCGCAGGGTTGTCCATCGAGGATTCGACCGGCGATGCGGAGAATCCTCTGTTTGAGGTCGGCCTGGCTGTCGCGCGCATCAAAGCGGCACGCGCTGCGATCGACGCGTCGGGTTCGGGCGTCCTTCTGACGGGGCGCACCGAGGGCTTCTTTGTCGGGCGGCCGGACCTACGGGAAACGATCGAGCGGCTTCAGGCGTATGCCGCCGCGGGCGCCGACGTCCTCTATGCACCGGGAATCCGATCGAAGGAAGAGATCTCGGCGGTCGTGCAGGCCGTTGCGCCCAAGCCCGTCAACCTGCTCGTCTCCGACGACTGGATGAACGTTGCGGATGCGGCCGCGCTGGGTGTGCGGCGCATCAGCGTGGGGGGCGCGCTCGCGCGTACGGCCTGGAGCGGCTTTGTCGAAGCGGCGAAGGAAATCGCGCAGAGCGGTTCGTTCTCCGGGCTCGCGCCGCCGGGCGTGGCGGCGAGTCTCAACGAAATCTTCCGCGCGCGTTAGCCGGTCGCTGCCGGCCCCCGCGCTGCTCGGGCGCCTTCGCCTGCGCTCAGCTATCGAGGGTGGAAGCCATCGCCGTCGCAGCCCGCCGCAGCACCGGGAGGTAAGAGAGCGCGCGCTCGAGCGGCATGCGCGACACCGGCGCGTGCACGGCGAGGGCGGCGCAGGCGCGCTTCTTCCCGATCACCGGCACCGCGACGCAGACCAGGCCGGCGTGGAACTCCTCGTTGTCGGTGGCGTAGCGGTTGGCGCGGATGCGCGAGAGCTCTCCCGCGAAGCGCTTGGGATCGGTGATGGTGCTCTCCGTGTAGCGGTTGAGCGGCAGCTGGGCGACCAGCCGCTCGCGCGAGGCCTTCGGAAGAAGCGCCAGGAGCAGCTTGCCGCTCGCGGTGCAATGCAGCGGCACGTGCGAGCCGGAGGTGAGGGTCATGCGCAGCGGCCAGGCCGTCTCGACGCGGTCGACGTAGACCACCTGGGCGCCATCGAGCATGGTGAAGTTGCAGGTCTCGCCGATCTCCGCGACCAGTCTTGCGAGGATGGCGCCGCGCGCGGCGCGCAGGCTCCCGTTCAGCATGACGTTGCGCCCCAGCGCGGCGAGGCGCGGCCCCGGCGCGTAGCGCCGCGCGCCGGGCTCGCGGATCACCAGGCCGGCGGTCTCGAGCATGCCGAGCATGCGGTAGAGCGTGGGCTTGGGCAGGCGCACCATGCCGGTCAGCTCGGCGAGGGCCTGCGGCCGCTCCGCCGCCACCAGCGCCTCGAGAACCGAGACCGCCCGCAGCGTGGCGGGGATGCTGTCTTCCTTGCGGGGCATGGCGCCAGATTATCATTTTCTAAAACGCGACTTGTGAGAAACTGAGCCGTCCCTTCTTTCTTCGCGGGAATCCCGATGACCAACATCTCCGATATGAAGCGCATCGTCGTTTCCGGGCGCACGCGCATGACACCCTCCGAGGCTTTCGTCGAGACGCTGGTCGCGC
>DASUUN010000474.1:0-4394 GCA_036374055.1 Burkholderiales bacterium
AAGCGGCTGAAGATCCACCGCGCGATCGCCGACATGAGCTACGGGCTGCTCGGGCGCTCGCCGGACCACGTGTCGAGCTTCGTCACCGGCATGGCGATGAACGCCGGGGTGTTCGGCAGGTTCGAGCAGAACCTGCTGAAGTACTACGAGCACATGCGCCGCGAGGACGTGTACGGCGTGTATGCGGTGATTCCGCCGCAGGCGGCGCGCAACCCGGAGTTCTACCAGAAGCAGAACCTGCCGATCCCGACGCTGCGCGTGGTGCGCGAGGATGACGACGGCGTGGTGATCTCGGGCATGAAGATGCTCGCCACCGGCGCGGTGTTCGCCAACGAGATCTGGATCGGCAACCTGATCCCGCTGGCGCCCAACCAGCTTCCGGAGTCGATCACCTGCGCGGTGCCGGTGAACGCCCCGGGCCTCACGCTGTGGTCGAGGAAGCCGTTCGAGCGCCACGCGCCGCACGAGTTCGACAACCCGCTCGCCTGGCGCTTCGACGAGACCGACTCGATGGTGATGTGCGAGGAGGTGAAGGTGCCCTGGGAGCGGGTGTTCGTGCACATGGACGCGGTGCTGGCGCGCGACATCTACATCAAGACCCCGGGCCACTGCTACGGCAACCACCAGTCGAACGTGCGCTTCCACGCGAAGATGCAGCTGATCGTGGGGCTGGCGAGCCGCATCGCGCACGCCTCGGGCGCCAACGAGGTGCCCGCGGTGCGCGAGGTGCTCGGGCGCTTCGCCGCGCTCGAGGCCACGCTAGGCGGCATGATCGCCGGGCAGATCCAGGACGCCGAGGCCTGGCCGCCGGGCGGCATGACCTTCAACCGGCGCTACATGTACGCCGCGCTCAACTGGTGCACCGAGAGCCACTCGCAGATCATCGACGCGCTGCGCGAGCTGTGCGGCGGCGGCATTTTCCAGATGCCCGCCGACATCACCGTAATGCACGACGCAAAGCTGAAGAAGCAGTTCGAGACCTACTGGCAGACGCCGCAGCTCGGGGCGCTCGAGCGCATGAAGCTGTACAAGCTCGCCTGGGACCTGGTCGGCTCGGAGTTCGCCGGGCGCCACCTGCAGTACGAGAAGTTCTACGCCGGCGCGTCGTTCATCATCCGCAACCACAACTTCCGCGAGGCGCCCTGGGCGGGGTTCCACAAGGTGGTCGACGACCTGATGGGGTCCTATGACATCCCGCGTCACTGAGCTGGTGATCGCCGGCTGGACCGGCCGCGACGAGCAGGCGCTGCGCAAGCACATCCGCGAGCTCGAGGAGATCGGCGTGAAGCCGCCGAAGAGCACGCCGATCTTTTACCGGGTCTCCTCGAACCTGTTTTGTTTTTCAACTGAGATACAGGTTTCCGGGCCGGACACGAGCGGCGAGGTGGAGTTCGTGCTGATCCACGACGGGCAGCTGCGGGTCGCCGTGGGCTCGGACCACACCGACCGCAAGGCCGAGACCATCGGCGTGTCGCTTTCCAAGCAACTGTGCGCCAAGCCGGTGTCCCGGGAATCCTGGGCCTACGACGAGGTGAAGCCGCACTGGGAGCGGCTGGTGCTGCGCGCCTGGGCCGACGGCGAGCTCTACCAGGAAGGTCCGGTTACGGCGATGCGCTCGCCGGAAGACCTGATGGGCCGCTATCCCCTGAAGCCGGGGTACGCCATGTTCTGCGGCACGCTCGCCGCGAAGGGCGGCATCCGCCCCGCCGCGCGCTTCAAGATGGAGCTCGAAGACCCGGTGCTCGAGCGCAGGCTGTCGCACGAATACGCCATCGTCGCGCTCCCGGTGGAGGGCTAGAACCGGCGACCGAAGCGGGGATCTGTCCCTATTTCCGCAGCACCATGGCGAGCGCCGCGAGCACCAGCGCCGCGCCGAGCACCATCGGCGCGGTGACCGCTTCATCCAGCAGCAGCCAGCCCCAGGCGACGCCCAGGACCGGCACCGCGAGGCCGACGGTCAGCGTGCGCGAGGGGCCGATGTCGCGGATCAGCGTGAAGAACGGCAGGTAGGCAAGGCCGCTGCACAGCATGCCTACCGCCACGAGGGCGCCGAAGGCTTCCAGCGTCCAGGCGGCCGGCGGCGGCATCATCACCCACAGCGGCGCCATGATCACGGCGGCAAAGACGATCGAGCCCGCCGCGAGGCCCATCGGCGGCATGCGGCCGGTGCGCTGCTTGATCATCACCCCCGCCCATCCCCAGAGTGCGGTGCCGGCGACCGCCGCCAGCGTGCCGAGCAGCGTGCGCGCGTCGAGCGCGACCGGCCCGAGGTTGACGATCAGCGCCACGCCGGCGATGCCGAGCGCGAAGCCGGCGGCGCGGCGCAGGCCGAACGGCTCGCCCAGCACCGGCGCGGCGATCACCGCCGCCCACAGCGGCACCAGGCCGTTGATGATGGCGAGGTAGCCCGCCGGCAGCACCGCGGCGGCGAGCGCGAAGCAGACGAAGGGCAGCACGTTGTTGACCAGCCCCACGGCGAGGTGGTCCTTCCAGTGCGCGAAGAGCGCTACGGGCTGCCGGGCGAAGAGCACCACCCAGGGCAGCAGGAACGCGGCAGCGAAGAGGGCGCGCCCCTCGGCGACCGGCGCCATGCCGAACACCGGCACCGCCACCCTCAGGAAGAGGAACTGCAGCGACCAGAGCGTGGCGAGCAGCAGCCACCGCCCGGCGTCGTAGGCGCGCACCTCGCGCTAGATGTAGACGCGCTTCATGCCCTCGGCCGGATAGCGCGTGCCGGCGGCCGCGCCGACCGGGGCGGCATCGGAGATCCTTCGAATGTCGTCCTTGGAAAGCTTCACGTCCAGCGCGGCGAGGTTCTGGTCGACACGTTCCTTGCGCTTGGTGCCGGGGATCGCGACGACATCGTCTCCCTGCGCGAGCAGCCAGGCGAGCACCAGCTGGGCCGGGGTGCACTTCTTCTCCTGCGCGATCGCCTCGAGCTTCGCCGCGATCTGCACGTTCTTGTCCAGGTTCTCGCCCTGGAAGCGCGGATGCTGCAGGCGCCGGTCGCCTTCGGGCACGTCGGCCTTGCCGTGGACCGTTCCGGTGAGCAGGCTGCGGCCGAGCGGCGCGTATGCCACCAGCGTGATACCGAGCTCGCGGCAGGTCTGCAGGGTCTCTTCGCCTTCCTTCCGGTAGAGCAGCGAATACTCGTTCTGCACCGCGGCGATGGGATGCACCTTGTGCGCCCGGCGGATGGTCTGCGGGTGCGCCTCGGAGAGGCCGAGCGCGCGCACCTTGCCCTGCTCGAGCAGGCGCTTCATGGCGCCGACCGTGTCCTCGATCGGCACGTTGGGGTCGACGCGGTGCTGGTAGTACAGGTCGATCACCTCGATGCCCAGGCGCTTCAGGCTGGCCTCGCAAGCCTGCACCACGTATTCCGGGCGCCCGTCGACGCCCTGCTTGCCGTCGGCGCTCTTCGTCTGGCCGAACTTGGTGGCGACCAGCGCCTGCTCGCGCCGCCCCTTGAGCGCGCGCCCGAGGAGCTGCTCGTTGTGGCCCCAGCCGTACATGTCGGAGGAATCCAGGTGGTTGATGCCGCGGTCGAGCGCGTGGTGGATCACGCCGATCGACTCGTCGTCGTTCGCGTTGCCGTAGATCCCCGACATCGACATCAGCCCCAGGCCGATGGCGCTGACCTGGATCGGGCTCCTGCCGAGCTTGCGCATTTCCATGGTGTTTCCCTTCTAGAAAAGGTCGAAATACTCCCGATGCTCCCAATCGCTCACTTCCAGGTTGAAGCGCGCGACCTCCGCTTCCTTGATGCGGACGTAGTAGTCGACGAACGCGGCGCCCAGGCCTTTGCACAGCACTTCATCCTGCTTCAGGCATCGAAGCGCCTCTTCAAGGGTGCGCGGCAGGAGCTCCGCCTGGGCCTCGTAGGGCGTGTCGGCCGAGGGCGGCAGCGGCAGCTTGCGCGCCATGCCGTCCAGACCTGAGTAGATCTGCGAGGCGAAATACAGGTAGGGATTGGCGGCCGGCTCGCCGGCGCGGTTCTCGATGCGCGTGCCGGGGTCGCCCGGGCCGCCGACCACGCGCAGCAGCGCGCCGCGGTTCTCTTTTCCCCAGACGACGCGGTCGGGCGCCAGCGAATAGGGGCGGTAGCGCTTGTAGCCGTTGATGGTGGGCGTCGAGAGCGCCGCCGCGCTGCGCGCGTGCGCCAGGAGGCCGGCAAGGTATTGCCTGCCGACCTCGGACAGATCCTGTTTCTCGGAGACGAAGGCGTTGACCCCGTCCTTTTTCAGCGACTGGTGCAGGTGCCAGCCGCTGGACATGACGTTGGGCAGCTTCGGCCGGCACATGAAGGTGGCGTGGTAGCCGTGGCGGCGGGCGATCTGCTTTACCGCGCTGCGCAGGAGCATCATCGCGTCGGCCGACCCCATCCCGGGCAGCGG
>DASUUN010000475.1:0-10569 GCA_036374055.1 Burkholderiales bacterium
CGAGGTGTGGGAGCGGCATCACCAGACGGTGCTGTTCATCACGCACGACATCGAGGAGGCGCTGCTGCTCGCCGACCGGGTCTACGTGATGACCGCGCGCCCCGGGCGCATCAAGAAGACCATCGCCGTGCACATCCCGCGCCCGCGGGCGATGGAGGTCGCCACTTCGCCGGAATTCAACCAGCTGCGCCGCGAGGTGCTGGCGCTGATCCGCGAGGAAAGCCAGCGCGCTGCCGCGGAGCGCGTCAGGTAGCTTTTTCGGCGGCTGCGAGAAGCAGCGCGTCGGCGCCGCGGCGGGCGACGAGCTGCAACCCCGGGCCGTTTCCTCGGGGAATGCTGATGGCAGGCAAGCCGAGCACGCTCGCCGGCACGGTGAAATCCGCCTGGTTGTCCGGCACGGGTCCGTCGAACGCAAAGGCGGCCTGCGGCGTCGTCGGCAGGAGGACGACGTCGGCGCCCTCGAACCAGGCCTCGATTTTTCCTCTTGCCGCCTCTATTTCGAGGCGCGCCCTGGCGAGCCGTTCCTCGCTCGCATCCCGGCCGAAGGCGAGCGCCTTGCGCAATGCCGGCGAGATCGCCGAGCCCGGATCCCGGAGCAGCGCCGCATGCACCTGCGCGCCCTCGTGCTCGACCAGCAGCAACGCCGCGCGCCGCAGCGCGGTCCAGTCGAGGGCGTTCGAGGCGATTTCGATGATGCGGGGGTTGCCGTGCATGCGCACGCCGGCAACGTCGGCCGCCATGCCGACGCTCCGGGACAGCACCCCGACGCGGTCGAAGGAGGGCGCAAGCGGCATGACACCTTCCATCGGGAAGACGCCGGGGCTGGGGACGAAGCCGACCACGCCGCAGTAGGAGGCGGGGATGCGCACCGAGCCGAGGGTGTCGGTGCCGAGCGCGGCGTCGCACAGGCCGGCGGCGACCGCGGCGGCGGAGCCGGCGCTCGAGCCGCCGCAGGTGTAGCCGTGGCGCGCGGGGTTGTGGCAGCGGCCGAACCACGGGTTGTCGCCCAGCGCGCCGAAGGCGGCCTCGTCCATCAGCGTCTTGCCGAGGACTACGGCGCCTTTCATTCTCAGCTTCGCGACGCAGGCGGCATCGTTCTTCGCGATGCGGTCTCGATACGGCTGCATGCCGGCGGCGGCGTGCAGGCCGGCCACGTCGATGTTGTCCTTCACCGCGAGCGCGATCGCGCCGGAAGGCACTGCCTCATCCACTTCGACGAAAGCGCCCAGCGACGGGTTGAGCTCCCGGATGCGCCGCAGGTACTGCGCGGCGCTCACTTCTTCATGCCGAGGATGCCGCCGCTGGTCGAGCGCGGGTCGCGGCTGCGCCACGCGCCGATGTCCACCGCGGACAGGAAGTCGAAAAGTATCCGGTTGAACTCCTCCGGCTCCTCGAGGTTGATCGTGTGCCCCGAGGAGGGCATCACCACCAGCGCCGAGGTGGAAATGCTGCGCTTCAGGAGCAGCGCCGGCTCCAGGCAGGGGTCGTCCTCGTCGCCGGTCACGATGAGGGTCGGCACCCTGAGCGCTTGCATGCCCTCCACCAGCTCGTAGAGCGAAGGCCGGCGTCCCTGCACGCCGCGCATGGTGAGCGCCGAGCCGGGCGTCGAATGCTCGGCGAGCTGCGCGGCGAACTCCTGCCAGCCGCGCGGGTCCTTGTTGCGGAATTGCACCCGCGTCGGCCCCAGCGAGTAGCGCTTGGCCACCTCGCGCATGCCCTCCTTCTCGATCTGCGCCGCGGCCGCGTCGGTTTCCTCGCGGAACTGCTCGCGCTTGGCCGGCTCGGCGCCGTAGCCGCAGCCGCCCACCAGCAGCGAGCGCGCCCGCGCGCCGTACGCCATGCCGAAGTGCAGCGCGGCGAATCCGCCCATCGACAGGCCGCAGACATGCGCCCGCTCGAGCTGCAGGTGATCGAGCACGTCGCGGATGTCGTCGCGCGCCCGCGCCTGCGAGTACTTCTCCGGATCCTCCGGCACGTCCGAGGGCGGGTAGCCGCGCGCGTTGAACGCGATGCAGCGGTAGTAGCGCGAGAAGAACCGCATCTGCGGCTCCCAGCTGCGGTAATCGCCCGCGTACTCGTGCACGAAGACCAGCGGCGTGCCGCTGCCGCTTTCCTCGTAGTAGAGCCGGACGCCGTCGTCGGTCAGGGCATGGGGCATTGAATTTTCTCCGCTGGCGTCGATTCTAGCCGGTCCGATATAGTCGTCGTGTGGATCCGCAACCGCCTCGCCCGCCCGAGCTTCTGCGCCAGCCGGCCGCGGCCATCGAGCGCCTGCAGGACGAGCGGCTGCGCCGCATGCTGGCGATGTGCGCGCGCGGCCACCCGTTCTATCGGCGCCGGTGGGTGGAGGCCGGCGTCGACGTCGCCGGCATCCAAGGTGTCGCGGACCTCGAGCGGCTGCCGCTCACCTCCAAGCAGGATCTGATGGCGGCCCCGGAAGCCTTCCGGCTGCAGCTCGCGGAGCTGCCGCTCTACGAGCGCGCGCTCTGGGAGGTGATCTACACCACCGGGTCGACCGGCGATCCGACGCCGGTATACAACACCACGCACGACTATCACGCGTATCTGTTCCAGTCGCGCCGCGCGGCCGAGATCTCCGGCATCCGCGAGACCGACGTCATCGCCAACCTTTTTCCGCTGACCCAGGCGCCGATGGGGGCGTTCCTGCGCTCGGCGACCAACGCTTACGCCGCGGGGGCGAGCATCTGTGCCGCGCTGCCCGGCGCGGAGCACGGCAGCTTCGGCGTGCATCGGCCGCTTGATTACGCGGTGCATACGGTCGAGGTGCACCGCGCCACGGTGCTGTGGGGCGTGCCGAGCTTCGTGCGGCGCCTCCTGCTGCGCGCGCTCGAGCGCAAGGCGGATTTCTCGAGCGTGCGCATGTGCGCCATCACCGGCGAGCCTTCGACGCCGTCGCTGTGCGAGGAGCTGCGCCGCTGCCTGCGCGAGTTGCGCGCTGCCGGCACGCGGGTATTCGACCGCTACGGCTCCACGGAGCTCGGCGCCTTCGCCCAGTGCAGGGAAGAGGGCGACTGGCATAATCCAGCGCCCGAAATCCAGTACCACGAGGTTGTCGATCCGCGGACCGGCCGGCGGCTGGCCGACGGCGAGCGAGGCGCGCTGGCGGTAACGCACCTGGATCGCAGGGGTACCGTGCTGGTTCGTTTCCTCGTGGGCGACATCGTGAGCATCGAGCGCACGCCCTGCCCGGCATGCGGGCGCACCGGCGACCGGGTGGTCGGGCCGGTGGTGCGGGGAAACGACCTGGTGAAGGTGAAGGGCATGCTGGTCAACCCGGCGGCGCTGCTCGGCGCGCTCGCCGGCCTGGACGGCGTCGACGAATTCCAGGTGGTGGTGCAGCCCGAGAACGCCGCCGATCCCCACTCGATGGACGAGATGGTGGTGCGCGTCGCCTGCGCGCCCGCGGCGCGCGAAGCCCTGGCGCAGGAGGTGGTGGCGCGCTCGGTCGCCACCGTGCAGGTGCGCCCCCGGGTGGAGTTCGTCGAAGCCGCGGCGATCTACGATCCCGGCCGCCAGACGAAGGCGGCCCGGTTCGTCGACCGCAGGGTCACTGGAACTTGAGGTTGCTGTCCTTCACCACCCGGGTCCACTTCGCCACCTCGCGCCGCACGATCTCGCCGAGCGCCTCCGGCGTGCCGCCGGCGATCTCGGTGCCCAGGGCGGTGAGCCGCTCGCGCACCTCGGGATGCTGCAGCGCGCGGTTGATTTCGCGGTTGAGGGTGTCCACCACGGGGCGCGGCATCTTTGCCGGCCCCAGGATGGCGAAGAAGGTGCCGCCCTCCACCGGGTAGCCCTGCTCGGCGAGCGTCGGCGTCTGCGGCAGCAGCGAGAAGCGTTGCGCGCTCGCCACGCCCAGTAACCGGAATTTTCCCGAGGCGATATGCGCACGGGAGGTCGCGTACACGTCCATGGAGCTCTGGATCTCGCCGCCGAGCAGCGCGGTGATGAGCGGCGCGCCGCCCTTGTACGGCACGTGCACCACGTCGATTCCGGCGTGCGACTTGAACAGCTCGTAGGCGAGCTGGTTGGAGCTGGCGTTGCCGAACGAGCCGTAGTTCAGCTTGCCCGGGTTGGCTTTCGCGTGCGCCACGAACTCGCTGGCGTTGCTGGCAGGCACCGAGGGGTGCGCGAGCAGCAGGTACGGCGTGGTGGCCATCATGATCACCGGCGTGAAGTCGCGCACCGGGTCGTACGGCAGGTTCGCCATGGTGGCCGAGTTGGTGCCGAAGGTGCTTGCCGTGCCGAGTACCAGCGTATAGCCGTCGGATGCCGCCTTGGCCACCACGTCGGTGCCGATCGAGCCGCCGGCGCCGGTGCGCGTCTCCTGGATGAAGGGCTGGCCGAGCGCCGCGCCGACCTTCTCGAACACCACGCGGATCACCGCGTCTCCCGAGCCGCCGGCCGGAAAAGTGTTGATGATGCGCACCGGCTTGTCGGGATAGGCCTGGGCGAGAGCGCCGGCGCTGCACAGGCAGGCGGCAAGGAGGGCAGGCAGGCGTTTCATCGTTGTCTCCGGATCAGGAACCGAGGTTGAGGACTACGCCGCTGAGCTGCCCGGCGCGCGCCGAGGCGAGGAAGGCGACCGTGTCGCCGACCTGCTCGGGCTCGATCATGCGGCCGAAGGTGCCGCTCGCGGCGAGCTCGGGGTAACGGCTCTCGTCGCCGAATTTCGCCTTGGCCGCGGCCTTCATCACCCCGAGGATGCGGTCGGTGCGCGTCGAGGGCGGATGCACGCCCAGCACGCGCACGCCGTGCTCGACCGACCCCTTGCCGAGCGCCTTGGTGAAGGCGGCGAGGCCGGCGTTCGCCGTGCTGCCGCAGATGTATTCGAAGGAAGGGTTCTCGCCGGCCATGCCGATGACGTTGACGATCACCCCGGACTTGCGCTGCCGCATGCCCGCGAACAGCGCGCGCGTGAGATTGACGTAGCCGAACACCTTGAGCTCCCAGGCATGGCGCCACTTCGCCTCGTCGACCGACTCGAGCGTGCCGCCCGGGATGTCGCCGGCGTTGTTCACCAGGATGTCGACCTGCGCGCACGCCGTCGCCAAAGCCTGCAACGCCTGCGCGTCGCGCAGGTCGCAGGCGTGGATCGCCACTTCGCCCTTCAGCTCGGCGCGCGCCTGCTCGAGTCGCGCGCCATCGCGCGCGGCGAGGTGCACGCGGCAGCCTTCGGCCACGAACGAGCGGGCGCAAGCGAAGCCGATGCCTTTCGAGCCGCCGGTGACCAGCACCGATTTGCCGCGCAGGCCGAGGTCCATGGTGACGTAGAATCCTTCGTCGAGGAGAGCTGAAACCATTGTATTACGAGGACTTCGAAGTCGCGGTCCGCTATCCCACGCGCACCCGCCGGATCACGGACGCCGACCACGAAGCCTTCTGTCGCCTGGTGGGCTACGAAGTGCCCCTGTTCCTCGACGATGCGTACGCCCGCGGGCGCGGCCTGCCCGGCCGCATCTGCCCGAGCCACCTCATCATGTCGTTCTCGACCGCGATGACCGGCGATCTCTTTGCCGACAGCATCATCGCCCTGCTCGGCATCGAGAACGCGCGCTTCCTCGGCATGGTGCGGCCGGGGGACACGCTGCGCACCGAGGTCGAGGTCCTCGAGAAGCGCGACTCCAGCCGGCCCGACCGCGGCGTGGTGGTGTTCCGCGACCACGTCTTCAACCAGGAGGGCGCGGAGGTCTTCCGCAACGACAAGGTCGCGCTCCTGCGGCGCCGCGCACCGGCGCGATAAGAATTGCCGTGGGCGCCGGAAAAAAAAGAAGCCACCCGAAGGTGGCCTCTTAGGGAGAGCCGTCTCAAGGGAGGGAGAGAGCGGCTCAGGGGGTGAACACATTCTCGGTGCTCCGCCCCCGCTTGTATGTCGGGCGTTCTAGGCTTTCGCTGTCAAGGATCCACTACAACGTGGCGCGACAAAAAAAGAAGCCACCCGGAGGTGGCTTCTAGGGAGAGCCGTCCCAAGGGAGGGAGGGAGCGGCTCAGGGGGTGAATGCATTCTGCAAGCACGAACTTGATTTGTATGTCGGGTTTTTCCTGATTTTATTGCAGGGGGCCCGAGCCCCTTGAAATCAGGCTGCAGCGCTGCGAGAGCGGGGCGAGCTTCTTCACCACGGTCACGCCCACCAGGTAGCGGCAGTCGCGCGTCTTGAGCACGCCCGTGTCCGAAGAGTAGACCAGCACGCCGGTGTCGGCGGCCCATAATGCGAGCCAAATCAAGGCGAGCACACCCAAAGCGCCCATGCCGAGTTTCATTATTCGTCCCCTAAATTGAGCCACGTACTGGCGGTTCGCGATTTTCGCCTGTTTCTCGGCGGGCGTTTTTGCGCGGCGCTGGCGCAGCAGATGCTGGCCGTGGCGATCGGCTGGTATCTGTACGACCTGACCGGCGATCCGCTCACGCTCGCCTACGCCGGGCTGGCGGTGTTCCTGCCCATCGCGCTGTTCACGCTGCCGGGCGGCGACGCGGCCGACCGGCAGGATCGCCGCCGGATCCTGGGCGCAGCGCACCTTGTCTTGGCGCTGTGCGCGGGGCTGCTGCTGGTGCTCGCCAGTCTGCGCACGGCCCAGACCGTCCCCTTCTACCTCGTCCTGGCGCTCTCCGGCATCGCGCGCGCCTTTTCGGGCCCGGCCATGCAGTCGTTCGTGCCGTTCCTCGTGCCGCGCGAGAATTTCGCGGCGGCGGTCGCCTGGAGCTCGTCCGCCAACCAGACCGCGACCGTCCTCGGCCCCGCGGTCGGCGGCGCGATCTACCTGCTGGGCGCGCCGGTGACGTTCGGCGCGTGCCTTGTCCTTTCGGTCGTCGTGGCGGCGGCCATGCTCGGCATCGGCACGCGCATCGCCGGCAAGCGCGAGCCCGGCAGCAGCGCTCTTTCGCGGGCGCTGGCCGGCCTGCGCTACCTGCGCCGCCAGCCGGTGGTGCTCGGCGCCATCACGCTGGACCTTTTCGCGGTGCTGCTCGGCGGCATCACCGCGCTGTTGCCGATCTTTGCGCGCGACATCCTGAAGGTCGGTCCCGACGGCCTGGGACTCCTGCGCAGCGCTATCGCCGTCGGGGCGGTGGCCATGGCGCTGCTGCTCGCCAACCTGCCGGCGCAGCGCCAGCCGCACGCCGGCCGGGCGATCTTCGCCGGGGTGGCGCTGTTTGGCGCGGCGGTGCTGGTGTTCGGCCTGTCGCGCAGCTTCCTGCTATCGCTCGCGGCGCTCGCCTTGGCCGGCGCCGCCGACATGGTGAGCGTCTACGTGCGCTCCACGGTGGTGCAGCTCGGCACCCCGGACGAGATGCGCGGGCGAGTGAGCGCGGTGCACATGCTGTTTGTGGGCGCTTCCAACGAGCTCGGCGAGTTCCGCGCCGGCCTGGTCGCCGCCTGGCTGGGCGCGGCGCCCGCGGCGCTGGCGGGCGGGCTCGCCACGCTGGCGGTCGTCGCGCTTTGGAGCCGGCTTTTCCCTGAGCTGCGCCGCGTCGAGCGGCTCGCGGACGTGAAACCGCGGTTGTAGCCCGGCGCGCTCCGGCCTACTGTCCGAAACTCATCCCGACCGGAGGACCCCGCGTGAAACTCAGGATCATCGCTACCATCGCCGCGCTCGCCGCGGCCTTCGCCGTGCAGGCGCAGCCCAAGACCCTAAAAATGCAATCGTCCTGGCCGGCGGGGATCGCGGCGCAGGACCATTTCCGTATCTTCGCCGATCGCCTGGACAAAATCAGCGGCGGCCAGGTGAAAGTGGAAGTGCTGGCCGGCGGGCAGATCGTGCCGCCCTTCGAGGTGCTGGATGCGACGCACAAGAAGGTCATCGACGGCTTCCACTCCATCTCGTACTACTGGGTGAACAAGAACCGCGCCGCGGTGCTGTTTGCCGGGCCGCCGGGAGGCCCCTTCGGCATGGACCACACCGACTACCTCGGCTGGATGTGGGAGGGCGGCGGACACGAGCTGTGGATGGAGCTCTACCAGAAGGAGATGAAGCTGAACCTGATGCCGTTCTCGGCGCACCCGACCAGCCCCCAGGCCTTCGGCTGGTTCAAGCGGCCGATCAAGAACCTGGAGGACTTCAAGGGCATGAAATGCCGGCAGACCGGCATCAACGCCGAGGTGTTCCAGCGCATGGGCATGGCGACCGTCAACATGCCCGGCGGCGAGATCCTGCCGGCGGCGCAGCGCGGCGTGATCGACTGCGCCGAGTGGGTCGGCGGGATCGAAGACCTGCGCCTCGGCCTGCACCAGGTCTACAAGTACCACTACACGCCCGGGCTGCACGAGAACAACACCATCGGTGAGCTGACCTTCAACCTCGACGTGTGGAAGAGCCTCGCGCCGGTGCAGCAGGAGCAGGTGCGCTCGGCGCTGCGCGATGCGTTCATCAGCTGGATCGCGAAGAACCAGAGGGAGAACGCAGACGCCCTGAAGGAGTTCCGCGAGAAGCACGGCGTGCAGGTGCTGCGCACGCCGCCGGACATCCTGGTGGCCTATCTCAAGGCCTGGGAGGATCTGGCGAAGGAGGAGGCGGGACGCAACCCGTTCTTCAAGAAGGTCTGGGATTCGCAGCGCGCCTGGGCGTCGGTGGTGGTGCCGGCCAAGCGCTTCATGCTGCCGCCGTACTCGTTCGCCGCCAACTATTACTGGCCTGAAAAAAGGTCCACTTCCCGGAAGGGCAAGTAGCGATGCCAGATCGCAAGGAGCTCATGGTCGAAGGCCTGGCGCCGCCGATCAGCCACTACTGCGACGCGGTGCGCTTCGGCGACCTGCTGTTCATCTCCGGCGTGCCGCCCACCGACGCCGCCGGCCGCGTGGTGAGCGACGACGTGGCGGCGCAGGCGCGGCAGGTGTTCCTCAACATGAAGCTCGTGCTCGACGCCGCCGGGGCGAGCTTCGCCGATATTCTCAAGGTGACGGTCTACCTCCTGGATGTCGACGACCGCAGCAAGATCAACCCGGTGCGCCAGGAGTTCTTCGGCGCCGCGCGGCCGGCGAGCACGCTGATCGGCGTGAGCCAGCTCGCCATACCGGGGATGAAAGTCGAGATCGAAGCCGTGGCCGGCCTGCGCCGGTAGGAGTGCACACCTCGGACTATGGCGCCTGCTCCCGCGGAGCTACGCGTTGCAATGTCGCGCTGCCACCATGCGAGCACGCGGGAGTTGCACTCGCGTTGACAGGAGGCAACAGTGTGGAAGTTCGTGGTAGGGGGCGCCTTCGTGGCGTTCGCAGCAAGCGGTCCGTTGCAGCAAGCAGGAGCGTTGCCGAAGACCGCGGTCGGAGATCTGAGCAAGCAGGCCATCAGCACGGTGCTCGGGTTTGCGGCCAAGGACGCGCATGCCGGCCGGTGCAAGCCGGGCGGCGGCGGCTGGTTCGGCAAGAAGGGCAATAACGGCTTCGGGAACGGCGGCTTCGACGGCGTCCCGGGCCGGTCGGCGGATAACAACGCCCCCAATGCGGGACAGAAGAGGGAAGACCGGGTCCGCTGAGCCACACGCAGTCCTGAGAAGGCCCGGCGTTGCACCGGGCCTTTTTTATTGCAGGCTCGCGAGGACCTCGTAGGATCTCAGGCGCGCCGCGTGGTCGTAGATGGCCGACACGACCATCAGCTCGTCGGCGCGCGTGAGCGCGATGAACTCCTCGAGGCCGCGGCGCACCGTGGCGGGGGAGCCGTACACCGCGTATTTCATCATCGACTCGGCCTGCACCTTCTCCTGCGGCGTCCAGTAGGTGTCGATGTCGTCGATCGGCGGCTGCAGCTTGCCGCGCCGGTTGCGCACCATGTTGGTGAACTGCTGCTGGGTGCTGGTGAACAGGCGCTTCGCTTCCTCGTCGGTATCGGCGGCCACCACGTGCAGCCCGGCCATGGCGTAGGGCGTGGCCAGCTGCGCGGAGGGCTTGAACATGCTGCGATACACCTCGAGCGCCTGCAGCAGCGCGGCCGGCGCGAAGTGCGAGGCGAAAGCGTAGGGCAGCCCGAGCATCGCGGCGAGCTGCGCGCCGTACAGGCTGGAGCCCAGGATCCACAGCGGCACGTTCGAGTTCGCGCCGGGCACGGCGACGATGCGCTGGTCCGGCTGCGGCGGGCCGAGCAGCGCCTGCAGCTCGAGCACGTCCTGCGGAAACTCCTCGGCGCTCGACCAGTCGCGCCTGAGCGCCCGCACGGTGAGCTGGTCGGTGCCGGGCGCGCGCCCCAGGCCGAGGTCGATGCGCCCGGGGTAGAGCGCCTCCAGCGTGCCGAACTGCTCGGCGATCACCAGCGGCGAGTGGTTCGGCAGCATGATGCCGCCGGCGCCGACGCGGATCGTCGAGGTGCCGCCGGCGAGATGGCCGATCACCACCGAGGTGGCGGCGCTCGCGATGCCCTTCATGTTGTGGTGCTCGGCGACCCAGTAGCGGGTATAGCCCCAGCGCTCGGCGTGCTGCGCGAGGTCGAGCGAGCGGCGCAGCGCATCGGCCGCCTCCCCGCCCTCGACGATGGGGGCAAGGTCGAGGATCGACAGGGGAATCCTCATCTACCCTAGCCAGCGTACGCGGCCAGGCCACGCCTCCACCAGGTCGATGAACAGCGGAT
>DASUUN010000476.1:0-2915 GCA_036374055.1 Burkholderiales bacterium
GGCGGTGGTGACGATGCCGATGTCGCCCAGGCCCTTCTGCAGGCCTTCGAGCACGCCCTGCGGCTTGACGATCTGCCCGCCCCAGGCCTGGTTCCAGCGGATCCTGTACTTGCCCGAGGCGGCGAGGCGCTTGTCGACTTCCGGGATGTAGAAGCCGACGAACTCCCGGATCCACAGCGCGCGCGGCGGATAGCCGTCGATCGCGGTGAGGTTGATGGTCTGCTGGGCCGCGGCAGGCCCGCAGGCGGCGGCGAGCAGCGCGCCCGTTACGGCGGTTCGTAGTTTCATGGTCCTCCTCCTCGTGGAACAGTTTATAGCTTCAGCAGCCGGGCGGCGTTGCCGCCCATGATCATCGCTTTCTCTTTTGCAGTAAGTCGCGGTACGCCGGAGATGAAATCCACCGGATGCTCCATTCCCATATCGTAGGGATAGTCGGTGCCGAGCACCACGTGGTCGGCACCGAAGCGCTCGACCAGGTTCTTCAGCATGCCCTGGTCGAAAGTAATGGTGTCGAAGTAGAACTTCTCCAGGTAGCTGGAAGGCTTCATTTTGATCACCGTGCGGCAATCCGGGCGAGCGCGCCAGGCGTGGTCCATGCGCGCCCAGTAATGCGCGAGGTAGCCGCCGGCGTGCGGCAGGACGACCTTGAGCTTCGGGTAGCGGTCCATCACGCCGTCGAAGATCAGGTGGCTCGCCGCCACGGTGGTCTCGAGCGGGTTACCGATCACGTTGTTGAAATAGTGGTCCAGCAGCCGCTCGCCCTGCGTGAAGCCGATCGGGTGCATGAAGATCACCACGTCGAGCTCCTGCACCTTGCGGAAAAACGCGTCGAGCAGCAGGCGGCCGTCGGTGAGATCCATGCCGTTGACGTTCGGGTTGATCTCGACGCCTCGCATTCCCAGGGTTTTCACGCAATGGATCAATTCCGAGACGGCGAGGTCCGGATCCTGGAGCGGCACGGTGCCCAGTCCCACGAAGCGGTCCGGGTACTTGCCGCAGATCTGGGCGAGGCGCTCGTTCACCGCGCGCGCCAGTTCCTGGCCCTCGCCCGGGTCGGTCCAGTAGTAGGTCTGGTTGGGCGCCGGCGACAGCGCCTGCACGTCGATGCCCATGCGGTCCATGTCCTTCAGCCGCAGCTCCACGCCCGAGAGCTTGGGCGCGCGGTCCTTCATCTGCCTGACGTTGGTCTCCCGCGTCAGCGCGTTGGCGAACTTCACCGCCGGGTCGTGCTGACCCGGGTTGCGCCCGGCCATCTTCTCCGCGACCTCGGGGTTGAGGAAGTGGCAGTGCATGTCGACCCGAAGGCTCCTGCCCTTTCGTTTCGCAACGACGGAAGAGCCTCGTCTCGTGGAAGGCGCGCAGCTATAGAACACGGGTCATATTCCCAGGTATTTCGACTTGACGGCCTCGTCGCGCTCCAGCGAGCGCGGGTCCGAGGAATGCACCACCTGCCCCTTGCTCATCACGTGCACGTAGTCCACCAGCTGCAGCGCGAGGGCGGCGTTCTGCTCGACCAGCAGGATCGACAGGCCCTCGTCCTTCAGCTTGCGGATGATCTGCCAGACGGCCTGGATGATGATCGGCGCCAGGCCCTCGGAGGGCTCGTCCATGATCAGGCAGTCGGGATTGGTCATGAGGCCGCGCGCGATGGCGAGCATCTGCTGCTCGCCGCCCGAGAGCGTCTTGGCGCGCTGCCGGCGCCGCTCTTCAAGGCGCGGAAACAGCGGATAGACCCGCTCCAGCGTCCAGCCGTGGCGCTCGCTCGAGCGCGCCGCCACCTTCAGGTTCTCCTCCACGCTGAGGGTGGGGAACACCCGCCGCCCCTGCGGCACGAGGCCCATGCCGCGGCGCACGGTCTCGAAGGAGGAAACCGCGGTGACGTCCGCGCCCTTGAACAAGATGCGCCCGCGCCGCGGCGGGGTGAAGCCCACGATCGAGCTCACCAGCGTGGTCTTGCCCACGCCGTTCCTGCCGAGCAGGCCGAGGATCTGCCCCTGCTCGAGCTCGAGCGACAGCCCCTGCAGCACGTAGGCGTCGCCGTAATAGGTGTGGATGTCCTCGACTTGCAGGATCGCCATCAGCCGGTACCGAGGTAGATTTCCTGCACCTTCGGGCTCGCCCGGATGTCGGCGGCGCTGCCCTGCTCCACCACCTGGCCGAAATGCAGCACCGAGATCCGGTCCACCACGTCGAACACCACGTCCATGTCGTGCTCGATGAGCAGGATGGCGAGCGCCGGGTCCAGGCGCTTGAGGAATTCCGCCATCTCGCGCGATTCGCCGGAGGACAGCCCGGCGCAGGGCTCGTCCAGCAGCAGGATCTTCGGGTCGCTCGCCAGGCCCAGCACGATCTCGATCTGGCGCTGCTCGCCGTGCGACAGGTTGCGCACCTCGGTGCCGCGCCGGTCCCAGTAGCCCGCCGCCTCCAGCAGCCGCCGCGCCTTGGCGTGCAGCTCGGCGTAGCTCGACATCGTGCGCCACATCACGAACTTGGTGCGCCGCAGGCCGCCGATGGCGAGCAGCACGTTGTCGAGCACCGAGAGCTTCGGGAACAGGCTGGTGATCTGGAAGGTGCGCGCCATGCCGAGCGCGGTGCGCCGGTGGCTCGGCCAGCCCGTGACGTCCTCGCCGAAGAGGAGGATGCGCCCGGCGCTCGCCGGCAGCACGCCGGTGATCAGGTTGAACAGCGTGGTCTTCCCGGCGCCGTTCGGGCCGATCACGGCCTGCCGGTCGCCGGGAAGCACCTCCAGCGTGACGTCGCTGACCGCGGTCAGCCCGCCGAAGCTCTTGCCGAGCTGCCGCAGCTGGAGGACGGGCTCCGCCATCACTCGCAGTGCTTGCAGGGCGGATAGTCGCGGCTGTAGAGCGGCGTCTTCAGGTACTCGGCCTTCTTGTACTTCCAGAACTGGCCCACGT
>DASUUN010000477.1:0-10152 GCA_036374055.1 Burkholderiales bacterium
CGCAAACCTGGCCGTGGTGTTCTCCCAGGTGGGCCTGCGCACGCTGCTCATCGACGCCGACTTCCGCGCCCCACGCCAGCAGGGCATCTTCAACATCCCGGACCGCTTCGGCCTGTCTACCGCGCTTTCGGGCCGCGCCGATTTGACCGTTGCGGTGCCCGTGACCGGGCTCACCGGCCTCGCCGTGCTGCCCTGCGGACCGGTGCCGCCCAACCCGCTCGAGCTGCTGTCGCGCGCGGGCTTCGCCGCGCTGCTCGCGAAGGCCCAGGCGGAGTACGACCTGATCGTCATCGACACGCCGCCGGTCAACGAGTACTCCGACGCGCAATGCGTGGCGCACCGGGCGGGCGACGCGCTGCTCGTCTCGCGCAAGGACCACACGCGCATGGCCGATACCGAGCACGCCGTGCGCGAGCTGAGCGACGGCAGCGCGCGCGTGGTCGGCACGCTCATCAACACATACTGAGCGTGAAGAGGCCTCCCGAGCGCAAGGTCGTGCTGGCGGCGATCGCGCTGGCCGTGGCCGCGAGCGTCCTCGCCTCGAGGCCGGCCTCCGGCTTCGCGGACAAGGCCGATCTGGTGCTGATCTCCAAGGTGCTGGAACAGAGGGACTGACCATGGCTGCAACCTCGACATACCTGCGGCGGGAGTCGGCGGGCGAGCACCTGTGGCTGCCCGTTGCCGCAGCCCTGATCGCCTTCGCCGCCGCGGCCGGCTACGGCATCGCCGCGGGCGAGCTCGACGCGTTCTACGTCGCCCTGTCGCTCACCGCGTGCATCGCCGTTCTTTTCGACTTCCGCATCGGCGCGGTGCTGCTGGTGCTGCTGATGCCGATCGCGGCGACGACGCTCTTTCCGCGCAGCCTGATGGGCTTCACCGGGCTGAACCCGGTGAACGTCCTGCTCGCTGCGACCCTCGTGTCCTACCTGCTGCGCGGCCGGCTGCAGCGGGCGGGGACCTTCCTGCCGCGCCCGCTGCTCTGGCTGTACATGGTGCCGATCGCCGCCGCCGGCCTGCTCGGCGCGCGGCACGTGGGCGATATCGCGCCCATCTTCTACGAGACCGAGGCGCTCAACTTCACCAGCGCGGTCGGCTACATCCGCGACATGGCGCTCAAGCCGCTGCTCATCCCCGTGACCGCAATCCTGCTCGGCGCCGCGGCGGCGCGCTCGAAGAAGCCCGAGCGCTTTCTCATCCCCATCGCGCTGTCGGTATGGGTGATCGCGCTGGTGCAGATCGGCTTCGTCGCCGTCGCAGGCATCAAGCTGGGCGAGCTCGCCGCCACCAACGCGCGCGACTTCTTCGACGCCATGGGCATGCACGCCAACGACCTCGGGCGCCTCTATGCGGTGGCCTACGGGCTGCTGCTGTTCGTGTGGTGGGAGACCAAGCGCCCGGGCCTGAAGCTGTTCCTGTTCGCCACCATGGGCGTGATCGCCTTCGCGCTGGCGCTCACCTTCTCGCGCGCCGCCTTCCTCGGCTTCCTGCTGATCAGCGCGGTGTTCCTGCTGTGGAAGTTCAACGCCAAGACCGTGGCGCTCGCCGCGCTCGGCACCATAACCGCGGTGGTGCTCGCCCCCGGCTACCTGTACCGGCGCGTCACCCTGGGCTTCGACACCGGCAACCTCGATGATGTCAGCGCGGGCCGCATCGAGGGCATCTGGGAGCCGCTGCTGCCCGAGGTGTTCAAGAGCCCGCTGTGGGGCGAGGGCCTGGGCTCGATCATGTGGTCCTCGCCGATGCAGACCGGCGCCATCCTGGAGGTGACGCATCCGCACAACGCCTACCTCGAGGCGCTGCTCGACATGGGCGTGGTCGGGCTGGTGCTGCTGCTCGCGTACTACTGGCACGTCTGGAGAGGCCTGCGCGCCCTCGCGGGCGCCGCCGAGCTGAGCGCGGAGATGCGCGGACTGTTCCAGGGGGCGATCGCCGGCCTGCTGTGCTTCGCGGTCACCGGCATGGCCGGCAGCAGCCTGCGGCCGGACACGGAGTTCGCCTACCTCTGGATGGCGATCGGCATGATGTACGGCGTCTACGCGCGCAGGCCCGCCGGCTAGATGCCCGCAGCCGCATTATCGCGGAGGGTTGCCGCGCCTGCAGGCCGCCCGGAGGCGGTGTTGCCCGCGAAGCCGCATGTGTGCTTCGTCGCGCCCTACGCCTGGCCGGTGTTCTCGCGCGACCGGCGCATCGCCGTGGTGGGGGGCGCCGAGGTGCAGCAAAGCGTGCTCGCGCGCCTGTTCGCGGCGCACGGCTACCGCGTCTCGATGATCGCGCTCGATTACGGCCAGGCCGAGCGCGCCCTGGTCGACGGCGTGACGGTCCACAAGGCCTTCGCGCCGGACGCCGGCGTGCGCCTGCTTCGCTTCGTGCACCCGCGGCTCACCTCCATGTGGCGCTCGCTCGCCGCGGTGGACGCCGACATCTACTACTATCGCTCGAGCTCGATGTGGCTGGGCGTGCTGACCGAGTTCTGCCGCCGGCACGGCAGGCGCTCGGTATACGCCGGCGCCTCGGACAGGGATTTCGTGCCCGATATCGGCGGCCAGCTGCGCCACGCGCGCGACCGCTGGCTTTTCCGCCGCGGCCTCGCCCAGGTCGACCGGATCGTGGCGCAGAATCACGCGCAGCGCCTGAGCTGCCTCGCCACGCACGGCCGCGAGGCGACGGTCATCCCGAGCTGCTACCAGCTGCCGGCGCGAAGAGATCCCGCCCGACGGGAGCTCGTCCTGTGGGTGGGCATGATCCACGAGAACAAGCGGCCCGAGCTCTTTATCGAGCTCGCCGCGCGCATGCCGCAGCTTCGCTTCGCCATGATCGGCGGGCCGCGTTCGGGCGCGAGCACCGGATACCTCGAGCGCGTGCGCGCCGCGGCGGCGAAGCTGCCCAACCTGCAGTTCAAGGGCTTCCTGCCGCTCGAGGAGGTGGAGCGCTGGTTCGACCGGGCGCGGCTGCTGGTCAACACCTCGACGTACGAGGGCATGCCGAATACGTTCCTGCAGGCCTGGGCGCGCGGCGTGCCGAGCGTCGCCACCGTCGATGTCGGCGCCCCGGTGCAGCGCACCGCCGGCGGCATCGACGCGCTTGAACGCGAAGTCGAAAGCGCCCTGCAGGATGCCGCGCTCGGCGAGCGCTGCCGCGCGTACTTCGAGCGCACCCACTCTCCCGCTGCGGCGCTGGAGCGCTATGCGCGGCTTTTCGAAGCGCTTTGGCCGGGGATATGACGAGCGCGAGCAAGGCGCTGTCCTGGCACGGCCTCAAGCGCCGCGCGCTGTCGCTCGGGGCGGTCAAGACCTTCGACCACGCCATGCAATTCCTGCTGCCGGTCATCCTCACCCGCTCCCTGGATGCCGCCACCTTCGGCGAGTACCGGCTACTGTGGCTGGTGGTCGGCACCGTGATGACGATCGCCACGCTCAACATGGGCGGCGGGCTGTACTACTTTCTGCCGCGCGCGGACCCGCGCAAGCGCCGGCTCTACGTCCATCAGACGATGCTCTTCCTGGCGGTGTCGGGGCTGGTCAGCGCCGCGCTCGCCGGCCCGTGGAACCCCCTGCTGCCGCGCGCCCTCGAGCCGCTCCAGGGCGAGGGCGCGCTGATCGCCGCCTTCATTGCCCTTTGGATCGTGGCGGTCCTGCTCGACTACCTGCCGACCGTCGAGGAGCAGATCCGCTGGCAGGCCTTCGCCACGATGACCAGCTCGCTGCTGCGCGTGGTGCTCGTGGCGGCGGCGGCATGGTGGGTGGGCGACCTGGCATCGATGCTGTGGATGCTGCTCGTCGCGGTGGCGGTCAAGCTCGCGCTGCTCGTCTACTACGTGCATCGCCGCCACGGCCTGGGCGCGCCGTGGTTCGAGCGCGCCGCATTCTCCGGCCAGGTGCGCCATTGCGCGCCCTTCGGCGTGTCGAACGCGCTCTACTGCCTCAGGGCGCAGGCCGACCAGTGGGTGGCGGCGAGCCTGTTCGCGCTGTCGAGCTTCGCGGCGTTCTCGGTCGCGAGCATCGTCGGGCACGTCGTGCACATCCTGCGGCACTCGGTCATGGAGGCCTTCATGCCGACGATGAGCCGCATGGAGGCCGCGGGCGACATGCGCGGCATGATGGCGATGAACAGCCGCGCCAACGTACTGGTGGGCACGGTGCTCTACCCGCTGCTCGCGCTCGCGTTCGTTTTCGCCGAGGAGATCGTCACCATCGTCTACACCGCCGCCTACCTCGAGGCGGCGCCGGTGATGCGCGTGTACATCGCCGGCATGGCAATCATGGTGGTGGAGGTCGGCAGCGTCGTGCTGCTCCTGCACCAGGGCGCGTTCGCGCTGCGCATCACCGCGCTCGTTCTGCCGCTTTCGATCGCGGTGAGCTGGGCGGCGGCGGGCACCATCGGCCTGCCGGGCGCCGCGCTGGGCAGCGTGCTCGCCATCTACCTCGACCGGGCGCTGCTGCTGCGGCGCGTTGCGCGCCACACCGGCATCGCCTTGCGCGACTTGCAGGACTGGGGCGCGCTGGCGCGCACCGCGCTCCTCGCCGCCGGCTGCGGCCTGCTCGCCTGGGGCGCGGTGCAGCAGTTCCTTGCCGAGGCAGCGCCCATGGCGCGACTGCTCGCCGGCGCGGCGCTGCTCGCGGCCGCCTACAGCGCGCTCAGCATGCGCCGGACCGCGAAATGAAGCTGCTCTTCGTCACCGGCTCGCTGGTTCACGGCGGCGCCGAGCGCCACAGCATCACGCTCGTCAACCGCCTCGCCGAGCGCGGCCACGAGTGCCACGCCGTGTACGTGAAGAACGATCCCAGCCAGCTCGAGCGCCTGCGCGGGGCGGCCAGCGTGCGATGCCTCGAGGCAGGCAAATACCTCGATCTTTCCTCCGTCGCCAAGCTCGCTGCGCTGCTGAAGGCCGTTCGTCCCGCGGCGCTCGTCGCAGCGAATCCCTACGCGCTGCTGTACGCCTCGGCCTCGCTGCGCTGGGCCCGCGCCGCAGCGCCGCTCGCGGTGACCTTCCACACCACGGTGCTGCCCGGCGCCAAAGAGTGGCTGAAGATGCTGTACTACCGGCCGCTGTTCTGGGCCGCCGACGCGCTGGTGTTCGTGTGCGAGGCGCAGCGCCGCCATTGGCTGCCGCGCAAGGTCTCGGCGCGCGCCAACGTGGTGATCCACAACGGCATCGACCTCGACCACTGGCATGCGCGCCGCGCAGCCGAGAGCGCCGCCATCCGCCGCGTCCTCGGGTTCGCCCCGACGGACTACGTGGTGGGCATGTGCGCGGTGCTGCGCCCGGAAAAGAACCATCTGCAGATCGTGGAGGCAATCGCGCGCCTGCGCGCCGCGGGTCACCCGGCGCGCGCGCTGCTGATCGGCGACGGTCCCATGCGCGCGCCGGTCGAGGCGCGCGCGCGTGCCCTGGGCGTCGAGGCAGCGGTGCTGGTCACCGGACTGCAGCAGGACGTGCGGCCGCTGGTCGGTGCCTGCGACGTGCTCGCGCTGTGCAGCGAGGCGGTCGAGACTTTCTCGCTCGCCGCGCTCGAGGCCATGGCGCTCGGCCGGCCGGTCGTGCACTCGGACATCGGCGGTGCTGCCGAGATGATCCAGCCGGGAGAGAACGGCTACCTGTTTCCCGTCGGCGACACGCGCTCGCTGGTCGCGCACCTCGCCGCGCTGGCCGTGCCCGCGACGCGGGCAGCCATGGGCGAGAGGGCGCGTGCCACCGTGGAGGCGCGCTTCTCCGAGCGCGCCATGGTGGATCGCTACGAAAGCCTGCTGCAGGAGCTGGCATTGACAAGGAGCCAACGTGAAGACCTACGAAGAAGCGCAACAGCATATTAGGAGCCGGCCCGTTACCTGGCTCGTCACCGGAGCGGCCGGCTTCATCGGCTCGCACCTGGTGGAGCGGCTGCTCGCGCTCGACCAGGCGGTGCTCGGCGTGGACAATTTCTCGACGGGGAAGCGCGCCAACCTGGAGTCGGTCGGGCAGGCGGTCGGCGCGGCACGCTGGAGCCGTTTCCGGTTCATCGAGGGCGACATCCGCTCGCTCGAGACGTGCCGGGAAGCCTGCCGCGGCGTCGGCGTCGTACTGCACCAGGCGGCCCTGGGCAGCGTGCCGCGCTCGATCGACGATCCGCTCGCCTCGCACCAATCCAACGTCAACGGCTTCCTCAACATGCTGCTGGCGGCCCGCGATGCCGGCGTGTCGCGCCTGGTGTACGCGAGCTCGAGCGCGGTCTACGGCGATCATCCCGCGCTGCCCAAGACCGAGCCGCAGATCGGCCGCGCGGTCTCGCCCTACGGGCTCACCAAGCACGTCAACGAGCTCTATGCCGGGGTCTTCGCGCATTGCTATGGCATGCGCAGCATCGGGCTGCGCTACTTCAATGTGTTCGGGCCGCGCCAGGACCCCGACGGCGCTTATGCGTCGGTGATTCCCGCCTGGATCGGTGCGCTGCTGCGCGGGCAGACCGCCTACATCAACGGCGACGGCCGCGCGGCGCGCGACTTCTGCTACATCGAGAATGTGGTCCAGGCGAACCTGCTCGCCGCCACCGTGGAGGACCGCAGCGCGCTCAACGAGGCCTACAACGTGGCCGTGGGCGAGCAGACCTCGCTGCTCGAGCTGTTCGAGATGGTGCGCTTGGTGCTCGCGCGACGGCTGCCGCACGTGAGGAACACGCGACCGGTGCACCGCGAGCCGAGGCGCGGCGACGTGCAGCTCTCGCGCGCCGACACCGGCAAGGCCGAGCGCCTGCTCGGCTACCGGCCGCAGGTGCGCATCATGAAGGGGCTGGAACTCACCGCCGAGTGGTACGCGGTGCATCTTCTGGAGGCGCATGCTGCCTGAAGCTGCTGTTGTCGATGAAGGGATTCCCAACGAGAAAAGCAAGGCGGTTCTCCCTACGGTTGCCGTCGTGGGCCTCGGCTACGTCGGACTGCCGGTGGCCGTGGCCTTCGGCAGGCAGCGTCCCACGATCGGCTATGACCTGTCGCGCAAGCGGATCGAGAGCCTGCGCCACCATGTCGACGCGACCGGCGAGGTGTCCGCGGCCGAGCTCGCCGCGGCGCGCCAGCTGCGCGCCACCGCCTATCCGGCCGACCTCGAGCAGGCCGACTTCGTCATCGTCGCGGTACCTACGCCGATCAACGCCGCGCGCCAGCCCGACCTCTTGCCGCTCGAGTCGGCGAGCGAGACCGTCGGGCGCTACCTGAAGCCGGGTGCCACCGTCATCTACGAGTCGACCGTGTACCCCGGCGCGACCGAGGAAGTGTGCGTGCCCATCCTCGAGAAGAGCTCGGGGATGCGCTGGCGCCAGGATTTCCACGTCGGCTACTCGCCCGAGCGAATCAACCCCGGCGACCGGGAGCATGCGTTCTCGAGCATCGTGAAGGTCGTGTCTGGCGACGACGAGGACACCCTCGAGAAAGTGGCCGGCCTGTACGGCTCGGTGGTCACGGCCGGGGTGTACCGCGCGCCGTCGATCCGCGTCGCGGAAGCCGCGAAGGTGATCGAGAACACCCAGCGCGACCTCAACATCGCCTTCGTCAACGAGCTGGCCATCATCTTCGAGAGACTCGGCATCGACACCGGCGAGGTGCTGGAGGCGGCGGGCACCAAGTGGAACTTCCTGCCCTTCCGGCCGGGCCTCGTCGGCGGCCACTGCATCGGCGTCGACCCGTACTACCTCACGCACAAGGCAGAGCTAGCCGGCTACCACCCCGAGGTGATCCTCGCCGGACGGCGCATCAACGACGGCATGGGCGCGCACATCGCGCGAAAGACGATCCAGCAGATGATCCACGCCGGGCGCAACATCAAGGGCGCACGCGTCAACGTGCTCGGCCTGACGTTCAAGGAGAACTGCCCCGACATCCGCAACTCGAAGGTCGGCGACATCCTGCGCGAGCTCGCCGAGTTCGGCGTCCAGGCGCACGTTCACGACCCGCTGGCCAACCCCGACGAGGCGCTCGCCGAGTACGGCGTGCGCCTGCACGCCTGGGAGGCGCTGCCGACGGCCGACGCGCTGATCCTCGCCGTCGCGCACCGGGAGTTCCTCGCCGCCCCGGTCGAGCGCTACCTCGCGAAGATCGTGCGCAACGGCTGCGTCGTCGACGTGAAATCGGTGCTGGAGCCCGCGGCGTTCCAGCGCGAAGGCCGGCGGATATGGCGGCTGTAGCGCTCGCGAGCAGCGCGCGGCCGAGCAAGCTGCGCGTTGGCGTGTTCGCCGACGCGCGCGCCCAGCCGCGCTGGATCGTCGAGGCACTGGCGCAGGTCGCCGCCTCGGCGTTCGCGGAGATCGCGGTCATCGTCACCGCCGCGGAGGCGCGCCCGCGCCGTGCGCCGCTGCTGCAGCGCGCCTACGCCAGGCTCGATCAGTGGGCATTCGGCCCCGAGCCCTGCGAGCCAGTCGATCTCGCCGCCGCGCTCGCGCACAGCACGCAGATCACGGCGCACTCCTGGTCCGCCGCCGTCTTTCCCGACCTCGGGCTCGACGTGGCCTTCGCCGTCGGCGAGTTCGACGATGCGGTGCTGGACGGCATCGCCCGCTACGGCGTCTGGCGCTTCCAGGCCGACGGCTTTCGCGAGGTCGCCGACGGCGAGCCGCTCACCGCCTCTGGCCTGACCGTGCGGCTGGCGGCCGGCGCGGCGCCCCGGCTCGCTTACCAGTCGTGGTCGCGCACCTATCCCATGTCGGCGGCGCGCAACCGCCGTGAGCTGCTCGGCAAGACCTCGCAGTTCGCGTTCCGCGCGCTGCGCGAGGTGCACCGCTCGGGCCGCGGCTGGCTCGAGCAATGCCGGGTGTTCAAGAGTCCTGAAAATCCCGATCAGGGTTTGCGACCCATTCTGAAGATCGGCGGTCGCATTGCGCGGCGCGCGTTCGACAAGGCGCTCTACGCCGAGCAATGGTCGCTGGCGTTTCGCTTCGACAACGGCCCGGGCGACGGGCGCGAGGTGCCCGCCGACCTGGCCGGCTTCACGCGCATCGCCCAGCCCAGGGACCGCGATTGGGCCGATCCGTTCGCACTGGAGAGGAGCGGCCGTCATTTCGTCTTCTTCGAGGAGTTGCCGTACGCCTCGGGGAAGGCCCACATCGCCATGATCGAGATCGGGCCGGACGGCGCCTGCTCGGCGCCGGTGCGCGTGCTCGAGCGCGACTACCATCTCTCGTACCCCCTGCTGCTCGAGGACGACGGCGCGCTCTACATGATCCCGGAGACCGCGCAGAACCGCTCCGTCGAGCTCTACCGCTGCGTCGATTTCCCGCTGCGCTGGCGGCTGGAGAAGCGCCTGCTGAGCGACGTGCGCTGCGTCGACGCCACGGTGCATCGCGCCGCGGACCGCTGGTGGCTGTTCGCCAATGCCGCGCCCGGCGAGACGCGCATGTACGACGATGAGCTGCATCTCTTCCACGCCGGAAGCCTGCTCGGCGACTGGCGGGCGCATCCGCGCAACCCGGTCAAGTCCGACGCGCGCTGCACGCGCCCGGCGGGCCAGCTGTACTGGCGCAACGGCGCGCTCTATCGTCCGGCGCAGATCTGCGTGCCGCGCTACGGCTCGGGCATCTCTCTCAACCGCGTGCTGCGCCTCACCGCACACGAGTACGCCGAGCGCCAGGTGGCGCGCATCCTCCCCTCGGGCGGCAACGGCACGATCGGCATCCACACCGTGAACCGCGCGGGCTACCTCACCGTGGTAGACACATTCACGCGGCGGCGGCGAATCTAGCAGCGCCATGCAAATCCGCCCCCATTCCAGACTGGTGATGTTCGGCGCTGCCCCCGAGACGCGCGGCAGCATTGCCGCGGTAGTCGAGTGCTACCGCGCGCACGGCCTGTTCAAGCGCTGGCCGATTGAGTACCTGGCGACGCACGGCGAGGGCGGCGCAGCGCGCAGCGGCGCGCTCGCGCTCGATGCGCTGCGGCGCTTCGCGCTCGTCCTGGCGCGCCACGGCCGCGCGCCGGTGCACCTGCATCTCAGCGGGCGCGCCGCGCCGCGTCGCGATGCCGCCTTCATGGCGGCCGTGCTCGCCGCCCGCAGCCCTCTGATCGTGCAGCTGCACGGTGGCGGATTCGAGCAGGGACACGGCGGCCGCCTCGAGGCGCTGCTGTTCGAGCAGGCCGCCTGCGTGATCGTCGCCTGTGAGTCGGTGCGCGCCTGGGTGCGCAGCGTGGCGCGCA
>DASUUN010000478.1:0-6344 GCA_036374055.1 Burkholderiales bacterium
CGATGGCGCGGTGGATGAGCGCCGCGGCGACCGAGGAGTCGACGCCGCCCGACAGGCCGAGGATGACCTCCTCGTTGCCCACTTCTGCTTTTATGCGTTGTACGGCTTCGCCGACGTAGTCCGGCATGTTCCAGTCGCCGCGCGCCCCGCAGATGTCGTGGACGAAGCGCTGCAGCAGCCGGGTGCCCTGCCGCGTGTGGGTGACCTCGGGATGGAACTGCACGCCGTAGAAGCGCCGCGCCTCGTCGGCCATGCCGGCGACCGGGCAGGCCTCGGTCGAGGCCATGAGCTTGAATCCCGGCGGCAGGTCGACCACCTTGTCGCCGTGGCTCATCCACACTTTCAGCATGCCGTGGCCCTCGGGGGTGCGGAAATCCTCGATGCCGTCGAGCAGCCGCGTGTGGCCGCGCGCGCGCACCTCGGCGTAGCCGAACTCGCGCACCTTCCCGGCCTCGACGCGCCCGCCGAGCTGCTGCGCCATGGTCTGCATGCCGTAGCAGATGCCGAGGACCGGCACGCCGAGCTCGAACACGGCCTTCGGCGCCTTGCCGGTCGATTCCTCGTAGGCGGACATGTGGCTGCCCGAGAGGATCACGCCCGCGGCGCCGTAGCCGCGCACGAACTCGCCCGAAACGTCGTGCGGATGGATCTCGCAATAGACCCTGCCTTCGCGCACCCGCCGGGCGATCAACTGCGTGTACTGCGCACCGAAGTCCAGGATCAGGATTTTCTGGTGGCTACTCGACCCGGTAATTCGGCGCCTCCTTGACGATCTGCACGTCGTGCACGTGGGATTCGCGGATGCCCGCGGCGGTGATCTCCACGAACTGGGTGCGCGTGCGCAGCTCCTCCACCGTGGCGCAGCCGGTGTAGCCCATGCTGGCGCGCACGCCGCCGAGCAACTGCTGCATCACCCAGACCGCGCTGCCTTTGTAGGGCACCCTGCCCTCCACGCCTTCGGGGACCAGCTTGTCGACATTCATTTCCGCGTCCTGGAAATAGCGATCGGCGGCGCCTTTCTGCATCGCGCCCAGCGACCCCATGCCGCGGTAGGCCTTGTACGAGCGGCCCTGGTAGAGCTCGATCTCGCCGGGCGACTCCTCGGTGCCGGCGAACAGCGACCCGAGCATGACGGCGTGCGCGCCGGCGGCGAGCGCCTTGGCGACGTCGCCCGAGTAGCGGATGCCGCCGTCGGCGACGAGCGGCACGCCCGACTTGGCGAGGGCGTCGGCAACATTCTGGATGGCGGTGATCTGGGGCACGCCGACGCCGGCGACGATGCGCGTGGTGCAGATCGAGCCCGGGCCGATGCCGACCTTCACGCCGTCGGCGCCGTGGTCCACCAAGGCGCGCGCGCCGTCGGCCGTGCCGACGTTGCCACCGATCACTTCGACCTTGAAGCTGTTCTTTATCCATTGGACGCGGTCGAGCACGCCCTGGGCGTGGCCGTGCGCGGTGTCCACCACCAGCACGTCGACGCCCGCCTCGACCAGGGCCGCCACCCGCTCTTCGGTGCCTTCGCCCACGCCCACTGCCGCGCCCACGCGCAGCTTGCCGTGGGCGTCCTTGCAGGCGTTCGGGTGCTCGGTCGCCTTGGTGATGTCCTTGACGGTGACCAGACCCTTCAGCCGGAACTCCTCGTCGATCACCAGGACGCGCTCGAGGCGATGCTGATGCATGAGCGCCTTGGCGTCCTCGCGGCTCGCGCCTTCGCGCACCGTGATCAGCTTGCGCTGCGGGGTCATGACGGCCTTCACCGGCTGGTCCAGGTTGGTCTCGAAGCGCAGGTCCCGGTTGGTGACTATGCCCACGACCTTGCCCGCCTTCAGCACCGGGAAGCCGGAGATGCGGTACTCCTGCTGCAGGGCCTTCACCTCGCGCACCGTCATCTCGGGCGTGACCGTCATCGGATCGCGCAGCACGCCGGACTCGAAGCGCTTGACCTTGGCCACCTCGGCGGCCTGCGCCGCGGGCGTCAGGTTCTTGTGCACGATGCCGATGCCGCCCTCCTGGGCGATGGCGATGGCGAGGCGCGCTTCGGTGACCGTGTCCATGGCCGCCGACACGAGCGGCATGTTGAGCTCGAGCTTCCGGGTGAGGCGGGTCTTCAGCGAGACTTCGCGGGGCAGGACGCGCGAGTGGGCGGGGAGGAGGAGGACATCGTCGAAGGTCAGCGCCTTCTGGATCACCCGCATGAGAATTCTTTCACGCAAAGCGGCATTATACGCGAGCGGGTTTGACGCTCCCCGGGAAAGCCGTTAGTGTCATTCCATGAAAAGAACCCTCGTGCTTGCGGTGCTGCTCGCCGCCGCGGCGGGCGCCTCGGCGCAGCAGTACAAGTGGGTGGATCGCAACGGCCGCATCCAGTACGGCGACATGCCGCCGCCCGGCGTGCAGGCCATGCCCCTCAGGACGCCCTCGGGACGCGCGGCGCCCCCGCCGGCGGCGACCGACGAGGCGAAAGACAAGCCGAAGAGCGAGGCGAAGAGAGGTCCGCTCACGCCGGCCCAGCAGGAGGCCGAGTTCCGCAAGCGCCGCGACGAGGCCGAGAAGCAGCGGCTGAAGCAGGCCCAAGCCGCCGAGGAAGCCGCCGCCCGGAAAGAGAACTGCGCAGTCGCCCGGAACCAGCTGCGCACCATGGAAAGCGGCCAGCGCATCGCCCGCACCGATGCCCGCGGCGAGCGCTACTTCCTCGAGGACGCGCAAATCGCGCAGGAAGCCGCCAAGGCGCGCCAGGCCGTCCAGCAGTGGTGCAACTGAGGCTCAGCGCTTCCTGAGCGCGCGCCGGCGGCGCGCCTCCTTCGGATCCAGGGCGAGCGGCCGGTAGACCTCCACCCGGTCGCCGTCGGCGAGTGGCGCGTGCGCCGCGACCGCCTTGCCGTAGACCCCCAGCTTCAGGCGGCGCGGATCGATCTCCGGGTGGCGCTCGAGGATGCCCGAGGCGTGTACCGCGTCCAGCGCCGTCTTGCCGCGGGCGAGCTGCACGACGGACGAGTCCTCGCCCGCGGGCAGCGCGTAGACCACCTCAACCCTGAGCGCCATAGACTTCGGCGGCGCGGCGCATGAACGCATCCACCATGGTGTCGGCGATGCGGTCGAACAGGGGCGCGAGCACGCGGGCGAGCGGTCCCGACAGCTCGTACTCCAGCGAGAACTCGATGCGGCAGGCCTCCTCCGACAGCGGCTTGAAGCGCCAGGCGGCGGCGAAGCTGCGGAACGGGCCCTGCACCAGGCGCAGGTCGATCGCCTCCCCGACCCGGTTCTCGTTGTGCGTGGTGAACGAGGTGCGCAGGCCGCGCATGCCGATGGTGAGCGTCGCCGCGGCGCTGCCGTCGGCGTGCCGCTCCACCCGCGCGGCCTGGCACCAGGGCAGGAAGCGTGGATACGACTCGATGTCGTCCACCAGCGCGTACATCTCCTCGGCGCGGTGCTCCACGATCGCCGACCGGGTGATGCGCTTCATGAACTAGAATCGGTCGCGATGTCCATCGTTGAGAACCGGAAGGCCTTCCACGATTATTTCATCGAGGAGCGCTACGAGGCCGGCATCGCCCTGGAAGGCTGGGAGGTGAAGGCGATCCGCGGCGGGCGCGCCAACATCGGCGAGGGCTACGTCATGGTGCGCGGAGAGGAGCTCTACCTCATCGGCGCGCACATCAGCCCGCTGCCGACCGCCTCCACGCACATCACGCCCGACCCCACGCGCACCCGCAAGCTCCTGCTGCATGCCGAGGAGATCCGCCGGCTGATCGGCAAGGTCGAGCAGCGCGGCTACACGCTGGTGCCGCTCAACCTGCATTACAGCAAGGGGCGCATCAAGCTCGAGGTGGGCCTCGGGCGCGGCAAGCTCAAGCACGACAAGCGCGCCACCGAGCGCGAGAAGGAATGGAATAGGGAGAAACAGCGGCTGCTACGCCACCGCTGATTTCTTCCCGGGCGGCGGATTCTCCGCCAGCGAAAGCCAGGTCGACACGACCGTATCCGGGTTGAGCGACAGGCTCTCGATGCCCTGCTCCATCAGCCAGCGCGCGAGGTCGGGGTGGTCCGAGGGTCCCTGGCCGCAGATGCCGACGTACTTGCCCTGCTTGCGGCAGGCGCGGATCGCCATGTCGAGGAGCACTTTCACCGCCGGATCGCGCTCGTCGAAGCCCTCGGCCACCAGGCCGGAGTCGCGGTCCAGGCCCAGGGTGAGCTGGGTGAGGTCGTTCGAGCCGATGGAGAAGCCGTCGAAGTGCTCGAGGAATTCCTCGGCGAGGATCGCGTTCGACGGCAGCTCGCACATCATGACGACCTTGAGCCCGTTCCTGCCGCGCTGCAGGCCGTTTTCCTCCAGGAGCTTCATCACCGCCCGGGCCTCGCTCACGGTGCGCACGAACGGGATCATGAGCTCGACGTTGGTCAGGCCGAGCTCGTCGCGCACCTTTTTCAGCGCCGCGCACTCGAGCTCGAAGCATTCGCGGAAGCTCTCGGCGACGTAGCGCGAGGCGCCGCGGAACCCGAGCATCGGGTTCTCCTCCTCGGGCTCGTATTGCTCGCCGCCCAGCAGCTTGCGGTACTCGTTCGACTTGAAGTCGGACAGGCGCACGATCACCTGCCGGGGCCAGAACGCGGCGGCGATGGTGGCCACGCCCTCGACCATCTTCTCGCGGAAGAAGTCCTTCGGGCTGGCGTAGCCGCGGCTCTTCTCCTCCACCTTCTTCTTCAGGGCGGGGGGCAGCCCGGCGAACTCCAGGCAGGCGCGCGGGTGCACGCCGATTTCGTTGTTGATGATGAACTCCAGGCGCGCGAGGCCGACCCCGGCGCTCGGCAGCTGGGCGAACTCGAAGGCGAGCTCCGGGTTGCCGACGTTCATCGCGATCTTGACCGGGATGCGCGGCATCTCGCCGCGCTCGCGGCTCGACACTTCGTAGGGGATCAGGCCCTCGTAGACGTTGCCGGTGTCGCCCTCGGCGCACGAGACGGTGACCTGCTGGCCGTCCTTCAGCTTGCGGGTCGCCTCGCCGCAGCCGACCACCGCCGGGATGCCGAGCTCGCGGGCGATGATCGCCGCGTGGCAGGTGCGCCCGCCGCGGTTGGTGACGATGGCGGCGGCGATCTTCATCACCGGCTCCCAGTTCGGGTCGGTCATGTCGGTCACCAGGATGTCGCCTTCCTTGACCTTGGCCATGTGCGAGGCGTCCGGCACCACGCGCACCGTGCCGCTGCCGATCTTGTGGCCGATCGCCCGGCCGGTGACCAGCAGCCGGGAGCTGCCCTTGAGCGCGAAGCGCTCTTCCACGCGCTTGCGGGACTTGACCGTTTCCGGGCGCGCCTGCAGCACGTAGATGCGGCCGTCGGCGCCGTCCTTGCCCCATTCGATGTCCATCGGGCGGCCGTAGTGGCGCTCGATGGCGACGGCGTAGCGCGCCAGCTCCAGCACCTCCTCGTCTTTCAGGGAAAACGCATGCCGCTCCGACTCGGGCACCTCGACCACCCGGGTGGACTTGCCGGCCGCACCCGCCTTGCCGAACACCATCTTCTGCAGCTTGGAGCCGAGCGCGCGGCGCACGATCGCCGGCCGGCCCTTCTCCAGCATGGGCTTGTGGACGTAGAACTCGTCCGGGTTGACCGCGCCCTGCACCACCATCTCTCCCAGCCCGTAGGCCGAGGTGATGAACACCACGTCGCGGAAGCCCGATTCGGTGTCCAGCGTGAACAGCACCCCGCTCGCGCCGAGGTCGCTGCGGATCATTTGTTGGACCGCGGCGGACAGGGCGACCACGCCGTGCGCGAAGCCCTGGTGCACGCGGTAGGAAATGGCGCGGTCGTTGTAGAGCGAGGCAAACACGTGCCGGATCGACTCCAGCACGTTGTCGATGCCGCTGATATTGAGGAAGGTCTCCTGCTGGCCGGCGAAGGAGGCGTCGGGCAGGTCCTCGGCCGTGGCGGAAGAGCGCACGGCAAACGAGATATCACCTGAGGTTTTGGCCTCAAGCTCTTGAAAATGAGAACGAATGTCCTTCTCAAGCGCAGCCGGAAAAGGCGCCTGGGCGATCCACGAGCGGATCTCGGCGCCGCAGGCGGCGAGCGCGGTCACATCGGCGCTGTCGAGGCCCTGCAGGCGCTGCGCGATGCGCTTGTCCAGGCCGTTGGCCGACAGGAACTCGCGGAAGGCGTCGGCGGTGGTGGCGAATCCGCCGGGCACGCGGATGCCGGCCGCGGCGAGGCCGCCGATCATCTCGCCCAGGGAGGCGTTCTTGCCCCCCACCTGATCCAGGTCCTTCAGGCGGAGATCTTTAAGCCATGCGACTCTCATTGCCATAGTATTTTATCGCCTTACCCCATGAGCCAGCGACGCACGGTAT
>DASUUN010000479.1:0-11342 GCA_036374055.1 Burkholderiales bacterium
CGCAAACCTGGCCGTGGTGTTCTCCCAGGTGGGCCTGCGCACGCTGCTCATCGACGCCGACTTCCGCGCCCCACGCCAGCAGGGCATCTTCAACATCCCGGACCGCTTCGGCCTGTCTACCGCGCTTTCGGGCCGCGCCGACTTGACCGTTGCGGTGCCCGTGACCGGGCTCACCGGCCTCGCCGTACTGCCCTGCGGACCGGTGCCGCCCAACCCGCTCGAGCTGCTGTCGCGCGCGGGCTTCGCCGCGCTGCTCGCGAAGGCCCAGGCGGAGTACGACCTGATCGTCATCGACACGCCGCCGGTCAACGAGTACTCCGATGCGCAATTCGTGGCGCACCGGGCGGGCGACGCGCTGCTCGTCTCGCGCAAGGACCACACGCGCATGGCCGATACCGAGCATGCCGTACGCGAGCTGAGCGACGGCAGCGCGCGCGTGGTCGGCACGCTGATCAACACGTACTGAGCGTGAAGCGGCCGCCCGACCGGAAAAGGCTGCTGCTTGCCGCGTTGCTGCTGGTGGCGGCCGCCGCGTTCGGGGCGGCGCCGCCCACTCATCACGGGGAGGCCGCGATGCCGATGACCCTGCAGCAGGCCGGGAGGTAAGCAAACATGGCAACGACCACCGCCGCGCCTTCGGCGCACGAGGCCGCGGGCCGGCACGGCTGGCTGCTGGCCGGCTTTTTCCTGGTCGCCTTCGGCGCGGCCAGCGGCTACATGCTCGCGGTCGGCGAGCTCGAGGCGCTCTACGTCACGCTCTCGCTGATGATGTGCATCGCCGTGCTGGTCGACTTCCGCATCGGCGCGGTGGCGCTGGTGCTGATGCTGCCGGCGTCGGACACCACGCTCTTTCCACGCGGCATGATGGGCATTTCCGGCCTCAACCCGGTGAACCTGCTGCTCGCCGGCACGCTCGCGTCCTTCGCGCTGCGCAGCCGCTGGGAAGAGCTGCGCCGCTTCATGCCCTGGCAGCTGCTGTGGCTGTTCATCGTGCCGATCATGCTCGCCGGGCTGCTCGGCTCGCGCCACGCCCCGGACATCATGCCGTACTTCTACGAGACCGGCACCATCGACTTCACCGATGCCGCGGGCTACCTGCGCGAGCTGGTGGTGAAGCCGCTGGTGATGGTCATGGTGGCGCTGATGCTGGGCGCCGCAGTGGCGAAGTCGCGCCGGCCCGAGGCGTTCATCGTGGCAATGGCGATCTCGGTGTGGTTCATCGCCATGCTGCAATTCGGCTTCATCATCGCCACGGGCGTACGCCTCGGCTCGCTCGCCTCGGCGAGCGCGCGCGCCTTCTTCGACGCCATCGGTGTGCACGCCAACGACCTCGGCCGGCTGTACGTGGTGGCCTACGCGCTGCTGGTGTTCGCCTGGTGGGAGAGCAAGAGCCGTGCGCAGCAGGGCTTCCTGTTCGTCACGCTCGGCGTGCTGTCGTTCGCGCTGCTTCTCACCTTCTCGCGCGGCGCCTTCGTCGGCTTCGCCCTGGTGAGCCTGTGGTTCATGGCGAAGAAGTTCAACGCCAAGACGGTGACGCTCGCTGCGCTGGCGCTGCTCGTGCTCGCAGTGTTCCTGCCCGGCTTCGTATACGACCGCGTGCTGCTGGGCGTCGACGAGGGCGATGCCAACGTGGTGACCGCCGGGCGCATCGAGTTCATCTGGATGCCGCTGCTGCCGGAGCTAGCGCGAAGCCCCGTATGGGGAAGCGGTCTGTCCTCGATCCTGTGGTCGTACCCGATGGTGACCGAGTCGATGCTGCCGGTCGGTCACCCCCACAACGCCTACCTCGAGGCGCTGCTGGACATGGGCGTGGCCGGCCTCGTGCTGCTGCTCGCGTACTACGGGCACGTCTGGATGCGTTTTCACGCCCTGTCCCGCGATCCCGAGCTCAGCCCGCAGATGCGCGCGCTCTTCCAGGGCGCGCTCGCCGGCCTGGCGGCGTTCTTCGTCACCGGCATGGCTGGCTCCAGCCTCAGGCCGACGGGGGAGTTTGCCTTCCTGTGGATGGCCATCGGCATGATGTACGGTATATACGCCCGCAGGCCGGCCAGCTAGAAATGCCGGTCGCAAGGATGGTGCGCAAAGGCGCCGCGCCCGCAGGTCGCCCGGAGCGGCTGTTGCGGCCGAAGCCGCACCTGTGCTTCGTCGCGCCGCACGCCTGGCCGGTGCTCGCGCGCGACACGCGCATCCAGGTGGTGGGCGGCGCCGAGGTGCAGCAGAGCGTGCTGGCGCGCCTTTTCGCCGCCAGCGGCTACCGCGTCTCGATGATCAGCCTCGATTACGGCCAGCCCGACCGCGCTGTGGTCGACGGCGTCACCGTGCACAAGGTGTTCGCCCCCGAGGCCGGCGCCCCGGTTCTGCGCTTCCTGCATCCGCGTCTCACCTCGATGTGGCGCGCGCTCGGCGAGGTCGGCGCCGAGATCTACTACTTCCGCTCGAGCGCGATGTGGCTCGGCGTGCTCACCGAGTTCTGCCGCCGGCACGGCAGGCACTCGATCTACGCCGGCGCCTCCGACATGGACTTCGAGCCCGGCATCGGCGATCAGGTGCGCTACGCTCGCGACCGCTGGCTCTACCGGCGCGGCCTCGCTTGTGTCGACCGCATCGTGGCGCAGAACGAGCGGCAGCGCGCGAGCTGCCTCGCCCACCACGGCCGCGAGGCGGTGGTGATCCCCAGCTGCTATCAATTGCCTAGATCACGAAATTTCCCGGGTAATGGAAGCAAAGGCATCGTGCTGTGGGTTGGCATGATCCACGAGAACAAGCGCCCCGAGCTGCTGCTCGAACTCGCGGCACGGCTGCCGCACCGGCGCTTCGTGGTGATCGGCGGCCCGCGCCCCGGCGCCCCGGCGGCGTACTACGAGCGCGTGCGCGCGCAGGCGGCAATGCTAGCCAACGTCGAGTTCAAGGGTTTCCTGCCGCTCGCCGAGGTCGAGGGCTGGTTCGACGTTGCGCAGGTCGTGGTCAACACCTCGGCCTACGAGGGGATGCCGAACACGTTCCTGCAGGCCTGGGCCCGCGGCGTGCCCACCGTCGCCACCGTCGACGTCGGCGCCCCGGTGCACCGGGTCGCGCGCGACATCGATGCGCTCGCGCGCGAGGTGGAAAGCGCGGCGCAGGACGCGGTGCTGCACGGCCGCTGCCGCGACTACTTCGAGCGCACGCACTCGCCGGCCGTGGCGCTGGAGCGCTACGCGCGTCTGTTCGACGAGCTTCTTCTGCAGGCATGACGGCCGCCAGCAAAGCCATGTCCTGGAGCGGGCTCAAGCGTCGCGCCCTGTCGCTCGGCGCGGTGAAGACGTTCGACCACGCCATGCAGTTTCTGCTGCCGGTGATCCTGGCGCGCTCGCTTGACGCGGCCACCTTCGGCGAGTACCGGCTGCTGTGGCTCGTGGTCGGCACGGTGATGACCATCGCCACGCTCAACATGGCGGGCGGCTTGTATTACTTCGTGCCTCGCTCCGACGCGCGCAGGAAGCGCCTCTACGTCCACCAGACGATGCTGTTCCTCGTCTTCTCCGGGCTGGTGTGCGCCGCGCTCGCCAGCCCCTGGAATCCGCTGTTGCCCCCGGCGGTGGCCCCTCTGCATGGCCAGGGCGCCCTGGTCGCGGCGTTCATCGCGCTCTGGGTGGCGGCGATCCTGCTTGACTACCTGCCGGCCATCGACGAGCGGATCCGCTGGCAGGCTTTCGCCACGGTCACCACCTCGCTGCTGCGCGTGGTGCTGGTCGCGGCGGCGGCGTGGTGGGCGGGCGACCTCGAATCGATGCTGTGGATGCTGCTCGCCGCGGTCGCGGTCAAGCTGGTGCTGCTGCTGGTGTACGTGGCGCGCCGCCACGGCCTGGGCGCGCCGTGGTTCGAGCGCGCCGCCTTCTCCGGCCAGCTTCGCCACTGCGCGCCCTTCGGCCTGTCGAACGCGCTGTACGCGCTGCGCTCGCAATCGGACCAGTGGGTGGCGGCGAGCCTGTTCGCCCTGTCGAGCTTCGCCGCGTTCTCGATCGCGGCCGTCGTCGGCCACGTGGTGCACATCCTGCGCCATTCGGTGATGGAGGCCTTCCTGCCGGCGATGAGCCGCATGGAGGCGGCGGGCGACGTGCGCGGCGTGATGGCGATGAACAGCCGCGCCAACGCCATGGTGGGCAGCGTGCTCTACCCGCTGCTCGCGGTCGCGTTCGTCTTTGCCGAGGAGGTGATCAGCCTCGTCTACACCGACGCCTACCTCGCGGCGGCGCCGGTGATGCGGGTCTACATCGCCGGCATGGCCATCATGGTGATCGAAGTCGGCAGCGTGGTGCTGCTGCTGCGCCAGGGGTCGTTCGCGCTGCGCATCACCGCGCTCGTGCTGCCGCTGTCGGTCGCGGTCAGCTGGGCGGCCGCGCACGGGGTCGGCCTCCCGGGCGCGGCGGCGGGCAGCGTGCTCGCCATCTACCTCGACCGCGCGCTGCTGCTGCGGCGGGTCTCGCGCCACACCGGCATCGCGCTGCGCGACCTGCAGGACTGGCGCGCGCTCGCGCGTGCCGCCGCGCTCGCCGCCGGCTGCGGCCTGCTCGCCTGGGGCGTGGTGCGCCACTTCCTCGCCGGCGAAGGGCCGCTCCTGCGCCTTTGCGCCGGCGCGGCGGTGCTCGCAGCGGCGTATGCCGCCCTCAACCAGCGCAGGGCGGCGAGGAAATGAGGCTGCTCTTCGTCACCGGGTCGCTCGTGCACGGCGGCGCCGAGCGCCACTCGATCACGCTCGTCAACCGGCTCGCCGAGCGCGGGCACGAGTGCCACGCGGCGTACGTGCGCGACGACGCGAGCCAGCTCGAGCGCGTGCGCGGCGCGGCCAGCGTGCGCTGCCTCGCGGCGCGCAAGCATCTCGACCTGAAGGCGGTGCAAAGCCTGTCATCCCTGATGAAAAGCATTTCCCCTTCGGTGATCGTAGCGGCCAATCCCTATGCGCTCCTCTATGCAACGCTGGCGCGCCGGCTCGCCGGGGCGCGCGCGCCGCTCGTCGCGACCTTCCACACCACCGTGCCGGCGGGCGCGAGGGAGTGGCTGCAGATGATCTACTACCGGCCGTTCTTCTGGAACGCCGACTGCCTGGTGTACGTCTGCGAGGCGCAGCGTATCTACTGGCGCCGGCGCAGGCTGTGGGGTCGGCGCGACGCGGTCATCCACAACGGCGTCGACCTGGAGCACTGGGCGCCGCGCAGCGGCGCCGAGCGCGCCATGATTCGCCGCGTGCTCGGCATCGCGGAAGGCGACTTCGTGGTCGGCAAGTGCGCGGTGTTCCGCCCCGAGAAGAACCACCTGCAGCTCGTCGACGCGGTGGCGCGGCTGCGTGCGCGCGGCGTAGCCGCGCGCGCGCTGCTGATCGGCGACGGTCCGATGCGCGCACGTATCGAGGCGTGCGCCCGCCGCGCCGGCGTCTCCGGCGAGGTGCAGATCACCGGCTTCCAGCACGACGTGCGGCCGCTGGTGGGCGCCTGCGACGCCGTCGCGCTGTGCAGCAGCTCGGTCGAGACTTTCTCGCTCGCCGCGCTCGAGGCGATGGCGCTGGCGCGCCCGGTGGTGCACTCGCGGATCGGCGGCGCCGCCGAGATGGTGGAGCACGGGCGCACCGGGTACCTGTTCCCCGTCAACGACGGCGCGGCGCTCGTCGAGCGCCTGGCGCAGGCGGCCGCGCCGGGGGCCTGCCGGCGCCTGGGAGCCGCCGCCCGCGAGGCGGTCGAGGCGCGCTTCTCGGAGCGCGCCATGGTGGACCGCTACGAATCGATGCTGGCCGAACTCGACTCAATGAGGAGCAAACGTGAAGACCTACGAAGAAGCGCAGCAGCGTATTAGGAGCCGGCCGCGCACCTGGCTCGTTACCGGGGCGGCGGGATTCATCGGCTCGAACCTCGCCGAGGCGCTGCTTCGCCTCGACCAGACGGTGGTCGGGCTGGACAACTTTTCCACCGGCAAGCGCGCCAACCTGGCGCAGCTGCGCCGTGCGGTCGGCGAGGCGCACTGGGGCCGCTTCCGCATCATCGAAGGCGACATCCGCTCGCTGGAGACCTGCCGCGCCGCCTGCCAGGGCGTCGGGGCCATCCTGCACCAGGCCGCGCTCGGCAGCGTGCCTCGCTCGATCGACGACCCGAGCGCCTCGCACGACAGCAACGTCAACGGATTCCTCAACATGCTGGTCGCGGCGCGCGATGCCGGCGTGCCGCGCCTCGTGTACGCGAGCTCGAGCGCAGTATACGGGGACCACCCCGCGCTGCCCAAGGTCGAAGCGCAACTGGGGCGCGCGGTGTCGCCCTACGGGCTCACCAAGCACGTGAACGAGCTGTACGCCGGCGTGTTCGCGCACTGCTACGGCATGCGCAGCATCGGGCTGCGCTACTTCAACGTCTTCGGGCCGCGCCAGGATCCCGACGGCGCCTACGCCTCGGTGATCCCGGCGTGGATGGGCGCGCTGCTGCGCGGGCAGACGGCCTACATCAACGGCGACGGGCGCGCGGCGCGCGATTTCTGCTACGTCGACAACGTGGTGCAGGCGAACCTGCTCGCAGCGACCGTCGAGGACCCGCAGGCGCTCGACTGCGCCTACAACGTCGCGGTGGGGGAGCAGACCTCGCTCACCGAGCTCTTCGAGCTGGTGCGCGCGGTGCTGGTGAAGCGCCTGCCGCACCTCAAGACGGCGCGCGCGGTGCACCGCGAGCCGCGTCGCGGCGATGTGCTGCTCTCGCGCGCCGATACCGGCAAGGCCGAACGCCTGCTCGGCTACCGGCCGCAGGTGCGCATCAGGAAGGGCCTGGAACTCACCGCCGAGTGGTACATGGCACATCTTCTGGAGGCAGCGCATGCTGCCTGAAGCTGCTGTTGTCGATGAAGGAGTTCCCAAGGAGAAAAACAAGGCGGTTCTCCCTGCGGTTGCCGTCGTGGGCCTCGGCTACGTCGGCCTGCCGGTGGCGGTGGCCTTCGGCAAGCTGCGCCCCACGATCGGCTACGATCTGTCGCGCAAGCGCATCGAGAGCCTTCGCCACCACGTCGACGCCACCGGCGAGGTGCCCGCGGCGGAGCTCGCCTCGGCGCGGCAGCTGCGCGCGACAGCCTATCCGGCGGACCTCGAGCAGGCCGACTTCATCATCGTCGCGGGGCCCACGCCGATCAACGCCGCGCGCCAGCCCGATCTTTCGCCGCTCGAGTCGGCGAGCGAGATCGTCGGGCGCTACATGAAGCCGGGCGCAACCGTCGTCTACGAGTCGACCGTGTACCCCGGCGCGACCGAGGAAGTGTGCGTGCCGCTGCTCGAGAAGCACTCGGGCATGCGCTGGCGCCAGGACTTCCACGTCGGCTATTCGCCGGAACGGATCAACCCCGGCGACCGGGAGCACTCCTTCACCAAGATCATGAAAGTCGTGTCGGGCGACGACGAGCAGACGCTGGAGAGGGTCGCCGGGCTCTACGGCTCGGTAGTAAAGGCCGGCGTGTACCGTGCGCCCTCGATCCGCGTCGCCGAAGCCGCCAAGGTGATCGAGAACACCCAGCGCGACCTCAATATCGCCTTCGTGAACGAGCTGGCGATCATCTTCGAGAAGCTCGGCATCGACACCGGCGAGGTGCTGAAGGCGGCGGGCACCAAGTGGAACTTCCTGCCGTTCCGGCCCGGCCTGGTAGGCGGCCACTGCATCGGCGTCGACCCATACTACCTCACGCACAAGGCCGAGCTGGCCGGCTACCACCCCGAGGTGATCCTCGCCGGGCGGCGCATCAACGACGGCATGGGCGCGCACATCGCGCGAAAGACTATTCAGCAGATGATCCACGCCGGACGCAACATCAAGGGCGCGCGCGTCAACGTGCTCGGCCTCACCTTCAAGGAGAACTGCCCCGACATCCGCAACTCGAAGGTCGCCGACATCCTGCGTGAGTTGGCCGAGTTCGGCGTCGACACGCGCGTGCACGACCCGCTTGCCAGCCCCGAGCAGGCGCTCCACGAGTACGGCGTGCGGCTCGCGTCGTGGGACAGCCTGCCGGCGGCCGATGCCCTGATCCTCGCCGTCGCGCACACCGAATTTCTCGAGAAGAAACAGGCCGACCTGACGAGGAAGATCATGCGCGGCGGCTGCGTCGTCGACGTGACGTCCGCGCTCGATGCCGTGGCGCTGCGCCGCGAGGGCTTGAGCGTGTGGCGGCTGTAGCGCTCGCGCTCGCGCCGCCGACGCGCAGGCTGCGCGTCGGCCTCTTCGCCGACGCCCGGCGGCAGCCGCGCTGGCTGGTGGAGGCCTTCGCCAAGGCCGCCGCCGCCGACTTCTGCGAGGTGGCGGCGATCGCCATCGTCGCCGGCGCCGCGGCGTCGCCGCCGCCGACGCTCGCGCGCGCCTACGGCCGGCTCGACCGCTGGGCCTTTGGCGCCGAGCCCTGCGATCCGCTCGACCTGCCCGCGGCCGTGCCGCACCGGGTGCTCCTCGAGGGCGAGGGGTGGTCCGTCCGCGATGTCGTCCCGCTGCGGCTCGACGTGGCGTTCGCGCTCGGCGACTTCGACGACCGCCTGCTCGACGGCCTGGCGCGCTACGGCGTGTGGCGCTACGCGCTCGACGGCGAGGGAGAAGTGGCGCGCGGCGAGCCGCTCACCGGGGCGGGCATCACGGTGCGCCTCGCCGCCGGCGCCGCGCCCCGCCTCGCCTACGAGTCCTGGTCGCGCACCTACCCGATGTCGGTGGCGCGCAACCGCCGCTCGCTGCTCATCAAGGCGGCGGAGTTCGCCCACCGCGCGCTGCGCAATGCGCACCGCTCGGGCCTGGGCTGGCTCGAGCAATGCCGGATTTTCAGGAACGGCCTTGAAAATCCGCATCGGGGTTTGAAACCCATTCTGAAAATCGCCTCACGCATCGCGCGCCGCGGCATCGAGAAGGCGCTCAGCGTCGAGCAGTGGTCGCTCGCCTTCCGGTTTGGCGGCGGCGAGCTCGACCCGCGGCTGGAGGGATTCACGCGCATCTTGCCGCCCGGGGACCGCGACTGGGCCGATCCCTTCGCTCTGGAGAAGGACGGCCGCCACTACGTGTTCTTCGAGGACCTGTTGCGCGCCGAAGGCAAAGGCCGCATCGCCATGACCGAGGTCGACGCGTCGGGGCGCTGGTCGACCCCGGTGACGGTGCTCGAGCGCGACTACCACGTTTCCTACCCGTTCCTGCTCGAGCACCAGGGCGCGCTGTACATGGTCCCCGAGACGGCGCAGAAGCGCACCGTGGAGCTCTACCGCTGCACTGAGTTCCCGTCGCGCTGGAAGCTGGAGAAGGTGCTGCTCGAGGGCGTGCGCCTGGTCGATCCGACCCTGCACCGCGGGCCGGATCGCTGGTGGCTGTTCGCGAACGGCGCGCCGGGGGAGAGCCGCGTGTTCGACGACGAGCTGTACCTGTACCACGCGCGCGAGCTGCTCGGCGAGTGGCAGCCGCACCGGCGCAACCCCGTCAAGTCCGACGCGCGCTCCACGCGCCCGGCCGGGCGCACCTACTGGAGCAACGGCGCGCTGCACCGGCCCGCGCAGATCTGCGCGCCACGCTTCGGCGCCGGGCTCGCCATCCAGCGCGTGCTGCGCCTCACGCCCGAGGACTATGCCGAGCGCCAAGTGGCGCGCGTTCTGCCGCAGGCGGGGATCCTCGGCCTGCATACCGTCAACCGCACCGGGCCGCTGACGGTGATCGACGTTTTCGCCGCGCGGCGCCGCATTGAGCCGATGCGCCTACGCAGGCGAGCACAAGTTCATCACGCCGCGCCCAGATAATCGGTCAGCCGCCCATGAGCCTGTCGAATCCTCTGGCGTGGTTCGCGATCTGCGCGCTTTGCCTCCTGCTCGGCGCGGCCATCTCGCATACCAGCGCCTTCTATCGCCAGCGCCTGGGAGAGGCGAGCGCGAGCCGCTTCGCCGAGGTCGACGGCCTGCGCGGCTTTCTTGCGCTTGGGGTATTCGGCGCGCATGCCGTCAACATGTACACGCTGCACACCATGGATGTCTGGGCGGCGGGGATCGCCCCGTTTTACGTCCTCACCGCGCGGGCGGGCGTGGCGCTGTTCTTCATGATCACCGGCTTCCTCTTCTGGCTGCGCGTGCTGCGTTCGGAAGGCCGGCTCGACAGCCGCGCCTTGTACGTCTCCAGGCTGCGGCGGCTCACGCCCATGTACGCCATGTCGGTGCTCATGGCGCTCGCGGTGATCGCCGCCGCCAGCGGCTTCGTGCCGTACAGCGGTCCGGCCGAGCTTGCGCGCGAGCTGCGTCCGTGGCTGTCCTTCGGCTTCATGGAAACCGGCGCGATCAATGGCATGCCGGAGGCCCGCTACATCAACGCCGTGTACTGGACGCTCGCCTACGAGTGGATGTTCTACGTCGCCCTGCCGTTGCTCGCGCTGTTCGCGCGCTGGCCGGGCAGTCTCGCGCTGCTCGCCGCGGTGGTGGTGTTCGGCACCCAGGCGCCGATCGTGTTCAATTTCCTCTTCGGCGCCATCGCGGCTACGCTGGTACACCGGCGCACGCTCGGCCGGCGGCTCGATTCGCCCTGGCTCGCCCCGCTGCCCGTGGGCGCGCTGGTCCTGTACTTCATGGCGCCCGACATGCACGGCCTGCTGCAGGCGGCAGTGCTGTTCGCCTTCTTCGTCTTTGTCGTGCACGGCTGCAGCCTGCTCGGCCTGCTGCGCACCGGGTCGGCAAAAGTGCTCGGCACCATCAGCTACAGCCTCTACCTGATCCATTGCATCGCGCTCTTCGTGACGGTGCGCGCCGTCGACAGCCTTGTGCCGATCGCTTCGCTCGAGCCCCTGGAATACTGGCTGCTCGCGGCGCTCGCCGCGGCGGCGAGCGTGCTGCTCTCCGCATGCACCTACCGCTACGTCGAGCATCCCTTCCTGCAATCCCAGAATGCTTCCCGGCGGCAACCCCATGAATACGCATCGGCATAGCAGGCTCGTGATGTTCGGCGCTGCTCCCGAGACGCGCGGCAGCATCGCCGCGGTGGTCGAATGCTACCGCGCGCACGGCCTGTTCAAGCGCTGGCCGATCGAGTACCTGGCGACGCACGGCGAGGGCGGCGCGGCGCGCAGCGGCGCGCTCGCGCTCGATGCGCTGCGGCGCTTCGCGCTCGTCCTGGCGCGCCATGGCCGCGCGCCGGTGCACCTGCATCTCAGCGGGCGCGCCGCGCCGCGTCGCGATGCCGCCTTCATGGCCGCCGTGCTCGCCGCCCGCTGCCCTCTGATCGTGCAGCTGCACGGTGGCGGATTCGAGCAGGGACACGGCGGCCGCCTCGAGGCGCTGCTGTTCGAGCAGGCCGCCTGCGTGATCGTCGCCTGTGAGTCGGTGCGCGCCTGGGTGCGCAGCGTGGCGCGCA
>DASUUN010000480.1:0-2925 GCA_036374055.1 Burkholderiales bacterium
GAGCGAGCGCAGCTCGGCCTCGTTGCCGGCAAGGCGCGCCGGCTCGGCCGCCTCGGCGCCGAGGTCGACGCCGCGCGCGTCCGCCTGCGCGGCGAACTCGCCGACCACCTCGCGTGCGAGGCGGGCTACGTCGACGGTGGCGCTGCCGGCGGCGGGGACGCCCGGCTCGAGCCGCGCGAGATCGAGGAGCTGCTGCACGAGGCGCTCGGTGCGCTCGATGCCGCGCCCGAGCTCGGCGAAGGCCGCCCGGCGCGCCGCCGGGTGCTGCGTGCGCTCGGCGAGCTGCGCCTGCAGCGCGAGCGCGCCGACCGGCGAGCGCAGCTCGTGCGCCGCGTCGGCGATGAAGCGCCGCTGCGCCTCGAGAGTGACCGCCAGGCGCGCGAGCAGTGCGTTGATCTGCTCGACCAGCGGCAGCAGCTCGCGCGGCACCGATCCGGTGGGGATGGCATCGAGGCGCGAGGCGTCGCGGTCGCCCACCGACCGCGAAGTGTGCTCGAGCGGCGCCAGCCCGCGCCGCAGCACCCAGCCGACGAGCAGCGCGAACACCGGCACCAGCAGCAGCAGCGGCAGCACGATGTTCAGCGCCAGCTCGCGGGCCAGCGCCTCGCGCACTGCCTCGGGCTGCCCCACCTGCACCACGCCTTCGGGCACGACGTGGGTGTAGACGCGCCAGGGGCCATCTGCGGACGCGACGCTGGTGAACCCAGGGTCGAGGGTCTGCGGCGCCTCGAGCGGCAGCGCCGGCAGGCCACTCTCGAAGTACAGCTTGCCGCCGTCGTCATAGGCGCGCACCGCGAAGGCGACGTCCTCGCGTGCAATGCGCACATCGCCCGCGTCGCGCCAATCCTCGCGCAGGTGCACTGCCTGCGCGATCTGGATGAGCTCCTGGTCCAGGATGGCGCCGAACTGGTGCAGCGCGAAGCTGTAGGTGGCGGCGAGCACCGCCGCGATTCCCAGCCCGAGCGCCGCCGTCAGCCACAGAACGAGGTTCGTCCGTAGCGACTTCACTCGACGAGCGCGATGCGGTAGCCGACGCCGCGCACGTTGCGGATCAGCCGGGGATCGAGCTTGCGCCGCAGGTGGTGCAGGTGCACTTCCACCGTATTGCTGCCGACTTCCGAGCCCCAGCCGTAGACCGCGTCCTCGAGCTTCTCGCGCGACACGACGGCGCCGGGCTCCTGCATGAGCACCTCGAGCACCGCGAATTCGCGCGCGGAGAGCTCCACCGGCACACCGCGGAACGTCACCGTGCGGTGCACCGGGTCGAGCACCAGGACGCCGTGTGCGATTTCCGGGCTCGCGCGCCCGGAGCGCCGGCGGATCACCGCGCGAGCCCTGGCGAGGAGCTCATCGAGATCGAAGGGCTTGACGAGGTAGTCGTCGGCGCCAACGTCGAGACCGGCGACGCGGTCGGCCACGGAGTCTCGCGCCGTGATCACGAGTACCGGCAGGTCGCGCCCCGAGCGGCGCAGCCACTTGAGCACCTCCAGGCCGTCCTTCTTCGGCAGGCCGAAGTCGAGCAGCGCCAGGTCGTAGGCGCCCTGGCCGAGCGCGAGCTCCGCCGCCGCGCCGTCGCGCACCCAGTCCACCGCGTAGCCGGCGCCCCGCATGCCGTTCACCACGGCGCGCCCGATCATGGGATCGTCCTCGACCACCAGCACTCGCATGCGCCTAGCTAGCACCGCGGCGCGGCGCGCGTCAATCTTTAAGCCATCCTTAAGCGTGGTGGGGCCATCCTCCACGCGTCATGCAGAGGTTGTTCGCGACCCTTGCCGCCTGCGTGCTGCCGCTTGCCGCGCAGGCCCAGGCGAAGGAGCAGTTCGTCCCGGCCACCTTCTACTGGCTCGGCCCCTGCGCTCCCGGCGGCTGGGGCATCTCGGGCGGCATGATCGACTATTTCAAGATGCTCAACGACCGCGAGGGCGGCGTGAATGGCGTCAAGTTCACCTGGACGAAGTGCGAGACCGAGTGCAACAACGCCCGCGACGTCGAGTGCGACGAGCGGATGAAGAGGAGCCGACCGACGGGCGCAACGCTGGTGCACCCGCTCTCGACCGGTATCACTCACTCGTTGATCGACAAGGGCACCGCCGACAGGATCCCGATCGTATCGATCGGCTACGGGCGCGCCGACGCCGCCTACGGGCGGGTGTTTCGTTATGTCTTCCCGCTCGTCACCACCTATTGGGACCAGGCCGCGGCGATGGTGCGCTACCTCGCCGAGCAGGAGCACGGCTTCGGGCGGCTGAAGGGCAAGAAGATCGCGCTGCTGCACCACGACTCGGCCTACGGCAGGGAGCCGATCCCGGTGCTCACCGACCTCGCCGCGAAGTACGGCTACGAGCTGTCCGCCATCCCGGTGCCGCACCCGGGCAACGAGCAGCAGCCGCAATGGCTGCAGATCCGGCAGTTGCGCCCCGACTGGGTGATCCTCTGGGGCTGGGGCGTGATGAACCCGGTCGCGCTCAAGAGCGCAGCGCGTGTCGGCTATCCGCGCGCGAAGATGGTCGGCGTATGGTGGTCGGGCGCGGAGGAGGACGTAGTGCCCGCGGGCGCCGCGGCGAAGGGCTACGTTGCCGCGGGGTTCAACGTCTCGGGCGACGACTATCCCGTCATCCAGGAGATCCGCAAGCACGTGTACGCCGACGGCGAAGGTGAGATGGAGGACAGGTCCCGGGTCGGCTCCATCTACTACAACCGCGGCGTGGTGTTCGGCATTATCACCGCCGAGGCGGTGCGCGTCGCGCAGCGGCAGTTCGGCAAGGGCAAGCCGGTTACCGGCGAGCAGGTGCAGTGGGCGCTCGAGCACCTCGACATCGATGCGCCGCGCCTGGAGCAGCTCGGCGCGACCGGCTTCATGCCGCCGATCGAGACGACCTGCGCCGACCACGCCGGCTCGGGCGTGGTGCGCTTCATGCGCTGGGA
>DASUUN010000481.1:0-2644 GCA_036374055.1 Burkholderiales bacterium
CCCGCTTCGGCCTGGACGAGATGTGCGCCGACGTCTGGCGCTGGCAGTCCCAAAACCCGCAGGGCTACGGTTAGAATCCCCCTTAACGAGGAGGGATTCATGAAACTCAAGGTACTGGCGGGATGCATCGCGCTCGCGTTCGCTGCGGGCGCGCAGGCGCAGCAGAAGCACGAAGTGAAGGTGGCCACGTTCGTCGGCCCGCAGCACTTCATGTCGAAGTGGCTGGTGGCGTGGGGCGAGAAGCTGGAGAAGGCCTCCGGCGGGCGCCTCGTGTTCAAGCACTTCCCGGGCTCGCAGATGGGCCCCACGCCGCAGATGTACGACCTCGCGCGCACCGGCCAGGCCGAGGTGTCCTGGTTCCTGCACGGCGCCACCCCCGGGCGCTTCCAGCTCACCGAGCTGATCCAGCTCCCGTACGTGGTGGGCAGCGCCGAGATCGGCACCAAGGTGATCAACGACGCCAACCTGCGCGCCAAGTACTTCGACCCCGAGCACCGCGGCATGAAGGTGCTGCTGCTCCTCACCCACCAGCCGGGCAACGTGCACACCACCAAGAAGCCCATCCGCAGCGCCGACGACCTGCGCGGCCTGCGCATCCGCTTCTCCGGCCCGGTGATCCGCGACTTCATCGCCAAGCTCGGCGGCACCGCGGTCGGCGTGCAGCCCCCCGAGCAGCTCGAGCAGCTGCAAAAGGGCGTGATCGACGGCGTGTTCATCGACTACGGCGGCGCCGGCGTGGCCTTCAAGATGGGCGGCACCATCAAGTACTCCACCGAGATGTACTCCTACGTCTCGTCCTTCGGCATCGGCATGAACCCGGCGTTCTACAAGAGCCTGCCCGCCGACCTGCGCAAGCTGGTCGACGACTCGGTGAAAGGCGTGGAGAAGGAAGTGGGCGAAGGCTGGGACGCGCTCGACGACATCGGCAAGAAGCTGCTGGTCGACGGCGGCGCCGAGCCGATCAAGCTCACCGCCGCCGAGAACAAGCGCTTCCGCCAGGTCGGCATGGAAGTCACCGAGGCCAAGCTGAAGGAGCTCGAGGGCAAGGGCCTGCCGGCGCGCGCCGCCTTCAAGCAGATCCAGGCGCTGTCCGCGAAGCACGCCAAGACCTCCCGGACCTTCTGGCAGTAACTGAAACGGCGGAAAAATGGGGACGGACCCTATTTTTCCTTAGGCGGAGCCGATGAGAAAAATAGGGTCCGTCCCCATTTTTCTAGGGTATGTGGCCGCGTCCTTTCTCGCGGCCATGGTCCTGCTCACCGTCGCCGACGTGGTGCTGCGCAGCTTCTTCAGCTACCCGATCCGCGGCATGCTGGAGCTGATCGAGCTGGGGCTCGCCTGCACCATCTTCATCGCGCTGCCCGCGGTGTTCCTGCGCGAGGAGCACCTGGTGGTCGACGTCCTGAAGAAAACGCGGCCCCTCGAGCTCCTGGGCGCGGCGGTCTCGCTGGTGGTGCTCGCGGCCATGGGCTGGCACATGCTGCCCAACGCCCTCAGCATGATCGAGTTCGGCGACGTCACCTCGGACCTGTCCATCCCGCGGCTGTGGTACTGGGCGCCGGTGCTGTTCGGCGTGGTCGCCTCGGCCGCGGCGACGCTGTTTTTCTTCCTTCGTTCGATCCGAGGACGATGAGAGCTCGCCTTGCCGCCCCCCTGAGAAGGGGGGAGCGAGCGGGTGTTGCGAGCGGGGGGTTTGCCGTTCGCAAAAACCAACCCCCCGCTCGCCCCAACTACAACTGCGGGCTCACGACCCCCTTCTCAGGGGGTCAAGGGCGATGAGCAATCTCGCGATCGGCGTAGCCGGCGTGGCCGCGCTGCTCGCGGTGCTGTTCGTGCGCGTGCCGATCGGCACGGCGCTCATCCTGGTGGGCGTGAGCGGCTACGCCGCCATGGACGGCTGGCGCACGGCGCTGTTCATGCTGGGCAGCGTGCCCTTCGAGCTCGCGAGCGCCTACTCGCTCTCGGTGGTACCGCTGTTCATCCTGATGGGCGCCATCGCGGCGCGCGCCGGGATGTCGCGCGAGCTGTTCGACGCCGCCAACGCGATCTTCTCGGGCTTTCGCGGCGCGCTCACCAACGCCACCATCGGCGCCTGCGCGGCCTTCGGCTCGATCTGCGGCTCCTCCATCGCCACCGCCGCCACCTTCTCCAAGGTGGCGATCCCCGAGATGCGCCGCCACGGCTACGAGGAAGGCCTCGCCGCGGGCTCGGTGGCCGCCGCCGGGTGCCTGGGCATCCTCATCCCGCCTTCGGTGATCCTCGCCATCTACTCGCTGGTGGCCGAGGAGTCGCTGCCCAAGCTCTTTGCCGCGGCGCTGTTCCCCGGCCTGCTGCTCGCCGCGCTCTACGTGCTCATCGTGGGCGTGATCGGCCGCCTGCGCCCGCAGTGGACGCCCAAGGAGCCCGCCATGCCGCTCGGCCAGCGCGTGCGCGCGGCGCGCTACCTGTGGAAGCTCGGGGTGCTGTTCTTCCTCGCGGTCGGCGGCATCTACCTCGGCTGGTTCTCGCCCACCGAGGCGGCCGCCATCGCCGCCTTCGCCGCCGCGGTCATCGGCTTCGCCACCGGGACGCTCTCGATGCGCGGCCTGGCCGACGCGCTGCTCGACACCGTCTACTCCACCGCGATGCTGTTCTTCATCATCGT
>DASUUN010000482.1:0-7791 GCA_036374055.1 Burkholderiales bacterium
GCGATCCAGACCGGCGCCATGCTGGCGGTGGTCTGGGAATACCGCAGCCGCTTCTTCCGCGTGGATCCGCAGCTGTGGACCAATCTGGCGGTCGCGTTCCTGCCCGCCGCGCTGATCGGCCTGATCTTCAGCTCCCTGATAAAGACCTACCTGTTCAAGCCGGTGCCGGTGGCCCTCGCTTTCATCATCGGCGGCGTCGTCATCCTGTGGGTGGACCGGGGCGTGAAGGAGGCGCGCGTGCACAGCACGCAGGCGATGACCTGGACCGACGCGCTCAAGGTGGGGCTTGCGCAATGCTTCGCCCTCATTCCCGGAACTTCGCGCTCCGGCGCGACGATCATCGGCGGCATGCTGTTCGGCCTTTCGCGCCGCGCCGCGACCGAATTCTCGTTCTTCCTCGCCGTGCCGACCCTCATCGCCGCCGGCGCTTACGACGCCTGGAAGAATCGAGAGCTCCTTGTCGATAAAGACCTTCTCATGTGGGGCGTCGGGCTGGTTGCCTCGTTCTTCTCCGCCTTCATCGTCATCCGCTGGCTGATCCGCTACGTCGCCACGCACGACTTCCGCTGGTTCGCCTGGTACCGCATCGCCTTCGGCGTGATCGTGCTGCTGACGGCTTACTTCGGCTGGGTGGAGTGGACCGTCGACTGAAAATGGGGACGTACCCCATTTAGGGTCTTAAATGGGGTACGTCCCCATTTTCAGGACTGAACCCAAGGCAACCCCGCCTGGCGCCAGCCGCCCACGGTGCTCCGGTGCTGCGCGGCGTCTTTGTCGCCCTCGAAGCCTTCCAGGACGTTGTAGCACTCGCGCCAGCCGGCCCGCGTCGCGGCCTCGGCGGCGGAATGCGAGCGTGCCCCGGAGCGGCACAGGAACATGACCGGCTGGTCCTTGGGCACCGACACGGCAAGCTCGCCGAGAAACTCGGGATTGGGCCGGTTTCCGGGGTAGGTCTGCCATTCGATCGCCAGGGCGCCCGGGACCTTGCCGACGTACACCAGCTCGGGACGGGTGCGCACGTCGACCAGCTGGGCCCCGGCCTGCATCAGGGCATGGGCTTCCGCGGGGAGGAGGGCGCCGGCATAGCTCAAGCCGAGCTTGCGGCCCCGCTCGGCGGCGGCCTTCCTGAGCTCGTCCATCGAGGCATTATAGGGGTGCGCTTTCATGCACCCTTCCTGTGCGCCGCACGCGCAATTGCCCTTATGCGGTGCATTTCGGTTCGGTAGAATTCCGCGTACCCACGGAATAGCTACGGCGCCACTTTGGCATGGAACCTGCAGGTGTCGCCGGTCCACCTACCACCCTACCTACACAAAACGCTCAGGAGAGTTCCAGATGGCGATGACGCCGGATGACGTATTGAAGCTGATCAAGGACAAGGAGGTGAAGTTCATCGACCTCCGGTTCACGGATACGCGCGGCAAGGAGCAGCACGTCACCGTCCCGGTGAAGCACTTCGGCAAGGAGAAGTTCGAGGAAGGGCACGCTTTCGACGGCTCTTCGATCGCCGGTTGGAAGGGCATCCAGGCCTCCGACATGCTGCTCATGCCCGATTCGACGAGCGCGCGCCTCGATCCGTTCACCGACGAGCCGGTGCTGAACCTCAGCTGCGACGTCTACGAGCCCGTGGACGGCAAGCCCTACGACCGCGACCCGCGCTCCATCGCCAAGAAGGCCGAGGCCTACCTCAAGTCCACCGGCCTGGGCGACGTGTGCTACTTCGGGCCGGAGCCCGAGTTCTTCATCTTCGACGGCGTCACCTGGACCGTCGACATGTCGGGCTGCTCGGTGAAGATCAAGTCCGAGGAAGCGCCCTGGTCCACCGGCATCGACTACGAGTCGGGGAACATGGGCCACCGCGCCCCGGTGAAGGGCGGCTACTTCCCGGTGCCGCCGACCGACACGCTGGTCGACATCCGCAACGCCATGGTGCTCGCCCTCGAGCAGCAGGGCGTGGACTGCGAAGTGCATCACCACGAGGTGGCGGCCGCCGGACAGTGCGAGATCGGCACGCGCTTCGCGCCGCTGGTGCAGCGCGCCGACTGGATGCAGATCCTGAAGTACACGGTATGGAACGTGGCGCATTCCTACGGCAAGACCGCCACCTTCATGCCCAAGCCCGTGGTCGGCGACAATGGCTCGGGCATGCACTGCCACCAGTCCGTGTGGAAGGGCGGCAAGAACCTGTTCGCCGGCAACGGCTACGCCGGCTTGTCGGACTTCGCGCTGCACTACATCGGCGGCATCATCAAGCATGCCAAGGCGCTGAACGCGATCACCAATCCGGGCACCAACTCCTACAAGCGGCTGGTGCCGGGCTTCGAGGCGCCGATCAACCTCGCCTATTCGGCGCGCAACCGCTCGGCGGCCTGCCGCATCCCCTACGTGTCGAGCCCCAACGGCCGCCGCGTGGAGGTGCGCTTCCCGGATCCCACCGCCAACCCCTATCTCGCCTTCGCCGCGATGCTCATGGCGGGCCTGGACGGGGTGCAGAACAAGATCCATCCCGGCGACCCGATCGACAAGGATCTCTATCACCTGCCGCCGGAAGAGGCGAAGAAGGTGCCGAATGTCTGCGCCTCGCTGGAGCAGGCGCTCGACTGCCTGCAGGACGACCATGCCTTCCTCACCCGGGGCGGCGTGTTCTCCGAGGAGTTCCTCGAGTCGTACATCGCGCTGAAAAACGACGAGCTCACCCGGTTCCGCATGACCACGCACCCGGTCGAGTTCGACATGTACTACGCGTCCTAGCTTTCGTTTTTTCGGTAGACTGGACACCCATGGGGGTGTCCAGAGCCTTGATTTTCGGGGTGTTCGGCGCTGCGCTGGCGCTGCCGGCGCACGCGCAGCGCACCGAGGTCTTCAAGTGCGTGGACGCTGAAGGACGCGCGAGCTACACCAACGACCGGCGTGAGACCGCCGGCAAGCAATGCGAAGTCGTGACGACGCAGATCAACGTGGCGCCCCCGCCCAAGCCGGCGGCGAGGCCGGCCTTCCCGAGGGAGTCGAGCGCGGATCGCGTGAGCGCGGCCAGCCGCCAGCGCGACATCCTCGAGAAGGAGCTGGCCGCCGAGCAGCAGGATCTCGCGAAGGCGAGGGAGGCGCTGGCCGAGCAGGAAGCGGTGCGCTACGGCGACGAGCGCAACTACGCCAAGGTGCTGGAGCGGCTGCGGCCGTTCAAGGACCGGATCGAAACCCACGAGAAGAACATCGAAGCGCTCAGGCGCGAGCTCTCGAGCCTCGGCCGCTAGGCGTCGTGTTTTCCGGTCTTGACCTGCTCGCCACCGCGGTCGTGGCGCTGGACGAGGCTTTCGTCGTGCGCTACGCCAACCCGGCCGCGGAAAGCCTGCTCGCCACCGGCGCGAAGAGCCTCATCGGCCAGCCGTTCCTCGCCTTCTTCTCCGAGCGCGAGGCGCTCGCGGCTTTCCTGGACGAGGCAAGGCGCACCCACTGGGATTACGCCGCGCAGAACGTCACCTACGAGCGCGTCGGCCGCGAGCCGCTGCCGCTGTCGTGCACCATCACACGCATCGACGGGGGCGGCTGCGCGGTGCTGGTGGAGCTCAGGCCGATCGAGCAGCAGCTGCGCCTCGCGCGCGAGGAGCGGCTGGTTTCCGAGCAGCAGGCCAACCGCGAGCTGATCCGCAACCTCGCGCACGAGATCAAGAATCCGCTCGGCGGCCTGCGCGGCTCGGCGCAGCTGCTGGAGCGCGAGCTCGACCGGCCAGAGCTGCGCGAGTACACGCAGGTGATCATCAAGGAAGCGGACCGGCTGCAGCTCCTGATGGACCGCATGCTCACGCCGCACCGCGCGCCGCGCATCGAGACGGTGAGCCTGCACGAGGTGCTCGAGCGCGTGCGCAGCCTGGTGAAGGCCGAGTTCGGCACCGAAATAGAGCGCGATTACGATCCGAGCCTCCCCGAGGTGCTCGGCGACCGCGAGCAGCTCATCCAGGCGGTGCTCAACATCGCGCGCAACGCGGCGCAGACGGGCAGCAAGCACATTCTCTTCAGGACGAGGGCGACCCGGCAGGTGACGATCCTGCGGCAGCGCTACAAGCTGGCATTAGAATTGCAGGTAGTCGACGACGGCCCGGGAGTACCGGAGGAGATCCGCGAAAGGATCTTCAATCCGCTGGTCTCGGGCAGGGAAGGCGGCACCGGCCTGGGCCTCTCGCTCGCGCAGACGTACGTGCAGTACCACCACGGCGTCATCGAGTTCGAGTCCCGTCCCGGCCGCACAACGTTCAGGATCCTTCTGCCGCTGACATGAAACCGGTCTGGATCGTCGACGACGACCGCTCCATCCGCTGGGTGATCGAGAAAGCCCTCAGCCGGGAGGGCATCGCGTTCAACTCGTTTTCCTCTGCGCAGGACGCGCTCGATGCGCTGGCGGGCGACTCGCCCGAGGTGCTGGTGTCCGATATCCGCATGCCCGGGCGCTCGGGGCTGGAGCTCCTGCAGGCGGTGAAGCAGCGCCATCCCGCGGTCCCGGTCATCGTCATGACCGCCTATTCGGACCTCGACTCCGCGGTCGCCGCCTTCCAGGGCGGCGCCTACGAGTACCTCCCCAAGCCGTTCGACATCGACCAGGCGGTGGATCTCATCCGGCGCGCGCTGGAAGAAAGCCGCCGCGAATCACAAGGGGTAGAACCGGTTGCAGAAACCGAAATCCTCGGCCAGGCGCCGGCGATGCAGGAGGTGTTCCGCGCGGTCGGCCGCCTGTCGCAGTCGAGCGCGACGGTGCTGATCACCGGCGAATCAGGAACCGGAAAGGAGCTTGTGGCGCGCGCCCTGCACCGCCATAGTGCGCGCGCCTCCCGGCCGTTCATCGCCATCAACACGGCGGCGATGCCGAAGGACCTGCTCGAGTCCGAGCTCTTCGGGCACGAACGCGGCTCGTTTACCGGAGCGCAGCAGCAGCGCCGCGGCCGCTTCGAGCAGGCCGAAGGCGGCACGCTGTTCCTCGACGAGATCGGCGACATGCCCGCGGAGCTGCAGACCCGCCTGCTGCGCGTGCTCTCCGACGGCAGCTTCTACCGCGTAGGCGGCCACCAGCAGATGAAGGTGAACGTGCGCGTCATTGCCGCCACGCACCAGAACCTGGAGCAGCGCGTGCGCGAGGGCGCGTTCCGCGAGGACCTGTTTCACCGCCTCAACGTCATCCGCCTGCGGCTTCCCAGCCTGCGCGAGCGCTCCGAAGATATTCCGCTGCTGGCCCGTCACTTTCTTGCCTCGAGTGCAAGGCAGCTCGGGGTCGAGTCCAAGCGGCTGTCCGACGACGCGCTCGCGTATCTCTCGCGGCTGGAGTTTCCGGGCAACGTGCGCCAGCTGGAGAACCTGTGCCACTGGCTGACGGTGATGGCACCCGGGCAGGTGATCGATGTCGGCGACCTGCCGCCGGAATTCCGCGATCAGTCGGCGGTTGCGGCGAGCGACTGGCTTTCCGCGCTGGAGCACGAAGCCGAGCGGCGCCTGGCGCGCGGCGAGAGCGGCATCCTCGAAGCGCTCGGCCGGCAATTCGAGCGCGCGCTGATCATCAAGGCGCTGGCGCGCACCGGCGGCCGGCGCATCGAGGCGGCCAACCTGCTCGGCATGGGCCGCAACACCATCACCCGCAAGATCCAGGAGCTCGGGATCGAAGAGGAAGGTACCGATAATTCGGGGTCAGTGTCGTAATTCTGTCGGCGCCTACGGCGCCATAGCGAATTACGACACTGACCCCGAATTATCTCTAGGCGGTCTTGCGCGCCGACGGGGCGACGGCCGCCTGGCTCGCCCGGCGGTTGACCTCCAGCTGGGCATCGACCAGCTTGACGACCTCGTCGATCGCCGCCAGGCGCATGCCTTTCGGCGCCCCGACCGCCTGCACCAGGCGGTCGACGCGCTCGATGTTCGGCGCGCCGCCGTAGAGCGCGCGCGCCGCCGACGACGGGCTGGCGAGGCCGTTGGCCGCCGCCGCGTATTTCTCGAACGGCACCAGGTCCTTCTCGTCGGCGCCGAGGGATACGCACAGCTTCACCACCCAGTTGTATACCGCGCGCGAGGCGTCGAGGTCCGAGTGCACCGCTTCCTTGATCGGGCGCATGCCCTGCGCGGTGATGCAGCGGTAATTGCCGGCCATGAGCATGGCCCACTTCGCCAGCGGCACGAAAACCGACTCGTGCACCTTCAGCTTCACCGGCAGCTCCATGCCCTCGAAGCGCGCCGCCTCGATGTCGGCCTCCAGCTTGCGCAGGATCGCGGTGTGCGCCTCCGAGGGGAAGCGCGCCGACTTGAAGTTGGTCGGCAGGCGTACTTGCAGCACGTTCAACTTTTCTTCCGGCGGGCGGAAGGCCTGCGGGTCGGGGCTGCACAGCGTCATGAAGGCCGGATCGAAGCTGTCCCAGACCGCGGCGTCGGTGTAGCAGTCCCTCAGCTTATCGACCGCGATGCCCGGGATCCGCGCGAGATAAGGCAGCGGCGGCATGTTCATGATAGACATGCAGGGCACCTTGGCTCTTGCGATGGCGTCGAGCAGCTCGCGCACGCCCGGCGCGCGGTATTGCGGCTCCTGCATGGCGAGCACTGCGAGGTCGTAGTCCGACGGATTGACGCCCGAAGCGCCGCCGGCAGACAGCTTCCCGGGCAGCTTGCGCGAGGGCACTTCCACGAGACCCTCGCGGCCCTTGACCGGCATGCGCACGATGGCGCCTTCGGCATTCAAGAGCTCGGCCTCGGCAGGCAGGCAGACGAGCCGGGCCGTATGGCCAGCGAGGAGCAGCTTGGTGGCGAGCAGCGAGCCGTAGGACGCGCCGAGGATCAGGATCTTGTAGGCCATGGGGGAAATCTCACGATATGAAATGCAAATGCGGCGATTAAAAAGACTACTCCTAACGGCGCCGCATTTCATGTTGCGGTGCCACATGACGCTCCATAGAATGGAGCTATGCAGATGACCGGCCCACTCCCCCAGAACGTCGCCGTCTCGGGTCGCGTCACTCCCGAGTACGCGCAGATCCTGACCGCCGAAGCGCTGGCGTTCGTCGCCAAGCTGCACCGGCAGTTCGAGGCGCGCCGCCAGCAGCTGCTCGCCGCGCGGGCGCAGCGCCAGAAGCAGTTCGATGCCGGGATGCTTCCGGACTTCCTCGCCGACACGAAAAGCGTCCGCGAAAGCGACTGGAAGGTCGGCGCGCAGCCGAAGGACCTGCTCGACCGGCGCGTCGAAATCACCGGCCCGACCGACCGCAAGATGGTCATCAACGCCCTCAACTGCGGCGCCTCGACCTTCATGGCGGACTTCGAGGATGCGAACTGCCCGACCTGGGACAACATGGTCGACGGTCAGATCAACCTGCGCGACGCGGTGCGCCGCACGATCCGCCTGGAGCAGGGCGGCAAGCAATACCGGCTGAACGACAAGACCGCGGTGCTCATCCCGCGGCCGCGCGGCTGGCACCTGGACGAGCGCCACGTCACGGTCGACGGCCAGCCCGTCTCCGGCGCCGTCTTCGACTTCGCGCTGTTCTTCTTCCACAACGCGAAAGAGCTGATCTCGCAAGGCTCCGGGCCGTACTTCTATCTGCCCAAGATGGAATCGCACCTCGAGGCGCGGCTCTGGAATGACATCTTCCTGGCTTCTCAAGCGGAGCTTGCCATCCCACGAGGCACCGTAAAGGCCACCGCGTTGATCGAGACAGTCGTCGCGGCGTTCGAAATGGACGAGATCCTGTACGAGCTGCGCGAGCATTCCGCCGGGCTCAACATCGGCCGCTGGGACTACATCTTTTCCTGCATCAAGAAGTTCCGCGC
>DASUUN010000483.1:0-5035 GCA_036374055.1 Burkholderiales bacterium
CGGGGCGATGTATGTCGGCGTGCCTTATGCGCCGGTGTCGCCGGCGTATTCGCTGCTCTCCACCGATTTCGCGAAGCTGCGCTTCATCCGCGACCTGCTGACGCCCGGCCTGGTGTTCGCGAACGGCGCGCAGTTCCGGCCAGCACTCGAGGTCTTCGAGGGCATCGAGGTCCTGGAGCGCTTCGACGATGCTCTTTGTGAGAATTCCCACCGGGAAGCGGAAAAGGCACACGCGCGTGTGGGCCCCGACACCATCGCCAAGTTCCTCTTCACCTCGGGCTCGACCGGCACGCCCAAGGCCGTCATCAACACGCAGCGCATGTGGTGCGCGAACCAGGCGATGATCGCCTCGATGTTCGCGTTCTTCCGCGACGAGCCGCCGGTGATCGTCGACTGGGCGCCGTGGCACCATACCGCCGCGGGCAACCACGACCTGGGCCTCGTCATCTACAACGGCGGCTCCTACTACATCGACGAAGGCAAGCCGATGCCCGGTGCCATCGAGGCGACGGTACGCAACCTGCGCGAGATCGCGCCTACGTGGTACTTCAACGTGCCCAAGGGGTACGAGGCCTTGCTGCCCTACCTGCGGAAAGACGAGGCGCTCAGGAAGAACTTTTTCCGGCGGCTGAACGTGCTTTGGTTCGCCGGCGCGGCGATCGCGCAGCACGTGTTCGACGAGATCAAGGCGCTCGCGCGCGAGGCGCGCGGCGAGCCGATTCCCTTTCTCACGGGCCTGGGCTCGACCGAGACCGCGCCGTATGCGATGGGCCGCATGTGGGAGACCCAGGACGCCTCCAACATGGGGCTGCCGCCGCCGGGCGAGGAGATGAAGCTCGTACCGGTCCCGGGGAAGTACGAGGCGCGCCTCAAGGGCCCCAACATCACGTCCGGCTACTGGCGCCAGCCCGAGCTCACCAAGACGGCCTTCGACGAGGAGGGTTATTACCGTCTCGGCGATGCGTTTGTCTTTGCGGACGAGAAAAAACCGGAAGCCGGCTTGCTGTTCCGCGGCCGCCTCGCCGAGGACTTCAAGCTTTCCACCGGCACCTGGGTGCACGTCGGCCCCTTGCGCGCGCGGTTCATCGAGCATTTCGCGCCGCTGGTGCGTGACGTGGTATTTGCAGGCGAGGGGCGCGGTGAGCTCGGCGCGCTGGTCTTTCCCGCCGTGGACGCTCCCAGGGAAGAATTCTCGAACAAACTCGAATCGTTCGAGGGCACGGGCAGCTCCAATCGCGTGACGCGCATCATCGTCCTCGACGAGCCGCCGTCGCTCGACGCCGGAGAGAGCACGGACAAGGGCAGCATCAACCAGCGCGCGGTCCTCGCGCGCAGGAAGGCGCTGGTCGAGGAGCTCTACCGCGATCCGCCGTCCGAACGGGTGCTGCTCGCCTAGCATGGACGTCTTCTTCTTCATCGGCAGCACGTACAGCTACCTCAGCGTGATGCGCATCGGCCGGATCGCACGCGAGGCCGGGGTGCCGCTCGCATGGCGGCCTTTCAACGTGCGCGCCATCATGGTCGAGCAGAACAACATCCCGCGGAACAACCCGGTCAAGCACCGGTACACCTGGCGCGACATCGAGCGTCGTGCGGCGCGGCACGGCCTCTCTTTCAGGCCCGGGCTTCCCTATCCGGTGGATGCGGACCTGCTCGCCAACCGCGTGGCGGTGGTGGCCGCGCTCGAAGGCTGGTGCGAGGCGTACGCGGTGGCGACCTACCAGGCCTGGTTCCTCGAGCACCAGGCGCCGGGCAATCCGTCGGCCATTCTCACGAAGCTGGGTAAGGACGCGCCGGCCGTCATCGCCCGAGCCGGCTCGGCGGAAATCCGCAAGCGCTTCGACGACGAGACCGACGCGGCGCGCAAGCTCGGCATCTTCGGCGCCCCGACCTTCGCGGTCGGGGGCGAGATCTTCTGGGGCGACGATCGCCTCGACGACGCAATCGAATGGGCGCGCAAATGATGAACCTGAACGAGCTGGTGGCGATCGACGTCCATACCCACGCCTGGAAGTCGGCGCTGCAAGTCGGCGACGCGCCGACCGAGTCGCAGGAGGCGATGGGGCGCTACTTCCGCTATCAGCCGCAGCACCAGACGGTGCCGGAGATGGCGCAGATGTACCGCAAACTGAAGATGGCCTTCGTGGTCTTCACCGTCGATGGCGAGAAAGGCGCGAGCCGCAAGATCACCAACGAGGAGATCGCCGAGCTCGCGCATCAGCACTCCGACGTGGCGATCCCGTTCGCGAGCATCAACCCGCACCGCGGTAAGGAAGGGCTTCTTCAAGCCCGCCGTCTCATCAAAGACTACGGCGTGAAGGGGTTCAAGTTCCATCCGTCGGTGCAGGACTTCTTCCCGAACGACCGCATGGCCTATCCGCTCTACGAGGCGATCGCCGAGGCGAAGCTGCCGGCGCTCTTCCACACCGGCCAGACCGGCGTCGGCGCCGGCACGCCCGGCGGGGGCGGCATCCGCCTCAAGTACTCGCACCCGATGCTGCTCGACGACGTGGCTGCCGACTTCCCCGACATGCCGATCATCCTCGCGCACCCGTCGTTCCCCTGGCAGGAGGAGGCGCTCTCGGTGGCGACGCACAAGCCGCAGGTCTACATCGACCTCTCGGGCTGGTCGCCGAAGTACTTTCCGCCGATCCTCGTGCAGTACGCGAACACGCTGCTCAAGGAAAAGATCCTCTTCGGCTCCGACTACCCGGTCATGAACCCGGAGCGCTGGATGGCAGACTTTGAAAAACTGAATATAAAACCAGAAGTACGGCCGCTCATCATGAAGGAGAACGCCGCGCGGCTGCTGCGCCTGAAGTAGCGCGCACCGCCCAGGCGCGAGCCGTCAGCGCGATCGAGCCGTCCGGGCGCGCCGGCAGGCTCTCCCGGAGCCGCTCGCGCAGGCGCTCCCTCGCCGCCTCGTCCAGCGACATGGCGTACGCCGGCGCCGGTCCCTGGCCGCCGAGGAAAGGCTGCCAGTAGTCGACGAAGCTCGCGAACGGCGTCGGCACGTCGAGCGCCACGCTGGCGACCTCCTTCAGCCCGGCACCGGTGAAAAGCTGCGCGAGCGCCTCGGGACGGCACAGCGGAAAGCGCGGCCCTTCGTCGAGCGCGGCGGCGGCGGGGTCGAGCGCCACCGCGGCGTCCCAGAACGCGCGCATGAGCTCCATCTTGCCGGCGTAGTCCCATACGTACGCGGCAAGCGTGCCGCCGGGGCGCGTCACCCGCGCCATCTCGGCGAGCGCGGCGCGCGGGTCGGGGACGAAGTTCAGGACCAGCCCCGACACCACGACGTCGAACGCACCGGCCTCGAACGGCAATGCCGTGGCGCTGCCGCTGCGCAGGTCGGCGCGGCCACCGAGGTTCTGCCTCGCGGTCTTCAGGAATCCTTCCGACGGCTCTGCGCCGGCGAGCGAAGCGGGCGAGCACGTGTCCGCGATGGCCGCGCACAGCGCCCCGGTGCCGCATCCCACGTCCGGCCAGCGCTGGCCGGTCGGAAGGGCGAGCCAGGAAAGGAAGCGCGGCGCTACGCGCCGGCTCCAGCGGCCGACGTAGCGCTCGTACGGGTCGCCGCGCTCCCAGGTGTCCGAGACGTGGGCAGGCATTGCGTCATGGTGAACTGCTAACCAGAACTTTAGAATGGTTGCGGAAGGCATATGACTACTCCGATATTCGGAGTAATGCCGCGCCCACCATGGACCGCTTCCGCGCGATGCAAGCTTTCATCCGGATCGTCGACGGCGGCAGCTTGTCAGCCGCCGCGCGCTCGCTCGGCGTGTCGCTGCCCGCGGTGGTGCGCACGCTGGCGGGCCTGGAAGAGCACCTTGGCACGCGCCTGCTGACCAGGACCACCCGGCGCATCAACCTCACCGACGACGGGCAGCAGTTCTACGAGCGCGCCCGCCAGATCCTCGCCGAGGTGGAAGACGCGGAGCTCTCGATGTCCTCGGCGCGCCGCAGGCCCGGCGGCACGCTGTCGCTGACGGCGCCCGTGGTCTACGGCCGGCTGAAGCTCATGCCGGTGCTGGCCGAGTACCGGCGGCGCTTCCCCGATGTGGGCGTGCGGCTCCTGCTGCTCGACCGCAACGTCAACCTGATCGAGGAAGGGCTGGACCTTGCGATCCGCATCGGTGCCCTGGCGGATTCCTCCCTGGTCGCCACCGAGCTTGCGCGCGTGCGGCGAGTCCTGTTCGCCAGCCGCGCGTACCTCCGGCGGCACGGCTCGCCGCGGCATCCGCGCGAGCTGGCGAAGCACGCTTGCCTTTCGCTCAGCGTCATTGCGCCGGTGGACCACTGGCGGTTCCGCGACCAGGGGAAGGAATTGGCCGTGAAGGTGCGGCCGGCGTTCGTCTCCAACAGCGCCGACCCGGTGATCGGCATGGCCGAGGCAGGCGCGGGCATCGGCGTCGCGCTGTCCTACCAGATCGAGCGGCAGATCGCCCGACGCACGCTGCAGCTGGTGCTGGACGAGTACAAGCCGGCGCCGGTGCCCGTGAGCGCGCTCCACCCGCACGGCCGCCTGACCGCGGCCAAGGTGAGAGAATTCCTCGCCCTGGCCGCCGCCGCGCTCGGGGAACGTTACGCGCGCCCGGCGATCTGAGGAACCGATGCCGATCCGACAGCACATCGAAGAAGGCCGCGTCCCGGTCAAGGTCTATACGGACGAAATCGAGCCGCAGGCGCGCGCGCAGCTGGTCAACATCTCGAAGCTGCCGATCGTGCACCACCACGTCGCGGCCATGCCCGACGTGCACCTGGGCATCGGGGCGACGGTCGGCTCCGTCATCCCGACGCGCCAGGCCATCATCCCAGCGGCAGTCGGCGTCGACATCGGCTGCGGCATGATGGCCGCGCGCCTTTCTCTCACGGAGAACGATCTCGACGAGAGATCGCTGACGAAGGTGTTCAACCAGATCTCGCGCGACGTGCCGGTGGGCTTCGGGCAGCACGACGAGAGGGATGTGCGCAGCGAGGCAGTGAAGTCTTTCCAGAGAAGCCTTTCTTCCATACTGCAGAAGCATCCCGGCGTGCA
>DASUUN010000484.1:0-11279 GCA_036374055.1 Burkholderiales bacterium
TGAGGTGATCGAGCGCGTGGGCGACGAGCGGCTGCAGCTTTACCTGTACCACATCCCGCCGGTGTCGCAGGTGCCCATCACGCTCGGCCTGATCGAGAAGCTGCTCTCCAAGTACCCGGGCATCGTCGCCGGCGCCAAGGACTCCTCGGGCGACTGGTCGAACACCCAGGCGATGCTCGACGCCTTCGCCAAGGACGGCTTCGACGTATTCGCCGGCAGCGAAGTGTTTCTGCTGGACAACATGCGCCACGGCGGCAAGGGCTGCATCACCGCCACCGGCAACATCAATCCCGGCCCGATCGCCAACGTCTACCGCAACTGGCGCTCGGCCGAGGCGGACAAGCTGCAGGCAGGCATCAGCGCCACGCGCAAGATCGTGCAGAAGCAGCCGATGATCCCCGCCCTCAAGGCGAGCGTCGCGCATTTCGGCAACGACCCGGAATGGCGCACCTGCCGGCCGCCGCTCACCGAGCTCACCGCCGCCCAGGAGCAGACCCTGATCACGGAGCTGAAAGCCGCCGGCTTCTCGATGCCCGGCCTGAATAGTTGAAGACCGCTCTCGTCACCGGCGCCGCGCGCGGGATCGGCCGCGCCGCTGCCGAGGCGCTGTCGAACGCCGGGGTGCGGGTGTTCGGGCTGGACCAGAAGTTTTCCGACACTCCCGGATTCGAGAAGCTGGTCTATGATCTCACCGACCTCGCCGGCATCCCGTCTCTGCTTCAGGGAATCGGCGACGTCGACGTGCTGGTCAACAACGCCGGCATCCAGCCCGCGCTGTCCATCGAGCGCTACACCGACGAGGCGCGCAGCCGCATCCTGCGGATCAACCTCGAGGCGCCGGTCGCGCTGATCCGCGCCGCGTCGAAGGGCATGGTGGAGCGCAAGGCCGGCCGCATCATCAACCTCGCTTCGGTCGCCGCCTATACCGCGCATACCGACCTATGGTACGGCGTCACCAAGGCGGGCGTGGTGAGCTTCACGCGCAGCTTCGCCTCCTATCTCGGTCCGCACGGCATCCAGGTCAACGCCGTCGCGCCAGGCCCGATCGACACCCCGCTGCTCGACAACGCGCAGCCCGCCCGCATCGAGGAGCTGATGAAGCGCGTCTATACCGGCCGCAAGGGCCGGCCCGACGAAGTCGCCGAGGCGATCCGCTGGCTCGCCCTCGACGCGCCGCCGATCGTGAACGGCGCGGTCATCGACATCACCGACGGCTGCTTCCTGCGCTAATCAAGCAGTCCGCTGCATCGGACGGTTGGGCATCGTCTACTTTGCGACGGTAGCGCGAGCTGCCCAAGCCCGAGCAGTCAACGAGATAGTCCCGTTTGGCGCAGTCGGGATGCGCTCTCGTATACGATCCCGCAGCCGCGCTCTGGTGGCCTCATCGAGCGACATAGCGTACGCAGGCGCCGGCCCTTGGCCACCGAGGAAGGGTTGCCAGTAGTCATCGAAATTCCCAAACGGCGTTGGTATGTCCATGGGCTTCACCTCGACGCCGTTCAGTCCAGCGCCGGCGAAGAGTTTCTCGAGTGCCTCCGGGCGGCACAGCGGGAAACGGACTCCTTCGTCCATGCTCCCGGCGCCCGGATTGAGCTCGACCGCGGCATCCCAGAAGAACCGCATGAGCTCCATCTTTCCTGCGTAATCCCAGACGTACGCCGCGATCGTGCCTCCTTGGGTGGTCACCCGCGCCATTTCGGCGAGTGCGGCTCGCTGATCCGGGACGAAGTTCAGGACCAGTCCCGAGACCACCACATCGACCGACGCGTCACCCAGGGGGATCGCCGTCGCACTGCCTTGGTGAAGCGCCACCTGGTCTGCGAGATTCTCCTTCGCGGTCTTGAGAAATCCCTCCGAGGGCTCGACGCCGGCGACCGAGGCGGGGGAGCAGCGGTCCGCGATCGCCGCACACAGCGCTCCGGTGCCGCATCCCACGTCGAGCCACCTCCGGCCGGCCGGAATGCTCAACCACGAGAGAAACAGAGGCGCGACCCGCCGGCTCCACCGGCCGACGTACTGCTCATAGGGACTCCCGCGCTCCCAGGTGTCGGACACTTGTTTGTCGGCCATTGGCGGATCCCTACTATCCTTCGATGCCCACCGACATACTCTGCCTTCGCCTGCGGCTCACGGCCCCCTTGTCAGGGGCCAGAAAAAAGCGGCCGGTCAGTAGGTCCGAAAGCGAATGGTTGGATCGCGCTTCACCTGGTCCACCAGCGCGACTTCCCACGCCAGATATTCCTGCGCGTGCTTCTTGTAGTCGGAGGCGTGGTCGTAGGGCTTGTACCAGACGTCGTCGCGGGTGGTGGTGGCGCGCTCGACGCCCGACTCGGTGGGCTTGCCGGCGGCGAACCAGGCGGCGTTGCCGCCTTCCAGGACCTTCACCTCAGGCCATAATGCCGCCGCTTCCGGCGCGGCGAGGTGGGCGAGCAGCGCGTCCTCGGAGGTCAGGATCAGCTTTTTCGCCTCGCCGATCTTTGCGCGCGCCTCGTCGAGTCGCGAGCGCACGCCCCACCAGGCGCCCGGGATGTGCGCGTGGTTGAAGCGCAGGCTGGTCGAAAGATCGAGCACCGCGGCGCCGGACGGGTCTCCCACCGTCGGCCACTTCTTCACCGCGGGGGGTGGCCGCGGGCCGCTTTCCATGGCGAGGCCGGCCCGGTCGTCGGCCACGTAAACCTCCGGCCAGCCCATCTGGTTGAGCCAGGAAGCAGTCATCACGGCGCGCACGCGTTCCGGGTCGATGAGCACCACGCGCGCGTTGCGCACGGCCACGTACTCGTCGCTCGCCTGCACCAGCTGGCCGCCGGGCGCATGGCGCGAGCCGGCCACATGCGAGCTTTCGAACTCCTCGCGCGTGCGCACGTCGAGAAGGTACAGGGTGCGCGAGGCATCCCTCTGCCAGAGCTTCACGTCGTCTGCTTTGGCGAACTTCACCTCGAAGCGCGCGGCGACCCGAGCCGCCGCCTCGACGGCTTTGCGGCGGCCTTCGGCCGAGGGCGAGGGCGCGACGCGGCTGGACCCGCGCTCGCAGGCGAGCCCGGCGAGGTCCCAGCCCATGGTGCCGTCCTTCAGCGCCACGACCGGGTTCGGAATGCCGGCATTGCGCAACGACTGGCAGCCGATGATGCTGCGGGTGCGCCCGGCGCAGTTCACCACCACCAGCGTGTCGGGATCCGGAGCGAGGTCGTGCACCCGGTAGGCGAGCTCGGCCCCGGGCACGTCTATGCCGCCGGGGATGTTCATACGGTGGTATTCCTCGAAGGGTCGAGAGTCCAGGATAACGATCTTCTTGTTTTTCAAGATCAATTCATTTACCGCCGCGGGAGGCATGCGCGGCGTGTCGTAGTGGTGCTCCACGAACTCGCCGAACGCCTTGGACGGCACGTTGACGCCGCTGAAAAGCTCCCCGCCGGCGGCTTTCCAGCCGGCGCAGCCGCCGTCCAGAATCGATACGTCGGCATAGCCGAGCTCCGCCAGCTTGCGCGCGGCCTTTTCAGCGAGTCCATCGCCGCCGCCATCGAGCACCACCACCGGCACGCTGCGGCGCGGCACGAGGTCGACCGCCATGAGCTCCAGCCTGGACAGCGGGGCGGAGCATGCGAAGAACGGATGCCCGCGGTAGTGCACCCCCTGCTCCCGCACGTCGAGCAGCGCGAGCTCGCTGTTTCCCGCCAGCGCCGTTAGTACTTGCTTGGTCGTAATGGTCTTCATGGGAGTAAATTATCGGCGCAAGTCATCTCTTCGGGAGAAGGACAGCCATGGCACTGAAAGTCACGAAGGCGGACATATGGGCGGCGACCATCGAGGACCGGGCCGGAGGCGCCGCAGACCGGCTGGAGGCCCTGTCCGGAGCGGGCGCCAATCTCGAGATGCTGCTCGCGCGCCGCACGGAACAGCCCGGGCAGGGCGTCATGTTCGTCACGCCCGTGAAGGGCGCAAAAGCGGTGAAGGCCGCGCAGGAGGCGGGGTTCGGCAAGCCGCAGAACATCCATTCGGTCAGGATCGAGGGCGGCGACAAGCCGGGTCTGGGCGCCCGGATCGCGCGAGCTCTCGGCGATGCCGGAGTGAGCTTCCGCGGCGTATCTGCCGTCGCCATCGGCCGCAAATTCATCAGCTACATCGCCTGCGACAGCGCCGAGGACGCGACGAGAGCCGTGGCCGCGCTGAAGAAGCTGCGCTGACTTAGCGCACGCGGTAGATCTCTTCCTCGAAGTCGCCGCGCGACACGCTGAGCGTCGCGCGGCGCCGGCCCTTCTCGGCCGTCAGGACGGCGCGCTCGGCGCCGTTCTCCCAGCGCACCTTGTAGATTTCGCGCTCCGCCTTGCCGCCGTGCGAGATCTTGTCGCGCGTCTCCGCCACCGGCGCGCCATAGCGCGGCTTCACGAACTGCACGACGCGCTCCGCGTCGCGCGTGTCGAAGGCAACGTCGAACGCCTGCACCCGGTCGTTCTTCAGGTAGAAGGTGATGCGCGCGGCGACTCCGCCGAAGCTGATCCTCGCGTCGTCGCAGCGCCGGTCTGCCGCCCGGCTGGTCCACTGCAGCGCCTGGCAATGCGCGCTCGGAAACTGCTGCAGGATGGCCTTCTCCCGCGCTCCCAACGCCACGCCGTTGGCGTCGTAAGCCGCCCACGCCGGCAAGGCGGCCAGAAATAAAGGGGTCAGAACGAATTTCCGGGAATGACGTGGGATCAATCCTGACCTTTAGCGGAAATTTGTTCTGACCCCTTTATTTCCCGATAGCGGAAGCAGCGCTTGTCGTGGTCGTTCACCATGCCGACCGCTTGCATGAATGCATAGACGGTGGTGGGCCCGACGAATCGGAAGCCGCGCTTCTTCAGGTCCTTCGACAGGGTGGCGGCGTCGTTGAAGCCCCAGACGTACTTCGAGAAGCTGCCGAATTCCTTCTTCACCGCAAGCACGCCGCGCGCGTTGGCGATCGCTGCATCGATCTTGCCGGCGTGGCGCACGATGCCCGCGTCGGCCAGCAGGCGCCGGCGCTCCTTCGCGCCGTACCTCGAGATCTTCACGGGGTCGAAGCCGTCGAAGGCCTTGCGGTAGTTTGTGCGCTTGGTAAGGATGGTGTCCCACGACAGCCCGGCCTGCGCTCCCTCGAGGATCAGGCATTCGAACAGCCTGCGGTCGTTGCGCAGCGGCACGCCCCACTCCTTGTCGTGGTAGGCGACCGCGAGCGGATTCCTCGGCCACGCGCAGCGCCGCTTCATGCCGCCGGCACCTCGCGCGCGAAGCCGCCGTGCAGGTCGAGCATGCGCTCGCGCCATGCGCACAGCGGATCGTCCGGGGCGAGAACCTCGCCCGGACTCATGACGCGCGCCCATTGAAGCACGGAGAACAGGATGTAGTCGGCGTACGCCGGCGCCGCGCCGCAGACGTAGGGCTGACGCTTGAGGGTCGCCTGCACCGGCTCGACCGTCCGCCCGAAGCGGCGCAGCGCCTGGTCGCGCTCGACGCGCGTCTCCTCGAGCGATTTCTTCAGGATGCGCTCCATGGATTCCCGGAAGTAGGCCTCGTCCTCCGGATCCACGCGCTCGTGGATGTCGGCGGCAATGACCTGGAGCATGGCCGGGACCACCGCGCGGTCCACCCAGGCGTTGAACGCCTGCGTGACGCCGCGGCCGATTTCACCGCCGAAAAGCGCGGGCTCCCGGGGATAGGCGCGCTCCAGGTGTTCGGCGATCTTCCAGGAGTCGCGCACCACGGCCTCGCCGTCCCGGATGACGGGAACGGTCTTGCCGCCGGAGAAAGCGATGGCCGCCTTGTCGGTCATGCATACCGGCCGCGACTCGAACGGCACGCCCTTGTGCCTGAGCGCCATGCGCGTGCGCCAGGAGAACAGGCTGTAGCGCCGTTCCCCCTTGCCCTTCAGCTCCCAGAGCTCGATCACGCCGCCCTCTTGACGCCGGCCTCCTTCACCTCGTGGCTGTCCGGCCGCGCCTTGATGCGCAGGTCCTGCAGCTCGGCGCGCTCGCGCGCAGAGTTGCGGAAAGCCTGGTCGCGGCCCGACAGGTACTGCGGCGGCCAGAACTGCGGCATGTGCTGGTACCACGCCGAAGCCTGCAGGGTGAAGTAGGGGTTGGCAAGATGCGGCCGGGCTAGCGCCACCAGGTCCGCCTTGCCCGCGGCGAGCAGCGTATTCACCTGGTCGGGCGTGGTCACCGCGCCCACGGTCATGGTGGCGATGCCCACCTCGTTGCGCACCCAGTCGGCGTAGGGCGCCTGGTACATGCGTCCGTAGACCGGCTTCTGGTGCGGCACCGTCTGGCCCGTGGAGCAGTCGATGAGATCGCAGCCCGCCTCCTTCAGCATCCGGGTGAGCGCGATCAGATCCTCCCCCGACAGCCCGCCGGGCGCCCAGTCGGTGGCCGAAACGCGCACCGACATGGGCTTTGGCTCCGGCCAGGCCGCGCGGCAGGCCTTGAACACCTCCAGCGGAAAGCGCATGCGGTTCTCGATCGCCCCGCCGTACTCGTCGGTCCTTTTGTTCGTCAGCGGCGAGATGAAGCTCGCGAGCAGGTAGCCGTGCGCCATGTGGACTTCGAGCATGTCGAACCCGGCCTGGTGTGAAAAGACAGTGCTTCTTACAAAGTCGGCAACCACCTTGTCCATGTCCGCGCGCGTCATTTCGCGCGGTACCTGGGACACTCCCTCGTAGTACGGGATCGGCGAGGCCGACAGCACCGGCCAGTTGCCGCTCTCCAGCGGGTGGTCCATGCGCTCCCAGCCGAGCTGGGTCGAGCCCTTGCGGCCCGAATGCCCGAGCTGCATGCACATCTTCGCCTTCGAGTTGGCGTGGCAGAAGTCGACGATGCGCTTGAACGCGTCGCGCTGCGCCTCGTTCCACAGCCCGGTGTCCCCGGGGGAGATGCGCGCCTCGGGCGAGGGGCAGGTCATCTCCACGTACACCAGGCCCGCGCCGCCGACGGCGCGGCTGCCCAGGTGCACGAAGTGCCAGTCGCCTGGCACCCCGTCGACCGCGGAGTACTGGTCCATGGGCGAGACCACCACGCGGTTCTCGACCACCATGTCGCGCAGGCGGAAGGGCGTGAACATCGGCACCGGGGGATTCTGCAGGTCGACATCGAAGCCCTGATCCTTCACCTTGCGCGCGAACCAGTGATGCACGCTCCTGACGAAGGCCGGATCGCGCAGCTCCAGGTTCTCCCAGGTGATCTGCTTGGAGCGCGACATGACGCCGAAGGCGAACTGCGGCGGCTCCATGCCCCAGTAGCGCTTGAGGTGCTCGAACCAGGCGAGCGACACGTTGGCGGCGTGCTGCGTCTTCTCCACCTCCTCCCGCCGCGCAGTGTCGTACAAGGCCAATGCCTTGTTGACCTCAGGGTGCTTCTTGAAGGCCTCGAACAGCGCGATCGCATCCTCCATGGCGAGCTTGGTGCCCGAGCCGATGGAGAAATGCGCGGTCGCCTTGGCGTCGCCCACCAGGACGGCGTTGCCCTTCACCCAGGTCTTGTTCGTGATGTTCGGGAAGTTGCGCCACAGCGAGCGGTTGGCGATCAGCCGGTGGCCGTCGAGCTCCTCGGCGAACACGCGCTCGAGCACCGGCAGCATCTCGGTCTCGGAGAGCCGGTCGAAGCCGAAGTTGCGCCAGGTCTGCTCGTCCATCTCGACCACCCAGGTGGAGCGCTCCGGCTCGTACTGGTAGACATGCGCGAGCAGCACGCCCTCGGGCGTCTCGCGGAAGAAGTACTTGAACGCGTCGAGCGATCTGGTCGAGCCGAGCCAGGTGAACTTGTTGGGCCGCAGGTCCACGCTGGGCTGGAAGTGGTCCTTGTGGTTCTCGCGGATGCGCGAGTTGATGCCGTCGGCCACCACGACGAGGTCCGAGCCGGCGAATTCGTCCAGATCGCGCACCTCGCGCTGGAACCGCAGCTGCACGCCGAGCTCTCGGGCGCGGTCCTGCAGGATGTTGAGCAGCGCGACGCGTGAGCAGCCGCAGAAGCCGTTGCCGCCGGAGCGCAGCGTCCGTCCCTTGTAGACCACGTCGACGTCGCCCCAGTAGGCGAAGCGGCGCCGGATGCGCTCGTAGGTCACGAGGTCATAGGCCTTGAAGGTGTCGAGGGTCTGGTCCGAGAACACCACGCCGAAGCCGAAGGTGTCGTCGGGGCGGTTGCGCTCGTACACCGTGATGTCCCAGCGCGGCCAGGCCTTCTTCGCGAGCAGCGCGAAGTACAGCCCGCCGGGTCCTCCGCCGATCACGCTGACTTTCATCTCAGGACTCCGGTATGACCGCGGTGGCTTCGATCTCGAGCCGCGCCTGGTCCTCGACCAGGCCGCTCACCTGCACCACCGCCATGGCGGGGAAATGCCTGCCCATCAGCTCGCGGTACGCGGCGCCCACTTCGCGCAGCGCGCCGAGATACTCCTGCTTGTCGAGCACGTACCAGGTCAGCCGCACGATGTGCTCGGGCCTGCCCTCGGCTTCCTTCAGCACGTCGAGGATGTTGCGCAGCGCCTGGCGGAACTGGCCGGCGAAGCTGCGCTCCTTCCACTCCCCCTGCCCGGTCCAGCCCACCTGGCCGGCGATGAACACCAGCCGTCCGCTGGCGGCTATGCCGTTGGAGAAGCCTTTGGCTCGGGCCCAACCGGGCGGCTGCAGGATCTGCATTACGCTCATTTTCCTAACCCCTCAGCTTGAAGCGCTGCAGCTTGCCGGTTTCGGTGCGCGGCAGGGTGTCGACAAACTCGATTGCGCGCGGGTACTTGTACGGCGCGATGGTTTTCTTTACATGTTCCTGGAGCTCGCGCACGGTTCCCTCCCCGCGCGCGCTTCCCGGTTTCAGGACTACATAAGCCTTCACGATCGTCCCGCGCCCGGGATCCGGCGCCCCGACCACGCCGCATTCGGCCACCGCCGGATGCGCGAGCAGCGCGCCTTCCACTTCCGGCCCGGCGATGTTGTAGCCGGCCGAGATGATCATGTCGTCGGTGCGCGCCTGGTAGAAGAAATAGCCCTGCGCGTCCACCCAGTAGGCGTCGCCGGTGATGTTCCAGCCGTTGTGCACGTAGTTCTTCTGCCGCTCGTCGGCCAGGTAGCGGCAGCCGGTGGGCCCCTTCACCGCCAGCCGGCCGACCTCGCCGATCTTGCAGGGGGCGCCCTGCTCGTCCAGCACGGTCGCGCGGTAGCCGGGAATCGCATAGCCGGTCGCGCCGCGGCGCACGCGCTCGGGCGTATGGGAGATGAAGATGTGGATCATTTCGGTGGAGCCGATGCCGTCGATGATCTCGATGCCGGTCGCCTCCTTGAACAGCTGCCGGGTGGCATCGGGCAGCGCCTCGCCCGCCGATACGCACTTCTTAAGCGATTGCAGCCTGGCCCCGTTGGCGAGCGCCGCCATCTGCCGGTACATGATCGGCGTGGTGAAGCACACCGTCGCCCTGAAGCGCTGGATGGTTTCGAGCAGCGTCTCCGGCGTGTGCTTCTCGACCAGCACGCTGGAGGCGCCGTAGCGCAGGGGGAAGCACAGCATGCCTCCGAGCCCGAAGGTGAAGGCGAGCGGCGGGGTGCCGCAGTAGATGTCGTCCTTGTGCGTCTTGAGGATGGACCGCGGGAAAGCGTCGCACATCGCCACCACGTCGCGGTGGAAGTGCACCGTGCCCTTCGGCTTGCCGGTGGTCCCCGACGTGAAGGCGATCAGCGCCACGTCCTCGGCGGCGGTCGCGGCGTTGGTGAACCACAGCGGCTGCTTGAGCGACAGCTCGTCGAGCGAGCCGGGGGAATCGTCGAACCAGAACCTGACGTCCCGGAGCGTCGGGCAGCTCGAGGCCGCCGCGGCCAGCTCCGCCTCCAGGCGCTTGTCGCACAGCGCATGCGAGATCTCGGCCTTCTGGATGATCTCCGTGAGCTCCTTGGCGCGCAGCAGGGGCATGGTCGCGACGCACACGCCCCCGGCTTTCATGACCGCGAACCAGCAGGCGGCCATCATCGGGTTGTTGGGACCCCGCAGCAGCACCCGGTTACCGGGCTTGAGGCCCATCTCGCGCACCAGCACGTTAGCCAGTCGGTTGGCCTGCGTGAACAGCTGGGTATAGGTGCATTCGCCGTCGGGCGTGCGCAGCGCTATGCGGTGGCCGTGGCCCCGCGTCACCGGCTTGTCCAGCAGCTCCGTGGCGCAATTGAGGCGCCCGGGATAGTGCAGCTCGGGCAGCTCGAACACGAACTCCGGCCAGGCGGAGCGCGGCGGCAGATTGTCGCGCGCGAAGGTATCGACGTGCGCGGTATATCTCATGGCTTCAGCAGGTCCCTCGCGATGATCAGCTTCTGCACCTCGGTGGCGCCTTCATATATGCGCAGCGCGCGCACTTCGCGGTACAGCCGCTCGACCGGGTGGCCGCGCATCACCCCCAGGCCGCCGCAGATCTGCACCGCGTTGTCGACCACCTGCTGCGCGGCCTCGGTGGCGAACATCTTGGCCATGGCGGCGTCGCGCGTGACGCGCGCCTTCTTCACGTCTTTCACCCAGGCGCTCTTGTAGGCAAGCAGCGCGCCGGCCTCGACGGCAGTGGCCATGTCCGCGAGCTTGGCTTGCGTCAACTGGAACTCGGCGAGCGATTGGCCGAACATCTTCCGGGTTTTCGAACGTTCAATAGATTCAAAAAGCGCTCGACGCGCGAAACCCAGCGCAGCACCCGCCACGGTCGTGCGGAAAATGTCGAGGTTGCGCAACGCCAGCTTGAACCCCTGCCCCGGCTCGCCGAGCAGCGTGCCCCTGGCGCCTTTCAGCTCCAGCGTGGCCATCGGATGCGGTGCCACGATGTGGATGCGCCTGGAGGCATCCACCTCGCCGGCGTCGACCACGAAGGCAGTGATGCCCTCCTCGGCCCTGGCGAACACGACATAGAAGTGCGCGATGCCGCCGTTCGAGATCCAGGTCTTGGTGCCGTCGAGCAGCCAGCCGCTTGCCTGCTTCCTTGCCGAAGTCGTCATGGCCTGCACGTCCGAGCCGGCCTCGGGCTCGGACAGCGCGAACGCCGCGATCGCGTCGCCGCTTGCGGCCTTTGCAAGGTAGCGCTTCTTCAGCGCATCGGTCCCTGCGAGAGCGATGGGTCCGCTGCCCAGGCCCTGCATCACGAACGCGAAGTCGGCGAGCCCGGCGTGGTACGCGAACACTTCCCGAAGCAGGGCGATCGAGCGCACGTCCGGCGTCTCGGTGACGCAGTGCTGCAGGTAGCCCGCGCAGCCGAGGTCCTGGACCAGCCGCTTGCAGATCGCATCGGCGTCCTCGCCGTGCGCGTGCGCCAGGTTC